>DATJUS010000041.1:0-70585 GCA_035502175.1 Rhizomicrobium sp.
GACGTCGCGCGTGATGCCGCGATCCTGCAGACCTTCGTCGAGCCATTTGTTGGCGATGGAGGTGACAAGCGGCGACCACTCGCCCTTGCGCGCATCGATCCACTTGCGCAGCTGCGGCACGAACTCCGACTGCTTCAGGAACAGATGGGTGGAATCGCGGATCTCAATATCTGCTGAACCCGACAGCGCCGAACGTGGATTGATGAGATCGACGGGATCGAGCACGCGCGTGCAGTTCTCGCACTGGTCGCCGCGCGCACGGTCATAGCCGCAATGCGGGCACGTCCCGATCACATAGCGGTCGGCGAGGAAGCGCTTGTCGGCGTTGGAATAGACCTGCTTGGTCGTGCGCACGTCGAGGAAGCCGTTCTTCCAGAGCTGGCGCGCAAAATGCTGGGTCAGTTCGTGATTCGGCTTGTTCGACGAACGGCCGAAATGATCCCATGCGAGGTTGAAACCGTCGCCAGCCTTCTTCTGAATCGCATATTGCTGATCGCAGAATTCGCGCACGCCCATGCCCGCTTCCTGGGCTGCGAGTTCGGTGGTCGAGCCGTGCTCATCCGTCGCGCAGATCGCCAGCGTCTCAAAGCCCTGCGCGCGGCGGAACCGGGCGTACACGTCAGCCGACAACAGCGAGCCGACCAGCGTGCCGAGGTGCTTGACGCCATTGATGTAAGGAAGCGCGCTGGTGATCAGATACCGGGTCATGATGCCTTCAAAATACAGAACAGAACTGGAATAGCCGACCTTATCTCCCGGCGCGAATCCGTCTACCCCTTTTGCCGGAGGTCCCATGGACGAGACGCCGCGGCGGCGCAGCCCTTTCCAGCGCAATCTGATCGCAGGCCTGCTCACCATCGCGCCGCTGTTCGCGGTCTGGCTGGTGTTCAACTTCCTTCTGGGCGTGCTCTCGACCTTCGGTGGACCGTTGGCGGCGCGGCTGACTGTTTTCCTCGATCAGGATTTTCCGGCGGCAGCGCCGTGGCTGGCCGATCCGCGGATGCGGCTGGCGATGGCGGTCGTTGTCGCATTACTTGTTCTGTATGGCATCGGCGCGTTCGCCTCTCGGGTCATTGGCCAGCGGCTGATCGGCCTGTTCGAGCGCATTATCGGCCGCATCCCGCTGGTGCAGACAATCTATTCCGCAGCGAAAAAACTGGTCGATGTGCTCCAGCAAAAGCCGGGCAACGACCAGCGCGTGGCGCTACTCGACTGGCCGCATCCGGGCATGAAAACCGTCGCGTTCGTCATGCGCATCTTCAGCGATGCCAAAACCGGCGCGGAACTCGCCGCCCTTTATGTGCCAAGCGCGCTCAATCCGACCTCCGGCTTCCTGCAGATCGTTCCTGTGGCCCAGCTCACCTTCCTGGACATCTCCACCGATCAGGCGATGACGATGATTATTTCCAGCGGCGCGATCGTGCCGGACAGAATGTCGATCGCCGCGCCGCAGGGTTAAAGCGCATTCACCGTGTCTTTGTGCTAGTGTCGCCACACAGACGGGAGGATCCGATGCTGCGCACATCCGCACTTTGTCTTGCTGCGTCCCTGATCGCGACAACGGCCTTCGCCGGCGTTCCGCTTCCGGCATTCCCGCTGAAGCCGAGCGCGAACAACCGCTATCTCGTCGATCAGAACAACACGCCGTTCATGATCATCGGCGATGCGCCGCAGGCGATGGTCGGGAATCTTTCGGTGATGCAGGCCAAGCATTTCATGGACGACCGCGCGCAATACGGCATCAACGCGCTGTGGGTGAATCTGCTGTGCGACAGCTACACGGCGTGCAATTCCGACGGCACGACCTTTGACGGTATCGCGCCCTTCACGACACCGGGCGATCTGTCGACGCCGAACCCCGCCTATTTCGACCGCGCGGCGAAGATGATCGACACAGCGGCATCGCATGGCATGGTGGTTCTGCTCGATCCCATCGAGACCGGCGGCTGGCTCGGCGTCCTGCAAAGCAATGGCGCGATGAAAGCCAAGAAGTACGGCGAATTCCTCGGCAACCGCTTCAAGGACAGGACCAACATCATCTGGCTGAGCGGCAACGACTTCCAGAGCTGGCGGACCAAGTCGGACAACACTCTGGTGCGCGCCGTGATGCGCGGGCTCGACAGCGCCAACCCGAACCATATCCAGACCATCGAACTCGATTATCTGGTGAGCGCATCGCTGGAAGACAAAGCGCTGCGCCCGCTGCTGAAGCTCGATGCGGTCTACACCTACAAACCGACCTATGCGGAAGAGCTCTCCGAATACAAACGCGCCAATTTCGCGCCGACCTTCATGGTCGAAGCGAACTACGAGTTCGAGCACAATGGCGGCACCGACGGCGGAACGACACAGAATTTGCGCCGGCAGGAATGGTGGTCGGCGCTGAGCGGCACGACAGGACAGCTCTACGCCAGCGCCTATTCCTGGCGTCTGACGGGGGACTGGCAGGACAACCTCGATACGATCGGCATTCAGCAATTCTCCTATGTGAAGCAGCTGCTCGCACCGATGAACTGGTGGGATCTTGTGCCTGACCGGGCGCATACCGTGCTGATCAAGGGCTACGGCAAGTATTCGACCGACGATCCGATCCCCGACGATACCTATGCCACGGCGGCTGCGACGCCCGACGGCAAGCTGGTGATGGCCTACTTGCCAACCGTTCGCAAAGTTACCGTCGACATGACCAAACTCGCCGGCTCCGCGCAGGCCTTCTGGTTCGATCCGACGAACCAGGCGGAGACCTTCATCGGCAGCTTCGTCAATGCGGGAACCCAGAATTTCACGCCACCGGGCAACAACCACGACGGCGATGGTGATTGGGTGTTGATACTCAAGGTGAATTGATCGTCACCCGCTGGAAAGGTGTGCAACTTTTGCGATAGGATGGCGCTGCATCGATCCGGCAAGGGGGCAGGATTGGACATGCTTACGCCGCATCGCGCGCGCACGGCCGAGGAATTCGGCCCGATCATCGACCGGATGTTTCCGGATTCCGACCGCGAAGCCGCCTTGAAATCCTATCGGCCGCGCCCGACGGACGTCATCATCTCGCCGTTCGGAAAATGCGGCACGACCTGGCTGCAACAGACCTTTCATTGCCTGCGCACGCGCGGCGATCTGGATTTCGACGATATCTCGCGCGTCGTCCCATGGATCGAAACCAGCGTGACGCTCGGTCTCGATATCAACGGCGAACAGGTCACCGATCCGCGCGGCTACAAGAGCCACCTCCCCTATGACGACCTGCCGAAAGGCGCACGCTATGTCGTCTCGCTACGCGATCCGAAGGACGCGCTCGTCTCCATGTACAAGTTCATGGAGGGCTGGTTCATGGAGCCCGGCACCGTCCCCATGGAGCATTTCGCCCACGGCTGGGCCGCGAACGGGCGTTACTGGCGACACCTCACAAGCTGGTGGGCGCAACGCGACAACCCGAATGTGCTGCTCTTTTCCTATGAGCACATGTGCGAGGACCCGAAGAGCCATGTGCAGCGTCTTGCACAGTTCTGCGATCTTCCGCTCGACGACGAATTGCTGCAGCTGACGCTCCAGTACAGCTCGATGCCCTTCATGCTGGCGCACAAGGACAAGTTCGACGATTTCCTGATGCGGCAGAAATCGGAAGAGCTGTGCAACCTTCCCCCCGGAAGCGAGAGCGCCAAGGTGCGCCAGGGCGGCGCCGGTGGTCACCGCACCGCGCTGTCACCCGACGTCGTTGCCATGCTGGATGAGGCATGGACGCGCCTCGCCGCGCCAGCGACAGGCTTTGCGGATTACGCCGCGTTCGAAGCGGCGCTGCGCGCACGACCCGCGTGAAGAAAGCCTAGTTCCAGCGGAACGAAAACACCTTGCCATCACCGGCGACATAGAAGCGTTTCTGCGTCGCCAGGATCGTCTGATAGTGATGCAGGCCGCTCATGCCCGTTCCCGTTCCGGGGAACACGACCGCACCGGTCTGCGCGTTGAAGCCGTGAAGCTCATTGTCGCCTTCAGCGCCGGGCACCCACACGATGGCATTGGCAGCGCCGTCCGTCGTCGTCACGATCGGGCCGCCATTGCTGCCGTTGTATTGCGCGCACCACGCAAACGAGATCGGCGCCTTTCCGCTCGGCGCGACGTTCAGCATCGTGACGTTGCTGCCGGAGCAATGGCTGCTTCCGGAGTTCGTGAAAGCGACCATGGTGCTGGTGTCGGTTTCAAAGACCGCAGGTGCGGTGCGAATGGAGCCGTTTGCCGCCTGCACGACCTGAATCTGTCCGCCGATGCCACCCAAATTGTTGCGGTTTGCGAGATAGGCATTGCCGTCCTTGCCGAACGCGATGACGCGCTTGGACGTGCGCTTGCCGTGAATGTCGATCGGCAACGCCTCCGTGCCGCCGAGATCCTCATCGCTGTTGTCGAGGCTCTTCCAGTTCGACGGTGTGAAGAAATCATGCGTGTCATCGGAATGCACCAGACCCGGGTGAAGGCGAATTATCGCCTCGCCATCACGCCATTGGCTTCCACTGAATGTATTGCCGGTCGTGATGAACAGATTTGTGCCGTCGCCCGCGATGCCGCCCTGCGCCCAGATGCCGCCGCCCGTATCGCGCGTCTGCCAGTTGGCATCGAGCGTCGCGCTGCCCGGATCGATCTGCGCGACCGTGCCGCGATAGGCACCGCAATCGCCGAAATGACCGCCGTAGTTCACGTAGAGCTTGTTCTTGAAGAACAGCAGCGCGCTGCGTTCGCCATGCACCGAGGAGTCGAACGTCGCACCCTGCCCGGTCAACAATGCCTGCATGTCCAGCGGCCAGCCGCTGACGATCGAACCATCTGCGAGCGACAGCGCGTAGACCATATGGCGCGCGCCATTGCTGGTCTTGGTCATGGCGTCGAGATAGAGCCGGCCGGATGCGGGGTCGATCACGGGCGTTCCGGTCACGCCCATCGGATCGATGTTTCCGCAAGGCAGCTGATTCAACGGCATCGGGTTCGCCAATGTTGTCCGCCAGACAATTTTTCCGGACGATTCATTGAGTGCATAGACGGTGTTGGATTCCGTGGCGACGATCACCAGGCCGCGCTTGGTGCCTTTCGGCTTCCAGAATAACGGTTGCGCGTAGACGTGCCCGCTGATCGTGCCGTCGAATTTCGTGTCGCGCTGCATATTCGCGGCGGCAGACAGCGTCAGGCCGGGGATCGTGTAGGCGCCGTCCCGTTGGTTGGAGTTGTGATAGGTGACGACGCTATCCGCCAGCGCGGCGATCGGCGTAAATCCGGCAAGAGCCGCCACCATCAAGAAACGCGTTTTCATCTCACTTCTCCATTCTCAGGGTCCGAACGCGAAGGCATAAACCGTATTGTCTGCAGCAATGTAAAACCGCGACTGCGTCGCCACGATCGTCTGGAAACGGTGCAGGCCCGCCATCGCAGGCCCCGTATCCGTGAACACCGGCTGACCGGTCAGAGCATTGTAGCCGTGGAGCAGATTGTCGCCTTCGGCGCCCACCGCCCATACGATCGCATCGGATGCACCATCGGATGTCGTGACGATCGGCGCACCCTGGCCGTTGAACAGTGCACACCATGCGACGCTGAGAGGTGTCGTGCTGGATGCGGCCACATTGAGCATTGTGATGTTCTTGCCGCCGCAACTGCCGCCGCCGCCCGAGGTGAACGCGACCATGGTCTGGGTGCTTGTCTGATAAACCGCCGGTGCCGTGCGGATCGGACCGTTGGCGACCGGCAAAGTCGCGATCTGGCCACCGATGCCGCCAAGCTTCTTGCGATCGGTCAGATATGCATTGCCTTCCTTGCCGAAAGCGATGAGACGGCCGATCCGCCTGCCACCGGAGGCGATTGTGATCGGCAAAGCTTCGGTGCTACCGAGATCCTTGTCGGAACTGTCGAGAGCCTGCCAGTTCGCCGGAGCGAAATAGTCTTTTGACTTCGTGGAATGCGCGAGACCTGCATGAAGCCTGATAATAGCCTCGCCATCGCTCCAGCTCGATGCATGCGTATTGCCCGTCGTCACGAACAGCGAAATTCCATCGCCCGCAATGCCGCCTTGCGCCCAAATCCCACCGCCGCGGGCGCGTGTCTGCCAGTTGGCGACAATCGACGGCGGCGCGGTCTGCACCTGAATGACGGTACCGCGATAGTTTCCGCAATCGCCCGCGCGACCGGCATAGTTCACATAAAGATTGTTGTCGAAGAACAGCAGCGCGCTGCGCTCGCCCTGTACCGATGAGTCGAATATCGCGCTTTGCGTGACGAGCGCCGCCTGAACATCCAGCGGCCAGTCCGGCAGAACCGAACCATCCGCGAGCGAGAGCGCATAGAGCATATGCCGGGGCCCATTCACCGTCGTGGTCAGGGCGTCGAGATAGAGTACACCGGCAGAGGGATCGATGACCGGCGTTCCGGTGATCCCCGCCGGATCGATATTGCCGCAGGGAAGTGCGCTGTCCGGCACCGATGCCGGAAGCTGCCGCTGCCACACGACGGCGCCCGTCGCCTCGTTGAGCGCATAGACGGCGTTGTTTTCCGTCGCGACGATCACGTAGCCGCGGTTCGCGCCTTGCGGCCGCCAGAACAGAGGCTGCGCATGAATGTTGCCGCTGACGGTCGCGCTGAACCTGCTGTCGCGATGGACATTTGCAGCAGTCGCCAGGGTCAGGCCGTGAACGATGTAGGCGCCGTGGCGCAGGTTGGAATTGTGATAGGTGATGACATCCGCAAAAGCGGCGCCGGCGAAGGCAAGAACAAATGCGGCGGCCAGGAAAACCCGCTTGCCCATAGAAATCTCCATGCGGCGCTCTCCCAGAACTCTAGCCGACCGCTCGCGGTTCCGCACCCGCAAATGCTCCCCACTCCCGCAAAAGGCCGTGTTCACGGCATGGCACCACGCTCCATTTGCCTTTCGCCCATGTTGTCCGTTATGGGAACCGCGACGGGCCGGCTTAGCTCAGCTGGTAGAGCACCTGATTTGTTATCATGGGGTCACAGGTTCGAGTCCTGTAGCCGGCACCAGTCACGTCCCGCGCGGGCCCTGCCAAATCGTTCGGCTAGTCATCGCGAAGGGTGGGAACTAAGCTCACCAAAGAGCTTATCCGAACACACCGAGCATCCATCGCATCCCATGGCGCCACCGTCAGACAACATCGACGCGCTGAGCTTGCGAGAACTCCGTGAAAGCGCTCGAGAACTCATGCGGCAAGCCCAGTTTGAGGACGCGGCCGCCTTGTGGACACGCATTTCCACCGCAGCGCCGCAGGACATCGAGCCGCGCATGGCAATGGCGCGCATTCATCTGCGCGGCGGCAGGCCGCTCGACGCATTGGACATGCTTGCGGGCGTATTGCAGGACAAGCCCAATCACGCCGAAGCACGCAAGCTTCGCTCCCGCATCGCGCATGACCAGGTTTCGCGGATCGCGAACAGGCTCGACTCCGGAAACGCAAGAGAGCTCGATCTGGCGCTGGAGGCATTGGCGTTGCGCCTTGGCGACGATCCATATCTGGAGCGCGTTCGATCCTACGGCGTCCTGATCGCGGCGGCGGAAGAAGCGCCGAAGGAAAAAGAACCCCGCCAAAAAAGCCGCAGCGCCAATCCGCGTCCGACAAGTGATCACGACCTGCCGGCAATTGGTTTCCTGACTCGCTTGAACGAACTCGGCCGCGACGTGCCCGACAAGGTGCTCGACGATATTCGCCGCCAAGGTATGAGCTTGATGCGCGAAAATGTCTGGCTGGCACACGCCATTGCCGCATTTCACATCAAACGCGGCGATCTCGAGAGTGCGCGCGCCGCCTATTCCGACGCTCACACGGACGAAGTGGAATTCTGGCTCGAAGCCGCGGGTCGCGCAGCGGATTGGAAAGACGCCGATTCAGCGCTCGAATTCTGTACACGCGCGTCCCGATGCCCGGATATCGACCGTTCCATGCTCGGCACGATCTCCGAGAAACTGATCAATGCGAATGCCGCCGATGCAGCCGCTGTCCTGTGGCGCAGCCTGCCCGATTACCGAAACGATGTGACCATTGCGATGGAGATCGTCGACCTGCTGGCGAAGACCGAACGGTTCGGCGAACTCGTGGAAGAATGCCGGCGTACGCTCGAATCGGCGGCGCCCTTCGTAGAATTGCGCGAACTGCAGATGCGCGCGCTCGTCGCGGTCGTCCGCATCCTGCGAAGAGTCGTGATGCGCGAGCGCATGGAGGAGCAGATTGCCCCGCTCTACGGCGTCGTTCTGGAACGCGACGACGGCTCGGCACTGGCGGCATGGGTTTCGGGTGCCATTGCCAGCGCGAGGATAGATCATGATGCCGCCATCAGGCACTTCGAAGATGCAAAGAGCCGTGGTCAGCTTCCGAAAAACTTGCGCGTGGATCTCGATGGAGAGATCGCGTTGCTCCACACGCGTCTGCACCGCTACGGCGACGCACACGTCGCGCTGCAACGGATGGCGCCCGACAACATACCATCCGGCGAATATACCGCGCGGCTGAAACGCGTCCGCGACATCGCCGAGTTCTGCGGTCCCGATTCTAACCCGCTGTTCCCGGAAAACCTGATCGATATCGTTTTCGAAGAGGTTGCGAAGAAGAAACTGGAATACGAACCTCAGCACGGACACCTGCTGACAGTGAGTTCTTCGTTGCGGCAAGGCGGCAGCGAGCGACAGACCGTGACAGTTCTGGGCGGACTCGCGGCCGATGCGCGCGTTCGAAAGGCAATCCTGGCGCTGCGATCCACCGAGGGCGAAGATCGCGCACCCTTTCTTCGGCATGCCCGCGAACTGCCCATTGATCTGGTGTTCTATGGAGAGAATTGGCAGAAGAATTCCGATCTTCGCGTAGACCTTCCGCAATTGTCGGACCGGCCAAGGCTTGCGGCAGCGATCGATTTCATGCCGAGAATCCTGAAGGAAGATATCGTCCGGCTCAGCAAGCTCATCCTTTCCGAGCGACCGCAGGCCGTTCATCTGCGGCAAGACCTGTTCGCCGCGGCAATCGCGTGCGCCCTGACAGGCGTTCCCTGTTTTGCGATTCACCGTGGATCCCTTTCGCCCGATCTGTGGGGGCACGGGGAACTGGAGACAAATCTGCACCTGCGGCCGATGCAACACACCTATCGCCACCTTCTGGCGCTGCCGAATTTCCTGATGATCAACAATTCGTCGGCCGGGCTGGATACGGACAAGAACTGGACCGGCTCGATCGATAATTCGCGCTTTCGCGTGGTGCACAATGCGGTCGAATTCGAAAAGCTAGGAAGCAACGCGGAACGCAACAACGGCCTGCGCGCGTCTCTCGGGGTCGGGCCGGACGATTTCCTCATCGGCGGCGTTTTCCGCGTCACCGCGGTGAAGCGGCCCATGCTGTGGATCGAAACAGCGCGGATCGTCGCGGAATCACGAAGCGACGTTCACTTCGCCATACTTGGTGATGGCGATATGGGCGCTGCCATGCGCGACTACGCGCACACCCACGGGTTCGGCGACCGGCTTCACATGCCGGGTCTCGTGTCGGATGTTGGCGCGTGGTACCGCGCACTGGATATCAATCTTCTTACATCCGATCGCGAAGGGCTGCCCAACGTGCTGATCGAAGGACAGCATTTCGGCGTTCCGGCGGTATCTGCGGATGTGGGAGGAGCATTCGAGACACTCGATGAAGGTGTGACCGGGTTTCTGATCCCGCCAGACGCCGGTGCGATGGCCTATTCGGACGCGATACTGCGCATCCTCGGCGATACCGGGTGGCGGCAGGAAGCAAGAACGCATGGCCCGGCCTTCGTACACGCCAAGTTCGGAATGGAGCGCGCGGTGGACGCCGTGCTCGAGAGTCTCGGCATGGCCTGAGCGTTGCCGACGTGCAACTGCGCCACGCTCGTGCACGCTGACGAAGGCCCGACATTTCCGTTGGTTAATGCAAACCGGCCGTCACCTGTGCGCAAAGACTTGCGTCAAACTTCGGAAAATCGTCTGCAAGCGGAGTTCCCGGCCACAACCGTGCATTTGCATAACGCGCGACGTTTACTTCTTATCCCTTCAAATCAGGGCATGGCTGCGCTAGTAATCCGACTATTCCGAAGGCCAAACGTTTAATTCGTTAACGAGAGATAGAGCGGAGCCTGATGACTTATTTGGTGACCGGGGCAGCTGGCTTTATCGGCTTTCACACCGCCCGGCATCTGCTCGATGCGGGTGAGCAGGTGGTCGGCATCGACAACCTCAACGACTATTATTCCGTTGCGTTGAAGACGAGCAGGCTTTCGGTTCTGCGCGAATATCCGAATTTTCGCTTTCACAAAGTCGATATCTCCGATTTCGATGCGTTGAGAAAAGCGCTCGGCAGCGAAAAAATTCGAAGGGTCGTGCATCTCGCCGCTCAGGCGGGGGTTCGCCACTCGATTCAAAATCCGCACGTTTATATGCAGGCCAATCTCGTCGGGCACCTGAATATGCTCGAATTCTGCCGCCACCACGACGCCTTCGAGGCGATGGTCTATGCGTCCTCCAGTTCGGTCTATGGCGGCAACACGAAGATGCCGTTTTCTGAAACCGATCGCGTGGATTCTCCGGTTTCGCTTTACGCCGCGACGAAGAAAGCCGACGAGCTGATCTCGCACACCTATTCGCATCTCTACGGCATGCCGCTCATCGGCCTGCGCTTCTTCACGGTGTATGGACCGTGGGGGCGGCCCGACATGGCGATGTGGCTGTTCACGCAGGCGATCCTTTCCGGTAAACCGATACAGGTCTTCAATCACGGCAAGATGAAGCGCGATTTCACCTTCATCGACGACATCGTGAACGGCGTGCTGTTGATCGCCCGCGAACCGGAAAGAGGCCTGAAAGACGGTTTGAAGCATCGCGTCTACAACATCGGCAACAACAAGCCCGAAGATTTGATGCACATGATCGCCACGCTGGAGTCGGTGCTCGGCCGCGAAGCGAAAAAGGAAATGCTTCCGCTTCAACCCGGCGACGTTCCCGAAAGCTTTGCCGATATCGACGCCATCCGGCGCGACTACGGATTTCAACCGAAGACGCCGATTTCCGCCGGCATTCCGGCGTTCGTGGAATGGTATCGGCAATATGGCGCGCGCAGCCCGGAACCGGCCCGGCAGACATAGCAGTGTCCGACCTTCAAGAGTCCCTGCAGCGCGCGCGTCAGGCCTACGAAGGCGGAGATTTGGCTCTTTGCCGCCAGTTCCTCGACCAGGCCGCTGCGGTCGATCCCGAATCCCTGGGCCTCCTGCGATGGCGGGCGCGTCTTGCGCACCGCGAGGGCGACTGGCCCGTGCTTCAGGATGCGGCGCAGCGTTACTGCGAGGTCGATCCGGACGACCGCGAAATGCGTCAGTTCCACGCGCGCGCCTGCAGCAACCTGAAGCTTTGGAATGAGGCGACGGAGGCGTGGCAACAGCTGATCGTTCTCAGGCCGGAATGGCCCGAAGCCTACTTCCAGCTTGCCAGGTCCCAGATCAGAAGTAATTTCGCTTCCGCAGCGAGTGCGACCATCGCGAAACTTGAAGCCCTCGGCGACAAGGACAGAACCGCATGGCAATTGGGTGGGCGGCTTGCCGTGGAAGCAGGCGACATCGCGCGCGCGATCCGCATGTTTTCGCGCCTGACGGAACATGATGCCGCCCGGGTGGAAGACGAATTGCGGCTTTTCGAGAAAGCCAAAGATTATCGCGGTATGCTCGCGGCCGCGACGGCGATGCGTGCGCATGCACCGTCTCAAGAGTGGGATGGAAAGATCGCTGCGGTGATGGCAGAGCTCACCAAAAGCGCGGCTCTGCATCAACGCGACGGTGATCTTGTGGATGCCTATCACGAGTTTGCGGCCATCGCAGCAGCCTCGAATGACGATCGACTGGCGACCTCCGGCATGGACCGGATCATGTTGACGCTGCGAAACCAGGCCAAACGCTTTGTCGCGCAGGAAGAACCGCGCAAGGCAATTCACGCCTATCAGACGATCCTTCGCTGTGAGCCCGGGAACGATCGCGCGCTGGTAGGCATGGGTCGTCTTCTGATGGCGCTGCAGGACTGGCCCTCGGCGATGGGCGCATGGAGCGCAGTCCTCGACAAATCCCCACGGGATCGTGACGCGCTGGTCCAATATGCCCGGGCCGCCGAGCGGGCGCAGGACTTTCCCCACGCGTATGAGGCGTGGTCCCGCGTTCTGGCCGAAGCGCCCGGCGATCTTGAAGCCGAAGACGCGATCGCCAAATTGCCCGCGCGCGCGATCCGCGCCGGCCGCAAGGCCGTCGATGAAAAGCAGCTTGTCGAGGCCGCGCGCCTCTTCGCGACCGTGCCGGAGAACCGCCCCGAATACGCCGACGCGCGGCGCCGGCTCGATCAGGTGGCGCGCTACCTCGTTCGCGACATGCGCGCGGCGTACAAGGAAAAGAAATTCGCGCAAGTGGTTTCGCTCGGGACAACAGCCTCCAAGATCGCACCGGAAAGCATAGACGTGCATCGCCTGCTGGCGCAGGCCGCCATGACCAGCCGCGACTACGCCGTCGCCGCGCATGCATGGAAACGGCTCGCGGTCCTGGTGCCGGAAGATTCGGGCGGGCACGCCCTGCAGATCGCGCGGTGCTATCTGCGCATGGGCAGAACCGAAGACGGTCAGGCGATCTTGTCCGACCTGATTCAGCGCGAGCCGGAGAACGAGGCCGCGAAAGCTTTGGCGGCTCAATTCGCAGCGCGCGGCGAGGCAACCACTTTCATGGGACTGGGCATGGATGGCCCGGCCGATGGTGGGCTGCGCTAGGCGATCCAATTGATACTGTCGCCGTAAACGGCGATCTTCTATGCTCCAACGTAACTACCCCTGCAACCCGCGACGTGATCGTTCCATGCCTTCCGCACTTTCTCCGTCGAAAAAGTCTACGCCGGCTTCCGACCGCGTGCCGCACGGGACTTTGCTGATGCGGGCGCGCCTGCGGCGCGACTTCGACGCTGTCGAGGAGATCGGAAACCGAATTCTTGCGGCAAATGCAGCGAACGATTTCGTTCAGCGCGCACTTGCGCGCCAGTTCGACGAACTGGGAAATCCGGATAGGGCCGTTCCGCACTGGCAGACGTTGCGCGACAATAACCCGCGAGATTTCGAGGCCGCATTTCATCTCGCGCGCGCGCGTTCGCGTGCAGGAGATACGCCCGACCTGGCCGCGGCAAAAGCAGCGCCCGAGGCATCTGGGTCCTTTCGTGGACATCTGCGTGCTGTTCTGGAGGAAGATACCGGCATCGAGTTCTGCGACAA
This sequence comes from Rhizomicrobium sp., assembly GCA_035502175.1. Classification (GTDB taxonomy): domain Bacteria; phylum Pseudomonadota; class Alphaproteobacteria; order Micropepsales; family Micropepsaceae; genus Rhizomicrobium. Next base: position 13,275 of record DATJUS010000041.1, read on the forward strand.
CGAGCGGAAGAATGTTGTCATCTGTGGCGTCTCCTATAGCGGCAGTACGCTGATTGACCGCCTACTTGGCGGCCTCCCGGAGACTGCAAGCATCGGCGAGTCCCATTGGCTGACAAAGGCGAAAGCAGCTAAAGGATATGGTCCAATAGATTTTGACACCGAGAATCCGGTGGGACTCGTACCCTGTACCGGCTGTGGTTCGAGTTGCAAAGTTTTGAATTTTACCTTTCGAAGACACCTCGCTGCCGATCACACGAATTGGTTCGATAGAATTGCACAGCAACTCGGCACAAGAAATCTGATTTCCGCCGACAAGAATCCGCCCAAGATCGTGGATAACGATCCGCGCTTGCGATTCGACGGACTTGTGGTGTTCAAGAGCCTGCCCCAAGCTTGGCAATCGGAATTGAACAAGCGAAAAGCCGGGGAAAGCGAGAGCTATTACCTTGAGGAATGCAAAAAGTACGTGAACGTCTGGACGCAGAACTATCGCATGTTTCTTGAGGACTTTCGCCCGGAGGGCAATGTCGCCTTCCTCTTCTTCGATGAATTTGCACGCGATCCGGCCAATACACTCCGAGCTGCGTGCAATACATTAGGTCTCCAGTTCGATGAAGGCGTGCTATCAAGAACCCGCCCGGGACACGCGATCGGTGGAAATTCGCGCGCGTTGGGAAAACTAAAGAATGCCGATTACGCGCCCGAGATCACACCAGTAGAGTCATGTAATCTGCCGAAGTCCCATATCGACATCATCGCCGCCAGTACCGAAGCCACGCAATTGTTCGATCAATTGCAGGCAGCGTATCAGAAGACTATTCAGCATTCCGCCAGGCCGATCCCAGACCCCGCACGGTGTCATGTCTAATAGAATTACCCCTGAGCAAATTGCGACCATCAAACCCGAGCATCTCAAATGGATGTTTGGCGATTTTCACGAAATGATTCAGGCGCGAATCGAAGAACTCAGGCGCCTCAACCATGCTTTGAGCACGTCGACCGTGGCTTTTTTTGAATATCTGCTGCGCGAAGTCGATGCAGAGAAATTTGCGCGCATCCAACGGACTTTCCTCAGCGCGGAAAGCCGTACCCAGAACGGGAACATGCTAAAATATATTGATCCCATCACATGGTTCGAAAGTAAGCTGAACAATGCGCGCTGGATTGGCCTGGATAACCAGCGCCCGCTCCGGATTCTTGATCTTGGGACCGGCCCGGGACACTTTCCCGTCGTCGCGCGCTTCTACGGACACCTCGTCGTAGGAACCGATCTTCCGGACAGATCACGCGGCTTAGTGCACGACGGTCACCTATACGATGCACTCTGTGATCTCTATCACGTGGAACGAATTAGCCACCGGATATTCCCCTCTGAGCCCCTCGGAGAAGTCGGCGGTCGTTACGACTTGCTGACGGCATTTCTCGCGGCTTTCAATATAGATGAAGAGAAGCGCCCTTGGTCCGTGGATCAGTGGCGCTTCTTTCTTTTGGATTTGAAGGAAAACATACTTAACGATGGCGGCGTGCTTTGCATGACCTTGGACGACGCGAAGCTCACCCCAGATAGTTGGTCATTCCTCCGAAATCTGTCCGAAAAATGCGTTGAAAGGAAAAAACAGATACTAATCTCCGATTTTTCGAATCTCTGATTTGGCCAGGTAAATGTGGCCTGAGCATGTTATATTGCAGCGTGCGCCGGACAGAGGGATCAATGCCCCGGAAAAAGAAAGCAACTGGGACTCAAGCGGAGACCCAACAAATTTCCAAACCGGTCTTGAGCAAAGAAGATCGGGAAGAAGTAGAAAGGCTCAAGGCCACAATAGCTGAGTTGAAAGCGGAGATCACCCGCGATAGCGACATGGTCGCGGAATTGCGGGCAAATATCGCGCGCAATAAAGAAAAGCTCGGCATCTGTCTCGCGCGCAGGCAAGCACTTCTCAATTCCTCGGCGCCGCCAGATCGGTTAATTTGAGTTCTGCCTAGTTCGTATCGATAGAGTTCACGTAGTTGTTCAGCGCTAGCCGTTCCATCACCTCGTCATAATTCACGATCGCAGCTCGCAAATCGTTCGGCGTCGCCTTGATGAACGGAACATCATAGGCCTTTTGTGGCATGTCCAGATACTCGCGCACGCGCCGCACGACAGCGTCAAGCGCTGAATTGATCTCTTCGTATTCAATATCGAGCACCTCTTCGGGCGCGAACGCCGACATGAGCGCTTGATGCTGGCGTTCCATGATGCCGATGCGCTTGATCAGGAGATCGGGGTCGAGGGCAGAGGGACCGGGCAGTTCCATGCCCTTCCTGATCGCCCACGGGCCTTCGCCGGTTTCGCGGCGGAGTTTTTCGGCGTGCGCTTCGGCGCGCATCTGTGACACCGCCGCCTTGACGAGGTTGTCGCGCCGGAGCCGCACGATGCGGACGCCCGCGCGCCGCAGCATGGCTGTCATCGCCGGCACATCGCGAATAGCCATCATGGCCTGCTTGGAGCCGATGAATGCGCGCGAAGGCTGCGCGGCATCCTCTTCGTAGAATTCGCCAAACCAGGCAGCCTGTTCTTCCGCTGTACGGAGCGCGTTCAGATTCTCGTTGGCAAGCTTCATTGGCGCGGATTGGCGCAAGATGGAAACCAGGAGGTTGCTGCCTACGCGGCCCCAGGGCATCAACAGCATGAAGCGAACTGTGCTCATGCGGCTCTGTCCGGCGTTGTGAGCAGGATGTCCGTCAATTTTGTCACCATGCGCTCTGGCGAGAACCGGCGGCGCACAAAGTCTTCGCCCGCACGCGACGCCGCAGCCATCCATGCCGGATCTGCGAGAGCGCGCAGGATCGTATCGGCCAGAGATTGCAGCGTATTGTCTTCGACCAGCATGCCCGTCACCCCGTTGGACATCGTCTCCGAGATGCCGCCCACGCTTCGGGCGATGACGGGAACGCCGCAAGCCTGCGCTTCGAGCATCACGTTGGGCAGCGCTTCCGACGCCGACGACAGGACAAAGAGGTCGAGCGCCGGCAGTCTTTGCGCGAGGTCCTGTACAAGACCGGGGAGGATGAAGTTCGCTTTCACACCCTTGGCCTCGATGTGGCGGCGCGTATCTTCCATGAGTTCGCCATCGCCGAACATGACAAAGCGGGCATCGGGCCTTTGCTTCAACACTTCGCACGCCGCATCCACCCAATGAAGCGGCTGTTTCTCCTGGCGGAACTTGAACGCCGTTCCAATCAGCGGCGCATAATCGGGGACGCCATACGGCGTGCGCAGCGCGCTTCGCGCGGCGGCATCGCGCACAGGCCGAAACACACCGGCATCGAAACCATTGTGCACGACGTGAAGATTGGAGGCATTTTCGAGATCGAGCCATTGCTCGTAGTCGCGGATTGCCGCTCCCGCAACACCGACCAACGCCACATTCTTCCGCCCCAGCAACGCTTCATAGCAGCCGCGCCAGCGGCGGGGCGCCGCGAGCTCGGGGCGGAGCGCCGTGGGCCGCATGTTGTGCGTGTGCAGGACAATGCGCGGGACACCGGCGTGAAGCGCGGCGAGCCCTGCAAAGAGTGTAAGCGGCTCGAGCGATGCGTGCACAATCGCAGGCTTGTCTTCCTGCAGCCGATTGAAGATCGCCTGGGCCGTTGCCGCATTGTCCTGTGGCAGCCAGGCGAAGGGCGCCTCGATCGGGCCGGTGCGGTTCAGCACCACGATATCGGACGCCGCGGCCCCGACGAGCGGCAGGTAAAAATCAGTGCCGTTGTGCGGCGAGAGATCGATCAGATAGAGCTTCACCCAATCGAAGCGGCCGCTCTCGTGCAGCGCGCGAAACGTGGTGGCAACGACGCGCTCCGCGCCGCCAGCCGTCAGAGAGTGGGCGATCATGACGAGGCCCGAGCCGGTTGCCACGTTCCGCGGACGCGCGGAGCCGGCCACAGTTTCGAATATGCTCTCCGGCGACATGATGTGCGAGAAGTCGTGGGACCGCGCCGCTTTCTCGATGGAGCCGCCAAAAGCCTCGAACAATGCTTCCGCCTGTGAAAGCCGCACGCGCAAGTCTGGCGCATCAGCCAGAAGCGAACGCACTGCCAGCAGGGACTTCGCATCGCGCCCCCAATAACCCTGGGCCAAAGCGAGCGCGGCCCGTTCCCTGAGCAGCTCGGAATCGGTGGGTCGGTCGGCCAAAGCGCTGTTCACCTCTGCGATCGCGGCCTCGAGATCATCTTCGCTGCGATACAATCTGGCGCGCCAGATCGCGCCTTCGGAGCCCGGCGGCAGATCCGTCAGCAAATGGGCCCGCGCGCTTTCGATCTCCGATCGCTCTTTCGAAAATCTCGCGATCGTGTTGTAGCACGCGAAAGAGGTCGCGGGATCGAGCGCAAAATCGAGCATGGCTTCGCGCGCTTCCTGCAAGGCCTCGTCACCGCGCCTCGCAGCCATCAACGTGTTGATCACACCCTTGCGGCGATCGCCATCGAGAACTGCCGCACGTCTGTGCAGCCTAAGGCTCTCTTCGATATTGCCGTGCCCGAAATGCAATTCTGCGACGCGAGCCAGCAGCGCGGCGCTGGCATCGCTGGCATCTGCCAGAGGTTCGAGCACTTCGAGTGCGCGGGATTGCTTCCCCGCATTTGCAGAAGCGTTTGCCAGCAGCAACGCAATAGGACCGTTGGCCGGAAAGAGTGCGTGCGCGCGTTCAAGAAACTCGACGGCAGCATCGTTCGCACCGGCGCGCACCAACAACCGCGCCACGCGCGGCGCAGGATGTCCCTCGGGAGATTGGCAAGCCCAGTAAAGCGTAGCGGTCGTAAGCCTGCGGATCTGATCGACGTCGGTCGCGCCCTTTTTGTCGAGATCGGCTTCGGCGGCATCCAGCCGCGCGCGAAGCTCCGTCAGTGATAATTCCGGCATGTCCTTAACAGCGGTCCTGAGAATGCTTTTGTGCTATGAACCGGCAAATGAAGTCGACTTATTATGGGCTTCAATCTGCCGGACTGCATTCTCTGTTGCAACTTCGTCGGCAAAATTCGGTATACTTTGCGACAACCACAAATATTTGATCGCGAACTCTACCAATGGTGGCGGCGTTCGCTTGTGGCTTGATGAAGCACAATTTAGTCTCTCCATCAATCGGCGAATAGTCTTCGCCGAGTTGGAGCGTATGATGTCCGTACTGGTGACGGGCGGTGCCGGATACATCGGTAGCCATCTCGTCTGGCGTTTGGCCGAAGCCGGAGAAGATGTGATCGTGGTCGACGATCTATCGTCGGGGCGCCGCAATGCCGTGCATCCGGATGCTGCATTCTATCAGGGGAACGCTGGCGACCACGCCCTGATCGCCAGCCTGCTCGCGAGGCATGGGATCGATTCCGTCATTCATCTGGCCGCATCAATCAGCGTTTCGGAGTCGATTGAGGATCCGCTCAAATATTATCGAAACAACAGTGGTGTTTCACGCCTTCTGATCGAATCCTGTATCCAAGCCGGCGTGCAGAGCTTCATTTTTGCATCCAGTGCGAGTGTATATGGCGACGCCTCCTTCGATGACGTTGATGAGTCCGCCACGCTTGATCCCATCAGTCCCTACGGCCGTTCCAAGCATATCACCGAATGGATGCTGGCGGATGCCTATCGGGCGCACGGCATGCGTTACGCGTCCCTGCGCTACTTCAACGTGGCTGGCACTGCGCGCGCCGGAGCGGGGGGATGGAGCGTCCCAAGTACGACGCATCTCATCGGCTATGCGAACAAGGTCGCGCTGGGCCGCGAAAGTGTCCTGAATATTTTCGGCACCGACTATCCCACGCACGACGGCACGTGCATCCGGGACTACATCCATATCGAAGACCTGGGAGAGATACATCTCAGGATGCTCGACCATTTGAGAGCTGGCGGAATCTCCGGACCGCTCAATTGCGGTTATGGTCGAGGCTTCTCTGTTCGTGACGTGGTCTCAGCGGTAGAGCGTGTCAGCGGCAATCCCCTTCCGACAAAGCCGGGACTTCGACGCAAAGGCGATACGGCAAGAGTGGTGGCGGACTCGACCCGCCTCCGCTCCCTTCTCGACTGGACGCCGCGGCATGAGGACATCGACGTGATCATTCGTTCGGACTACGAACGGGAAAAAGCACGCAGCGCATCCCGCTGAGCGGGCACGCCGATTGGCAATGTAACGACCTGTATCCCTCAGCTTTGCCACGACATCGCAACAACCCGCGCTGACACGGGACCGTCATCGCTTCGCGCTAGTCATGCCCCACCTTGAAACAATCCTATGGCTGGCGGGGACAAATGGCACACGCATCTTTTCGCAGCGCGTTTAGCGCTTTGGCAATTCTGATTCTGGCTGGTGGGCTTTCCAAGGGGAGGGCCGCCGACACCCATGCGCCCGGCGGCGTTACCCATCACATCAAGACCGTTTTCATTATCCTGATGGAAAATCACAACTGGACCGGCGATGGCGACAAGAGCATCGAAGGAAAACGCCGTGCTTCCTACATCAATGACACTCTGATCCCGATGGGCTCGCATGCGGAGCAATATTACAATCCGCCGGGCGTGCACCCGAGCCTTCCGAATTATCTGTGGCTCGAAGCCGGCACGAATTTCGGGATCCTTCACGACGGGTTGCCGAGAAAGTTCGGACAGGACACGACTGACCATCTCGTCAGCTATCTCGACAAGGCCGGCGTCAACTGGAAAGCCTATCTCGAAAACGCGCCTCGCGCGCGCTGCCCACTGAAAAACGAGGGCGGCACCGATGCGAGCGGAAGCCCGAACTACGCCGTCCGGCACGAGCCGTTCGCCTATTTCAACGACGTGACGGACAATCACAACGAGTTCTCGGCCAAGTGCATCGCACATCTTCGGCCATTTCGCGAGCTAGCGCGGGATCTGCGGAAGAACAAGGTCGCCAGCTACAACTTCATCACGCCGAACCAATGTGACGACATGCATGATGGCTGCAAGACAGGAGCAGTCCGCAACGGTGATCAGTGGTTGGCGGCAAACGTGCCGATGATCCTGAACTCCAAGGCCTACAAAGATGGCGGCGCGCTGTTCATCACGTTCGATGAAGCCGACAAGGGCGACGGACCGATCCCCATGATCGTCATCTCCCCGTTCGCCAAAGGACATGGCTATTCGAACGATATTCCGTACACGCACGGATCGACGTTGCGCACGATGCAGGAAATCTTCGGCGTGACGCCTCTGCTCGGTGACGCGGCCAACCAAACCGACCTGAGCGACCTGTTCACGACGTTCCCTTAGGACGCCATCCGGGAGCGCTCCGGTTGGGGCGCTCCCGCGCTCGTTCATGGTAGTCTGGCCATGAACGAGATGCGGTTGCAGACCTCTAGCGGTTGGCGCGATGCGGAGCGCAGCGCACCGTGGCGGCGTGATACGCTGATTAGATTCTTCTCGGTCAGCAAGCCTTTTGCACGCGCGTGGCGCTGCGGCTCGTAGAAATTCCGTCCACGAACGGTCACGGCGCCGTACGCGGTGACTATTCGGCGGGCAACGGAGCTGGAACAGCAGTCGCCTTGAGACGCGCCTGACGGCCATGCTCCCAACGCATCAGAACCGTGACGGCAGCGATCGTGGCCACATAAGCAACAAGCTGTGCACCGTTCGGCGTGTCATTGTAGCCCACCAAAGTGTGCAACAGGCGTCCGACGATCGAGTCCTGCGACAGAATCCTCGACGTATCCCACACGGTGCTCATCAGCACCTGGAGATAGCCGGCTTGCTGCAGGAACAGCACGGCCTGTGCCGCCATACCGGCCGCGAGCAAGGTAATCAGACCGGATGTCACCCGAAAGAGCTTATGCGCCGGAATTGCGAGCAGGCCGTAATACATCAACGCCGACATCGCGATGCCGCCTACCACACCCAGCGAGCCGCCGAGCAAAAGAGACGCGGTGGTCGTCCCGGGCTGGGAAGCGATGCCGTAGAGAAAGAGAACGACTTCCGAACCCTCGCGCAGCACTGCGACGCCGACCACGATGGCGAGCGCTGCGAGCGTACGTTCACCGGCAGCCACTTGGGCGCCGACTTCGCGCATTTCCCGTGCCATCTGCCGGCCGTGACCGGCCATCCACACATTGTGCCAAGTGAGCATCACCACCGCGAGCAACAGCACAGAGGCGTTGAACAGCTCCTGGCCCGAACCCTGGAACATCGACTCAAGTTCGCCCGCAAACGCCGCGACGATACACGCGCCCAGCACACCGCCGGCCACACCATAGGCAACCCAGAGCGAGCGGCGTGGAACGCCTTTGCTCGCCGCAAGCACAATGCCGACGATCAGACCGGCTTCGATGATCTCGCGGAAAACGATCAGGAGACTGGCGAGCATGACTTTTTTACTACTCGGCGATCACGACGCCTTGCGCCGTTGCGGAATGAAACTCGCCCATGAAGGGATAGCGCCCCGGTGCGAGCGGACGCAGGCGCACATTGCCGGTGGAGTTGCCGGCCACCACCTTTTCGACCTTAAGCGATGTCGAGTCGAACTCTTCCGCCGTTGTATCCTCATTGGTCATGGCGATCACATTCGGCTGATTGGCCTTCACATGAATTTCGGCGGGAGTGAATTTGTGATCTTTCAGCTTCAGCGCAATCGCATCGTCCGCGGAAGCAGAGGTGCCAAATCCAATCGCCAAAACCGCGATTATCAACGTCGTTTTCATGCGAAATCCCGAGTTCCGTCGGACTTGTATAGTCTAGTTGCAAGTCAGTCGCAAGTACATAGGTGGGAACTACGTCCGGAGCCATAGCCCGACAGTAAATCCTTGCTCCACAAGGGAATTCTGGCCCGCTGGCGACATAAAGGCGCCGAGTTGCACAGACCAGCGCGTCGACACTCTTCGCACGACCGACAATTCGATCTTGTGGGTGCGGAAGTAAGTGTCGGGCGGATCGGCGTCCCCGCCGCTCACCACGTTGAAGCTCTGCAACATCACCATCGTCCTTGCGCCGAACCAAAGGCCGCCAGTCATGTCGAGCAATGTCTCGTTCGGCCGCGGATGCGTGATGTCGCGCTCGGCGAGTTCGACATCGCCAAAGCCATTTCGTCCCCAGAGCGTGAAGTTGGTCCCGTAGAGGACTCGAAACTCCGCGATGCTCGCGGTATCGACGCTGCGCGAATTCGAGAGATCGAACGCCCCGGAACTGCGATAGGACGCCTGCACAGAGAGCACGCCGAAGCTGTCTAGAACGCGATAGCGCGCACCCGCTTCGATCGAGAGCGCCTTTGCGACGACGGGCGATTTGTCAGCCCAGACCGATTCCGCGACGACATACTCCGGTGCCGCGAACAGCGTGAGCCTGCCGGTCCAGCCGTACTCGACGAGGTTGCGTGTGTTCAACTTGACGAATCGGATCGGTGCCTTCGCTTCTCCCTTGCCGTCGTATCCGTCGAACGCGCGTGCGAAATCGACGGAGGTGATGATCTGCCAGTGATGCGCGTCCTGCGTCCAGGCGCCCGCGCATGCTGGCTCCGCGACAACCAGCAGAATGGCAGCCACGATGCCGCTGCAGAACCTATGCATGCGGGCCGCCTTCGTCGCTTAGGCCATGAGTCGTTTTCTCCCAGTGGAACGGCTTCGTGATGAGATGCCAGAGACCACGATAGGCCGCGACGGAGATCAGCAGCCAGTAAACCACGACTGTGAGCCCATACGGCGCGAGCTTCGGATCACCGCGCCGCGCCGGACCTGAAACCGCAAGATAGGTCAGCAGTCCATTGGAGCCGACCGCACCAACGGCCGAAGCGTAGCCAAGCGTATCGCTGAACGACCACCCGAACACGGAAAGCGGCAGTACGCACGACAGCGCGAAAAACAGCCACAGGATCGGGTTGACCAATGCGGAGAGCACGGCACCTCCGATGAACAGCTGAAACGCAAGAAAACCGCCAAGTCCAACCTGCCGGATCAATCGGCGAGCATTTCGGCTGTGCACAAGCCAGGTCTGCATATAGCCCTTGAGCCAACGCGATCGCTGCCTGATCCAGACATCGATACGTTCCGGCGCCTCTTCCCAGGTCGTGGAGTCGAGCATCGCCGTGCGATAGCCAAGCTGGGCGAGACGCAGACCGATATCGGCATCTTCCGTGACGTTGAACGGATCCCAGGCGCCGATCTCGCGCAGCACGGCCGTGCGAAAATGATTGGATGTGCCGCCGAGCGGCATCGGAACGTTCAGCCTTTCCAGGCCAGGCAGCAGAGATCCGAACCAGGTGAAATAATCGATGGAAAAACTTTTGGCCAACCAGCGGGTTTGATTGTGAAATGCGAGACGAGCTTGGAGACACGCAATCTCACGCGGAGCGCGGCGGAAAGCAGCCACCGCTTTCAGAAGTTGATCTTTCTCGGGCCGGTCCTCGGCATCGTAGATAACGAGGTAATCTCCACGCGCATAGCGCAAGGCGAAATTTACCGCTTTTGGTTTCGTGCGCGGCAGACTCGGCGGGACGCGCACGATATCGAAGGGATGCGACCGCTCAAGCTCCTCACAAGCTGCGACGGTCTCGACATCGTCCGCTTCGACCACGATCTTGATGTCCAGTTTTGCTCGCGGATATGCGAGAGATGACAACGCGCGAAGTAAGTCCGGAACTATCCTTGCTTCGCGGTACAACGGCACAATGATCGAGTAGACGGGTAGTATCGGGTCATCGGAAGGCGGAACGACTACGCTCTTCCGCGGCAAACCGCCCAGCCACGAGAGCAGTACCCGAAAGAACGCCCCAGCGATGAAGATCGCGGTCATCGCAACGACAAAAGCTGCGACAGCTGCAAGCGGGCTAACCAACAGCGCGCAGATCGCGGCAAAAGCGGCCATTACCAACCCACGGACTTGCCCCGACGACACCACGCGCCGAGCGGAAAGTTCGGGCTGCTCCCGCGCCAATGCAAAAATCGCCCTGTCCGTCAGTTCCGCGCCGTAGCGCCGAGAGAGTTCGAGAAACAATTCGGAACGGGGCACTTCGATGAAGGAAGCAGCGCCAAGCGCCGCCTCGATCCAACACTTGTTTTCCGCTGACGCGTCGGCGAGCGCGACGACCAACGCGTTGCCATCCCGGCGCAGAGGCAGGTAAAGCCGCCGCAGATATGACTCCACATTTGCGCCGTCAGCACACGACTCCTCTGCGTCGCACGCCCAATCGGGACGCACGTCTTCGGCAGCGTGGAAATGAGACATTCCGCCCTGAACGACATTTGACGATGAACTTGGACAAATGCGTCAGGCGTTATTCCCGCTGCCCGCCGCCACAAAGGCTGTCGATCCGCTACGCGACGGGCGACTCAAAACAAAATAGAAATGAAACAGCAATAAACTATAAGTTGTGTCACTCTGCCGCCGGCTTCGCCAAAGGATCGGTCAGCGGCACAGCACTGACTTCCGCAAACCGGCGTCCGGCTTCTTCCTGCTCGGGATCGGCGGGCTGCTGCGAGATCTGGCGGCCGAGGGCGATGACGTTGGGGATTTCGTCGTCCGTCATCTCTTTCATCTTTTGCTTCCGCGCGAACGCCTTCTCGATATAGGGCGCGAGATCTTCGTTCTTTTTGCGCTGACGCTCGGCTTCGTTCGCTTTGAACTCCGGCATGATGTCCTTGCCGAAGAGCTCGAGCGCTTCGCAGATGTGCTCATGCTTGTTGCGGCCACCTTGCTGGATGAACGCGACCTGATCGACGCCGGAGTCCGCGAATTTGCGTAGGTGCGCGCGCATCTCGTCCGGCGTTCCCATGCCGCCGCTGCCCGGATTGGCAGGCAGATGATCGCGCGCCGCTTCAAAGTTCTTCCAGATGTCGGTGCGGCCCGGCTTGTGCTCGCCGAAGATATAATGATGGCCAAGCGCGTAGCCGAAGAAGCGGAAACCGTCGAGGCCGCGGCGCAGCGCCTCCTCGCGATCGTTGTGCACCGAGAAGCCCGTCACCATCGCGATGTTGGCATTCACGGCATGGCCGATCGGAACGCATTCTTCCTTGATGATGCGGTAGTAATCGTCGACCCATTGCTTGGCTTCCGCCGGATCGACGAATGCAAACGTCAAGGCGCCGATCCCAAGACGCGCGGCGAGTTTGATCGTCTCGCGATTGGAGCACGCAACCCACACCGGCGGGTGCGGCTTCTGCACGGGCTTGGGCACGATGTTGCGGCACGGCATCTCGAAATATTCACCTTTGAACCCCGGATACGGATTCATCACCATCATGTTCAGGCACTGTTCGACGGTCTCGCGCCACATGTCGCGCTTCTTCTCGACTGGCACACGATAGCCGCCGAGTTCGAGCAGCGCGGAGGATTCACCCGTGCCGAATTCGACACGGCCATTGGAGACAAGATCGAGCGTCGCGATGCGTTCCGCCACGCGTGCGGGATGATTGTAGCCCGGCGGCATGAGCACGATGCCATGGCCGAGGCGAATATTCTTGGTACGCTGAGAACACGCGGCCAGGAACACTTCCGGCGCAGAGGAGTGCGAATATTCCTCGAGGAAGTGGTGCTCCACTTCCCACGCGTGATCGATGCCGAGCTTGTCGGCGAGCTCGACCTGGTCGAGGGCGTCCTGAAACAGCTTCAACTCATCGCCGTCATTCCAGGGACGCGGCAACTGGTGTTCGTAGAAGATACCGAATTTCATGACGCGTCCTCAGTTCTGGGGCGTAAGCAAGGTGAGTGGGTTGTGATCCTTGACGCTCGTGAGCGACGGCGTATTTGCCGCCGCATCGAACGCGGCAAGGATCGCTTGGAAGCGCGCTTCCGCAAACGCCTTCATCGCCGGATGGGTGAAGACATAGAGTTCGCCGTTCTGCACGGCTTCGAGCACGCGGTTGCCGACGATATCGGGATCGATGCCGTTGAGTACATTCTGCGCCGCCTGCTCACGCGTATCGCCGACGCCCGGATCGACATCGCCGACGCCGCCATATTTGTCCTGACGCGCGCGACCGCTTTCATGGATACGCGTCTTCACGAAGCCCGGACACAGCACCGAGACACCGATATTCAGAGGCGCGAGTTGCCCGTGCCAGCCTTCGCTCATCGCCACGACGGCAAACTTGGTGGCGCAATAGGGCTCAAGGCCTGGCGGCGAGATCATGCCGGCCATTGAGGCTGTGTTGACGAAGTGTCCGCCTTCGCCGTGGCTCTTGATCAGCGGCGTGAAGACTTCGGTGCCGTAGACAACGCTTTTCAGATTGACGTCAATGATCCAGTCCCAGTCGCGGTCGCGCACCGTGCCAATCGGGCCGCCGACGGCCACGCCGGCATTGTTGCAGACGATATGCACCTTGCCGAAAGCGGCGATGGCTTCGAGCGCCGCTTCGCGCACCGCGCCGCGCTCGCTGACATCACAATGCACCGGCACAGCCTTGATCTGCTCCGACGCGAGACGCTCGGCGGCTTCCTTGGCCGCATTCGTGTCGATATCGGCGAGCACGACGTTCATGCCGGCGCGGCCGAAGGCGCGCGCCATCGAAAGTCCGAGGCCGCTGGCGCCGCCGGTGATGAATGCGGTTTTGCCCTTGAAATCCTTCATCACGCGGCTTCCTTCTGTTCGAGACTGTCGAAGCGGCGTTGCAGCGCGGCGCCATTCGGGCGCGCGCGGAACATGGCTTCGAATTCCTTGCGTGCCTGCGCGCGATCCCAATCGTTGTTGGTGACCGAATGCCAATGCACCATGCCGCGCCAAACCGGATCGATGAAGGCCGCGCCCTTCACACACTGACCGTCGACGGTCTTGAACGTGAAGCTGCGCAGCTCCGACACGACAGCCGTCAGATAGCCGACATGCGGCGCTTCGTCAGCGCGGATGCGGTCGACGAGATCGGCAGCATGCAACGCGACGTCGCGGCGGCCGGCGAAGTTGCGCGGATCGCGCATCACTGCGGTGCAGAAGTTGAAGAACTTCTCCGCGCGCACTTCGATCATCAGGACGTTCATGAGCAGCAGGATCCAGCGCTCATATTCCGGCGGGATTTGCGGCATCAGACGGCCGGTTTCGGGGCGCGACAACGTCTCCGGCACGTCTGCATGCGGATAAGCGTGCTTGCCGAACAGCATGTCGCGCACGGCGAACCACATCGCATCGTGACCGCCTAGCGTGCCGTCGCCGCCTTCGTCCAGTCCATGCGCGCGCAATAAGCCTTTGTTCAGATGCGCGGTCGCGGTTTCGGCGATGTCATCTTCGACGATGCTCTGGAAGTCCGGCGCTTCGGCTTCGGCGAGCATGCGGCCGCGGGCTTCGATCACGCCAGTGACGCTTAAGGAATCCCACAACGTCTGGCCGAAGCCTTCCTCCAGCAGAAGGCTTTGCTGCGCGACATTCGGGAACGAGCCGCGCGCATTCAGTTGTTGCGACGCATCGACAAGATCATGGCCGCGTGCCGTCAACGCGTCGGACCATGCCCGGATCGCGGGCCAGCGGTTCAGCGTGCGTGGCGAGATGTAATTGCCGTCGGCATCGAAACCGCCGTGAAGGCGATAACCAGCTTCGACATGCGGCTTCGCATAAGGATGATCGGCGAGAATTTCGTCGCTGGTGTAGACGAGCTTCGACATCGCAATTCCTCCGCGAGCGCGGTCTTTGTGCCGGTCTCGTCAGAACTGATAATTTGTCAGTTGCGGGTGATTGTCAATCAGGGCTTCAGTGCGCGCACCAGAAAGCGCGTGAGATTGTCGACCAGGTCCTGGCGTTTGCGGCCGGCTCTGTAACCTTCGGCACCCACTTGATGGATCGCGCCGAGGATCATCTGCCCCGCGATCTCCGGATTGTAGGCACGCGTCGCCGTCCCTGCAGCCATGGAGCGTTTCACGTGCTCGGCCCAATCGTAGCCCCACCTTACCAACAGCGGTGTCGCCTGCGCGCCTTCCGCGTCGATCACGGCTTCATCGGTCATTGCGGCACCGAGAACGCCGGGATGCGATTCCGAATAATCGTAGATCGCATTCAGCGATGCCGCGATCGTGTGCTCCAGCGACCCGTCGCTGGCGGCGACGCGCGCATCGACATATTCCTGAAGCTCCAGCCGCGCGTCTTCCACGAACGCGAGGAAGCAAGCACGCTTGTCATCGTAGTGAAGATAGAACGTGCCATGGCCGAGACCCGCTTCGCGCGCGATATCCTGCGGCCGCGTCGCGTGATAGCCGCGCTCCACAAACAGCTTTCGCGCTGCTTTCTTGAGCTTTGCGAGGCTTTCGGGTTTGCGTCGCGCGGGCCGCGCGTCTGTTTTTGCGAGCGTGTCTGAGTCCATGTGTAACTTTCCACTGTCCGTACACTGTAAGTCAAACCGGACCGATGGAACTCGCAAAGTCTTCGCGTTAGCATGGTTTCCAGAGCACAGGAGAACGCCATGCGCAAACAGCTCTATCTCGCAGTTGCAGCAGCATTGTTCGTCACACCGGTCTTCGCCATGGGCGGTGGAGGCGGTGGCGGCTATGGCGGGTTCAACGCGACACCCCAGATGACCTTCGACGACTATGCGACGGCAAAGCGGCTCATCAAGCATCAGGACTATGCGAAAGCGATCCCGCACCTCGAAGCCGCGCTGGAGAAGCGCCCGCACGATGCCGACGTGCTCAACTATCTCGGCTACACCCATCGCATGGTCGGCGTCGGCGAAACCGATGCGTCGCGCGACAACGACTTCAGGATGTCGCTCAACTACTACCAGCAGGCGCTCGCGATCGATCCCAAACACCGCGGCGTGCACGAATATCTGGGCGAGCTCTATCTTCAGATGAACGACTTGAACAGGGCGCATGAGGAGATGAACCAGCTCGTAACCCTTTGCCCAGACGGCTGCGATGAGCGCGACACGCTGAGCAAATCCCTGGCCGCCTATGTTCCGCCCGCCATATCGTCAGCGCCGCCCGCGCCTGCGGCACCAGCGGCGCCTGCGCCGGCCGTAACGCAATAGCGGCACTTTTGCCGGCGGTGTACGTTGTGCCTTCGGAACCTCGAAGGGCACCACGATCATGCGCCAATTTCTGCTCTCCACGCTGGCGGGAAGCCTGCTGTTAGCAAGCCCCGCATTGGCCATCGATTTCGCGGCGCCGCATGCGGACCAGCGCGCGCGCGTGCAGTTCGATATCGGCGTCGATCTTGTCGAGCATCAGCACTTCGAGGAAGCAGCGGGCCCGCTGGAAGTCGCGCTGGAGCAATTTCCCGACGACACGCATATCCTCGGCTATCTCGGCTTCGCGCATCGCATGATCGCGCGCAACCGCGTCGGCACGGCGCATCTGACCGAACTGCGCATCGCCAACGACTACTACATGCGCGCGCTGGATATCGATCCGCGCCGCAAGGACTTCCTCGAATATATGGGTGAGCTCTATCTGGAGATGGACGATCCCGCGTCCGCGGATGCAAAGCTTGCGGCGCTGACGCGCGAATGCCCGAATGGCTGCGTGCAGCGCGACAATCTCGCGACCGCGATTGCCGCCTACAAGCCTTTGCCGCCGCCGACCGCGAATGGCGCGCCCGCTGCGGCGCAAGACGCGACGGCGGCACCAACGCCGCTCGAGCCGCCACCGGCGACGGATGACTGAAGCGAAGCTGTTTCACGGCCTTTGATAGGAAATATTTCCGACAAACAGTCCGCCGCGGGAACCGGCCAGGCGCGAGCCCGTTAGCCTGAAAACAGGAAAACAGACATGCGCAAGTTTCTGATGATCATGACCGGCGTCTGCGCGTTCGCGGCGCTGTGGAAGGAAGAAGCGAAGGAAGACGGCGCCGCGATCGCGCTGTCGCCATTCCTTGGCGCGCTCGCGATCGAGGCCATCATCCTGCTTCTCACCAGCAAGCGGAACGCGATGCTGCAGCAGCAGTGAACTCCCAGTCCAGATCTTACTGTCCGCTCAGATCCTGTGACACGCGCCGCGCAATGTCGGCGCGCGCGATGGTGCCGAGCGCATCGGGCTGTGTCGCATAAAGTCCCTTCAGGAACGCGACATCGACATTGGTGATCGAATCCGGTGCGGGCTGTTTGCTGCAGGCCGAAGCCATCGCGTCGGCAACGCTGGGCAGCGCCGCGCAGCCGTCATTCGCCTGCACCTGCGAAAGCGCAAGCAGCGCGATGTAATCGGCGACGGTACCGACATCGTGGCCGGCGAGCTTTCCCGCGTCGGCGATGATCACGACGTTCTCGAGAACGCTGGCTTTCTTGGCGCCGAGCCGGCTGCCGTCGATCTTGCGGTTGTTGCCCATCACGCCGACGGGATCGGAGGGATCGTCGGTGCGCTGCTGACCGCTCGGATCCACCGTCGCGGTCACGTACCATGCCTGGATCGGATGGCTGACGGTCGCGAGTTTGGCAGCACTCGTCGACAGTTTCGTCCCGAACAGCCACGGTGTTTTCTCCGCAACCTGGTTCGCCATCTTCTGGGTTTCGGGCGTGAACATCACTTCGATGTTCGGCTTGCACGACGCTTCATAGGGTGCGCCCACCTTGAGCGCGACCGCCTGAATGCGATCGGCAACGAATTTGTTGAACGCGGGCGGCAGCCCCTGCACCGACGGGCACACCGGCGCACGCCAGCGCGCGACCTGCTTGATGGGCGACAGCGCGGTGCTGGCATCGACATATTGCGACGAGAGATTGTTCAGCGTCGCGGCATCGACTTTGCTCGCAGTCACCACCACCGTTTCGGCGGCGGTGTTGTCTGCCGCGAAAGCACCACCACAAACCGTCAATGCGGCAAGCGCGAAACCGCCCGCCAATGATTTGGAATATGCCGTTTTGCCCATGTCACTCTCCCCAAGACGCCCTGCCCAGCTTTGGCAGACATAGTGCGTTCTATGGGTTCGACAAGGATCGGTTGTGCAGGTTCACGCTTTCTTGTTTCGGATCGCGCGCCAGACTTTTTCCGGTGTGGCGGGCATATCCAGGTGTTCTATGCCGATGGCGTCGCAGATTGCGCTGATGATCGCCGGTAGTGCGCCAACCGTTCCCGCTTCGCCGCACCCCTTTGCACCCATTGCATGGGTCTTGCACGGGATCTCTTCGTAGGAGAACTGAATGTCGGGCATGTCTTCGGCCCGCGGCATCGCGTAATCGGTGAAGCTCGCGGTCACGCATTGGCCGGTGTCGTCGTAGATCGCGTGCTCCATCAGCGCCTGGCCGAGACCCTGCACCACGCCGCCATGCACCTGACCTTGAACGAGCATCGGATTGATGACGCGGCCGAAATCGTCGAGCACGCGATAGGATGCGACGGTGATGTGGCCGGTGTCCGGATCGATCTCGACTTCGCAGATGTGGCAACCGTTCGGGAACGTAGATGCCGCGCCCTTGAAAAGAGATTCGCTGTCGAGACCGTTTTCGAAACCGGGAAGTTTTTCGCGGCGCAGCGTGACCGCGAGTTCGCCAACGGTCATCGAACGCTCTTCGCCGGTAACACGAAAACGGCCGATGCCTTCGACGATATCGAACGCGACCTCTTTGCCGCCGGCCTGAAGAACTTGTCCTGCAGCCGTCTTGCCTTTGGCAATCACTTCATCGGACGCACCGAGCAATGCACCGCCCGCCATATTCAGCGACCGCGAGCCGCCAGTGCCGCCGCCGGTAAACCAGTCGCTGTCGCCCTGCTTCACCTCGATGGATTCGAACGGCACGCCGAGTTTTTCCGCCACGACCTGCGCAAACGCGGTCTCGTGCCCCTGTCCGTTCGACTGTGTCCCGACATGCAGCTCGACGCCGCCATTGTCGGTGAAGCGCACGGCCGCGGGTTCGGCGCCAGCGGCGGCCGTGATCTCGACGTAATAGGCGAGACCGAAACCGCGCAGCTTGCCTTTCGCTTCCGATTGCTTGCGGCGCGCTTCGAAGCCTGCGCGATCGGCACGCGCTACGCCTTCTTCGAGCAGGCGCGGATAGTCGCCGGAATCGAACGACACGCCCCACCAGTTCTTGTACGGCAACTCTTCCGGCGCGATCAGATTGCGCTTGCGAAGCTCGACGCGGTCGATGCCCATCCGCAGCGCGGCCACGTCCATCAGCCGCTCCATGTAGTACGCGGCTTCAGGACGGCCGGCGCCGCGATAGGCGTTGATCGGCGCGGTGTTGGAGAAATAGCATTTGATGTTGGTGTAGAAGACCGGCACGCGATAGACGCCGCCGAAAATCCGCGAGCCCGCAAGCGTCGGGATGAACGGCGCGAAGCCCGAAAGATAACCGCCGAGATTGGCGCTACCGGTGAAGCGAAGTGCGAGAATCTTTCCGTCCTTGTCAAACGCACCTTCAGCGCGCGTGAGCATGTCACGGCCATGATGATCGGCGAGATGCGCCTCGGTACGGTCCGCAGACCAGCGCACGGGACGGCCCGCGATCTTCGACGCGACTAGCACCGCGCATTGCTCGGGATAAAGCCCCGCCTTCATGCCGAAGCCGCCGCCGACATCAGACGAGACGACGCGCACCTTCTCCGGCGGCACGTCGAGAATACGCGCCACGTTGGCGCGCAGACCGCCGGAGCCCTGATTGCCGGAATAGAGCGTGTAGTGATCTTTCGCCGCGTCGTAGTGACCGATGGCGTTGCGCGTCTCCATCGAATTCACGATGACGCGGTTCTGCACCATGTCGAGACTGACGACATGTGCCGCGCTGGCAAACGCCGCGTTTGTGTCCTCTTCCTTGCCGTCGCCATAGTCGAGGCAAAGATTGCCCGCGACTTCGCTCCAGATCTGCGTGCCGTCAGGCGCGTTCTCAAGCGTCGGCACGGCGTCGAGTGGTTCGTAATCGACCATCACCAGCTCGGCCGCATCGCGCGCTTCGGCGAGCGTCTCCGCGATCACCAGCACAACCGCTTCGCCGACAAACGTCACCTGATCCTTGGCAAGGAAATTCTTGGCCACACCTTGCACCGGCGAACCGTCGCGGCTTTTGACCGGTGTCTGCGTCGCCATGGGTTTCGCGCCGGCCGCTTCGAGATCTGACTGAGTCAGAACGGCGACGACGCCCGACGCCTCTTTCGCGCCTTCGGTGTCGATCGACAGGATTTTCGCGTGCGCATGCGGCGAGCGCAGGAACACGCCCTGCGCTTCGTTCGGCAGACGCAGATCATCCGTATACTGACCGTGACCGGTGATAAAGCGGATATCCTCCGTCCGGCGGACGGATTGGCCGGTGCCGAATTTCATGGCGCGCCCTTAGTGGCGATAGCTCGGGTCGATCCGGTCCAGCTTCCGCAGCAGCGCCGGCCAGGCGAGCGCGCCGACCAGACCTTCGAACGCCATCGCGCCCTGGGTCGCGGTCTTTTCCTCAACGCCCTGATTGACCTTGTTCCACTTCACGCCGCCGGCCAGCGCCTTCACCTGCATCGTGCAGGCGCGCTCCAGATAGTACATGCGCATGAATGCGTCCGGGCACGACTTGCCGAGCGCCAGCGTGCCGTGGTTGCGCAGCATCATCACATGCTTGTTCGCGCCCAGATCGGCGACCAGACGCTCGCGCTCATCGAGATCGAGCGCGATGCCTTCATAATCGTGATAGGCAACGTCGCCGGTGATCATCATCGCATGCTGGTCGAGCGGCAGAAGCCCCTCTTCCTGCGCCGATACCGCCACGCCATCATCCGTGTGCAGATGAATGACGCAATGCGCATCGTCGCGGTTCATGTGCAATGCGGAGTGGATGGTGAAGCCCGCCGGGTTCACCGGATAGGGGCTGTCCACGACCTTGTTGCCGTCCATGTCGATCTTCACGAGCGACGACGCCGTGATCTCTTCGAACAGCAGGCCATAAGGGTTGATCAGGAAGTGATGCTCCGGCCCCGGCACGCGCGCGGAGATATGCGTGAAGATCATGTCGTCCCAGCCATACATCGCGACCAGGCGATAGGTGGCGGCGAGATCGACGCGCAGCTGCCACTCCTCGGGCGAGACCTTGCCTTCGAGCGACTCGATGGCGTGCGCGGCGGGCACCTTCATCTCGAATTTTTCGCGCATGTTCATGGGCGTAACTCCGTTCGGAAATGGCTGTCTTTATAGAGTGGTCCCGAGACTTTCCGGTGTCAAACCACCAGGCGAAACGCAGTCACCGCCCATGCATAGCTGGCCACCCGCCATGCCGAGCCGTCTTCGACCAGCACAAAAGCCCAACCGCCATGTTCCTCAAAAGCTTTTCCGCGCGTCCGGCCGGTCCAGGTTGTCGGCAGAACGAAATAGGCGCGGTCGCCATCGCGGCTGAAATCCTGCGGCTCACCGAATTCCACTCTCAGGTCCGCCAATGTCGCCGCGTGATCGCGAAAGCCGGCACGCCATCGCGTCACGGCATCCGGCCCGCGGAACACGTAAGGCGCGAAGTTCTCGACGATGACGACGTCGTCTGCAAAGATTTTTTCGAGATGCGCGTCGTCGAGCGTCGCCATGAAGGCGGCGACGCCGTGGACGGGTTTCATCATGGACATGTCCGGCCCGATCATGCCTGCGAACGCGTCCGGCCGACGGCCTTCAACCAACCGTCATAAAGCGCATCGCGCGTGGTCGCGATCGTCGCGGGTTCAAAGCGGCGGTCGAGCGCCCAGCGTTTTGCGATATCGTCGGTGTTCTTGAACAACCCGCTCGCAAGACCTGCCAGATACGCGGCGCCCAACGCCGTCGTCTCCGTCACTTTCGGGCGGTCGACCGGCAGGCCGGTGAGATCGGCAAGGCGCTGACAGAACCAGTCGTTGCGCACCATGCCGCCATCGACTTTCAGCGCAGCTGGTGCATCGAGCCCTGCTGTTTTCATGTCGCGGCCCATGGCTTCGAGAAGATCGCGCGTCTGATAACACACGGAGTCAAGTGCGGCGCGCGCGATCTCCGCAGCGCCCACGTCGCGCGTGAGACCCATGATCGCGCCGCGCGCGTCGGGATCCCAATACGGCGCGCCGAGGCCGGTGAACGCGGGCACGAAATAGAGTCCCTCTGCGGGCTTCGCAGTCTTCGCCAGCGCCTCGATCTCTTCCGCGCTGCGGATCACGCCCAATGCATCGCGCAGCCATTGTACAACGGCGCCGGCGATGAAGATGCTGCCTTCGATGGCGTAGGCCATATCGCCCGCGATGCGATAACCGCTCGTCGCAAGCAGCCGGTTTGCGGATGACGGCATCGTCCCACCCGTGTTCACAAGCGCAAAACATCCCGTGCCATAGGTCGATTTCACATCGCCCGGCTTGAAGCAGGCCTGCCCGAACGCGGCCGCCTGCTGATCCCCTGCAACACCGCGAATGGGAATGCCGCCGAGCGCATCCGCCACGCCGAAATCGCCGGCACAATCACGCACCTCCGGCAGCATCGCGGCAGGCACGCCGAACAGCGCACACATCTCGTCATCCCATTCGAGCGATTTCAGATCGAGCAGCATGGTGCGCGAGGCATTGGTGACGTCGGTCGCATGCACCTTGCCGCCTGTGAGCTTGTAGATCAGCCAGCTATCGATGGTGCCGAAACACAACTCGCCGCGCTCGGCGCGGGCCCGCGCACCCGGCACATGATCGAGAACCCATTGCAGCTTGGTCGCCGAAAAATAGGGATCGAGCAGCAGGCCGGTCTTCGCCGCCACCTTTTCTTCCCAGCCCAGCGCTTTCAACTCGCGGCAGCGATCCGCCGTGCGGCGGTCCTGCCAGACGATGGCGTTGTGGATCGGCACACCCGTCGCGCGATCCCACACGACGCTCGTCTCGCGCTGGTTGGTGATGCCGATGGTGGCAACATCGCCCCTGTCCTTCATCACGGCGCGGCAGCAGGCGAGCGTCGCCTGCCAGATCTCTTCTGCGTCATGCTCGACCCAGCCATTCGCCGGATAGATCTGCCGCAGTTCGACGGCGTGGGTCGCCACCGGCCGGGCATCGGCGTCGAAAAGGATCGCGCGCGTGGATGTTGTGCCCTGATCGATGGCGAGGATAAAGTCCTGAGCCATGGGATATCCGAAATGACAGCAACACATTCTAACAGACAATCGGCATGAAACGCATTTGCATCATTGGAGATTCACACGTGGCCGCGCTGAAAGCCGGCTGGCCGACGATCTCGCCGGAATATCCCGATGTGGAAATGACTTTTTTCGCGGGCAGCGCCCAGGCCATGGAATCTCTTGAGCTTGACGGAAACGCTTTGGTCGCGACGACGGATGCTCTGCGCAAGCGGCTGAAGACAACGTCCAGCGGCCTTGCGTCGATTGCCAATGACTACGATGCCTATGTGATCTGCGGTCTGGGATTGAACGGCCAGGCGGCCGGTCAGGTGCACAGAATCCTTCGCGCCGGAAAGAAAGGGAGCGAGTTGTCGCCGGACTATCAGAACAAAGAGCTTCCAGCCGCGCTCGCCGAGGCCGTCGGCCGGGTGAAAGCCATTCGGATATTGGACATGCTGCGCCGGATCACCGACGCCAAGATACTTCTCATCGCCCAGCCGTTGCGGGCGGAGAGCGATGTTCCCGCCGAGAACGCACCTTCCAGAGGCATGCGCTGGATTCTGTCCGTGTTCCACTCGGCATGCGAACAACTGGCCAAGGCGCACAACGCGACGTTCATGCCGCAACCGCTTGAAACCTTGTCGGATGCTTCGGTGGCCACGAAGGCCAAATTTCTGCCTTCGCAAGCCCGGTTGAGCCCCGATGAATCGAGAGAGGACCGGGCGCACATGAACGGCGAATATGGCGCGATTGTCCTGCGCCACGCGCTCGATGTTCTTGCAACTGCGCCAAAGCAGGACGCCCCGCGGTAAACGCCGGAACTAGCTTAACACGCTGTTAACGCCAATTCGTTAGAAGTTCCCTTCGCTCTCGAAGGGGCGGACGGAGCATCATGGTTACGGGGCAGGCTTTGGCACTTACGGCGCGCGACATGAGCGACATGGGCAGATTGGCCCAGCTTGCGGCAAACCCGCAGGGCACGACCCGCGAGGAAATCTTTCTGGCCGTCGCCTCGCTCTATCGCGTCCAAGGCTCCTATCTGAACGAACGCGAGCGCAGCCTGATGCGCGAAATCCTGCGCCGCCTTGCCGGCGACGTGGAGATGGCGATCCGCATCGCACTGGCAGAGCGTCTCGCCGACGACGCGGCCGCGCCACACGACCTCATTCTTCTTCTCGCCGACGACAAGATCGAAGTTGCGCGGCCTCTGATCCTGCGCAGCCCGCTTCTCACCGAAGACGATGTGCTGCATCTGATCGCCGAGTATGGCGAGGCGCATCACGTCGCCGTCGCCAGCCGCGCCAATATCGGCGAACCGGTCAGCGAAGCGCTGTCGAAGAGCGATGCCGAGCCCGTACTGACCGCGCTGGTGCGAAACGTCACGGCGAAGATCTCCTCGCATGTGTTCGAAACACTGATCGAGAAATCCAAGCAGATCGCCGCTCTTCAGGACCCGCTGGCGCACCGCGAAGATATGCCGCCCGTGCTCGCAACCAAGATGAGCGCGTTCGTCTCCGATGCGCTGAAGGCCTTCATCCATCAGAATTTCACGGTCGCACGGGAAAAGATCGATACCGCTGTTGTCCAGGCGAACCAGGTTCTCAAGAGCGAACCTGCGGCACCCAAGACCGAACCGGGCGAAGGCTCGCAGAAGCTGGTCGACAAGCTTGCCGCTTCGGGACAATTGAAAGCCGGATTCCTCTTGCGCGTCCTGCATCAGGGGCAGATCGATCTCTTCGATCTCGCCTTCGCCAAATTGCTGAACCTTCCAGTCACAGAGCACCGCCGCAGATTTTATCAGGGTGGCCCCCGCGCCGTGGCACTCGCCTGCCGCGCCGTCGGCATCGACCGCTGCGTGTTCGCGACGGTGTTCAATCTGTCGCGCCAGGTGCACAGTTTGAAGCCGACCCTCTCGCAGGCCGAGTTGCATGACGTTCAGGAAGCCTTTGCAAGCTTCAGCAAGCCGGCTGCTCTCATCGAATTTCAGAAGCTCTAAACGGATATCGTGACTTCGCGCGGCACCTGCTAGACTGGGTGCATGCAGGATCCGTTCGGCCGCCACATCACCTATCTGCGCGTCTCGGTCACAGACCGCTGCGATTTCCGCTGCGCGTACTGCATGCCGGAGCACATGACGTTCCTGCCCAAGGCCGATCTTCTGACCCTGGAAGAACTGGAGCGCCTGTGCGGCGCCTTCATCGCCAAGGGCGTGGAGCGGCTGCGTATCACCGGCGGCGAGCCCCTTGTCCGCAAGGACGTCATGCGGCTCATCGACGGGCTGGGCAGCCGCATCGGCAACGGTCTGAAAGAACTGACACTGACGACCAACGGCTCGCAGCTTGCACGCTACGCGCGCGATCTTGCAGCCGCGGGCATCCGGCGCATCAACGTCTCGCTGGACACCCGCGATCCTTTGGCGTTTCGCGCGATCACCCGCTGGGGCGATCTGGACAAGGTGCTGGCAGGAATCGATGCAGCGCAGGACGCCGGCCTGAAGATCAAGATCAATACGGTCGCGCTACGCGGCACCAATGAAGACGAACTGCCCGATATGCTTGAATGGGCGCATGGCCGCGGCATGGATCTGACGCTCATCGAAACCATGCCGATGGGCGAGATCGACGGCGACCGCACGGCGCAATATCTTCCGCTCTCTCTTGTGCGCGCCAATCTCGAACGCCGTTACACGCTGACCGACAGCGACCATCGGACCGGTGGGCCCGCGCGGTATGTGCATGTCGCGGAGACCGGTGGGCGACTCGGCTTCATCACGCCGCTGACGCACAATTTCTGCGAAAGCTGCAATCGCGTGCGCGTGACCTGCACGGGCACGCTTTACATGTGCCTCGGCCAGAACGACGACGCCGATCTGCGCACGCCGTTGCGCCTGTCGCAGAATGACGATCTTCTGAACGCCGCGATCGATGCCGCCATCGCACGCAAACCCAAAGGCCACGATTTCATGATCGACCGCCGCCACACACGCCCTGCACTGGCGCGCCCGATGTCTCTGACGGGCGGTTGATGAGCAAGGCCATCCACTTCGTCGCATCCGATGCACCCGACGCGCAGGCCGCGCTCAAGATCATGTGCGAGCGCTATCGCGACGCTGGCGTCGACAATTGCGACGTCATCGTCGCGCTCGGCGGCGACGGCTTCATGTTGCAGACGCTGCACACCTTTCTCGGCCGCGACAAGCCGATCTACGGCATGAACCTCGGCTCCGTTGGTTTCCTGATGAACGAGTTCCGGGAAGAGGCCCTTCAGGAACGGCTCGACGCGGCAGAGTCGGCGAAGATCCATCCGCTGCGCATGAAGGCGACCAACAAGCATGGCACCGGGGAAGCGCTGGCGTTCAACGAAGTCTCGCTGCTGCGCCAGACGCGGCAGGCTGCCAAGATCCGCATTCTGGTCGACGACAAGGTGCGCACGCAGGAACTCATCTGTGACGGCATCCTCGTGTCCACGCCTGCCGGCAGCACCGCGTACAACCTCTCTGCGCATGGCCCGATCCTGCCGATCGATGCCGATCTGCTCGCCCTGACGCCGATCAGCGCGTTCCGGCCCCGGCGCTGGCGCGGCGCGCTCCTGTCGCATCGCGCGCGCGTGCGGTTTGAAATCCTCGAAGCCGGCAAGCGCCCGGTAAGCGCCGTGGCGGACGATCTGGAAGTCCGCGACGTCACCAGCGTCGATGTCGCCGAGGACCGCAGCATCGCCAGCACCATGCTGTTCGATGCCGGGCATAGCCTGGATGAACGCATCCTTGCCGAACAATTTATCGATTAATTGTCTCTTAGGCCTTAAGGCTTCACGCACTATTAAGTCACGTTAAGTAACTTTGCACCGAACAGCGCGGTCAACGCGCGAAGTTGGGCGGCATGAGCGGTTACAGGTTCGACAGGCTGAAAGTTCTGGTGGTCGACGACAATGCGCATATGCGCAAGCTCGTCGTCACGATCCTGCAGGCGTTCGGCGCCCTGCAGATCTTCGAGGCCGCCGATGGCGAGCATGCTTTCACGCTGCTGCGCGACGCAAATCCCGATGTCGTCATCCTCGACTGGGTGATGGAAGGCATGTCGGGAATCGAATTCGCGCGCGAGGTGCGCACATCTCCCAACACGCCCAATCCGTTCGTGCCGATCATCATGCTGACCGGTCACACCGCAATCGATCATGTGCGCCAGGCACGCGACGCCGGCGTCAACGAATTTCTTGCCAAGCCCGTGTCGGTGAAAGCGATCCTGACGCGGCTGATTGCCGTGATCGAGCATCCTCGTCCCTACGTGCGCACCAAGGCCTATTTCGGCCCCTGCCGCCGCCGCAGAAGTCCCGAAGAATATCACGGCCCGGAACGCCGTGCGACGTCCGACGCGACGCCGGTGGAATAAGGAATGACGCGATGAGCAAACAGCAACCCATCGAATTGTTCATGCCGCCCAACATGCTCAAGGCCAAGGTCGGCAGCAGTCACGGCGCCATCGACATGGCCGCAGTCATGCGCGCCGAAGCGGCGATGGAAACGCTGAAGACGGAATTCACGGAGTGGTTTGCGAGCGATGTGGCGAGACTGATCCAGTGCCGCGACGCATTCGCCGCAGGCAAGGACGACGCCACCCTCGCCGCGCTCGGCCGCGCCAGTGTCGATATCAAGGGACAGGCGACGACTTATGAATTTCCGATGGTGTCGCGTGTTGCGGCGTCGCTGTGCCGCCTGATCAATGCGATGCCCTCGCCTGACGCTCTTCCGCTCAATCTCGTCGATGCCCATGTGGCCGCGATTCGGATCATCGTCCGCGACAAGATCATGGACACCACAAACCCGATGGCGCTTGAGCTGATCAAGGAACTCACCGCCCGCGTGACCGAGAAAATCGAACCGGCAGCGGCCTAGAACGCGTCTTTCAGATTCGCATAGGTCTGCTCATAGCCCGCATCCTTGCGGATGTGCAGCTCTTTTCCGTTAGGCCCTTCTTCGACCCACGGCGTGACGGTGAGCGGAAGTTCAGCGCCCGCCGCGGCCATGGCATCCGCCACCGTGCGCGAATGCGCGAGCTTCATCAGATTGAGCTTGGTCGGAAACACGACGTTCCACGTCTTGCGGTCGGAGATCGCGCGCTCTGCCGTGATCCAGGTCGAATCCACCGATTCATGGCCGTCATGGCGGCCCGCGTGACCCACCGGCGACGGCGCGATGAAGAAATGCGTATCGAAACGCTTGGGCATGTGCTCCGGCGTGATCCAGTGGGCGAAGCGCACGAGCTGATCCAGCGCGAGCCTTAGATTCTCCTTGCGGAGCATGTCGGCGATGCCGATCTCATGCTTGTCCAGCGCCTGACGATAGGGCTCGAGCGCTGCGAGCCGCTCGTCATTCACGAAGTGCCCGGTCGCGTGATCGCGTGCGAGCAGGATGCCGGATTCTTCGAACGCCTCACGGATCGCAGCCGCGCCAAGCGCACGCATCTCGTCCGACCAGTCCTCGCCGCCATCGACGAAATCCGCGAGTTCGGCATCGTTGTCGCGCTTGTCGACCTTACCCCCGGGAAACACCAGCGCACCGGAAATGAAGTCGATTTGGTGATGGCGTTTCACCATGAACACTTCGACGCCATCCGCGCTGTCGCGCACCAGCAGGATCGTCGCTGCCGGCACCGGCGTGACGGACGGCTTCTTTTCTTGTTCAGACATGCGTTCCTCCGCGCACAAGCCTAGCGCGTGGAATCAGAAGCCGCCAAGACTTCAATATTTACCTGTGGGAAGGCGCGACCTGCGCCACCGACGACAGCACGTCCATCACGCCAGGTGTCAGCAGGAACGGCGTCGAAGGGACCGTGCTCGTGTCGCCGTCGTCATCGTCGTTGCCGAACGACATGCTCGACAGATGCGGGGTCCAATTCAGCACGCTCGAAAGCATCGAGGACGTATCCATGTCCGACGCGCTCGCGTTCGAAACAAGGCTGTGCGTCGCGGCGCGCGCGGTTTGCACCGGAATTGCTTTGTCGCCTGACTCCGGCTGCTTGAGCGCCCAGTTGTAGACATCGCGCACGGTCTTGGCGCTGCCGTCGGCGTGATAGAATACGCTGCGGTTCGCATCCGCCGCCGCGGGGAAAGCATCCGCCGCGCTGGCATTCGGATTCCTGGCGCTCATCTGGATGAGCTTGCAGGCAGCCTGCGGCCCCAGGAAATGCGCCGCATAGAGTTCGCCGTCGCAGACATTGCGGCCGAGCGAGCCTTCGAGCGTCGCCTTGGTCTTGTTGGCGAACTCGCCAGCCATCAGGGAGGCGACCTTTGGGTCCTTGCGCAGGGCAAGAATTGCCTGGCGATCGGCGTCGTTGGCGACCTTAAAGTGCCCATCGCCGTCCTGGGTGATGGCGTTGGCATAGCTGCCGAGGCCGTACTTCGCGCCGGTTTCCTTGACCATGCCCAGCCAGGTCTGGCCGGTGAACTGGAACAGGCCACAGGCCGACGAAGTGCTTGATTGTGCTTGAGGTTTCAGGCTGCTCTCGCGCATCGCGGTGCCGAGCAGATAATGGAAATCCGACCCCGTCGCGGCGCTGGCCTGCTTCAGGACGGATATGATCTGGGCCTTGTCGGCCGTGGAATTTGCGGCTTCTGCCAGCATGGTTCCGGTTCTCCTGCCTCACCAGGAGCAACCGCCGTGCCAGATTTGGTTAAAGCGCCTTAACGAGTTCGCCGACGAGGTTCTGCAGCGCTCCCGCCGCATAGAGCTCAGCGTTTCCCTGCCCCCACACCGGACCCGGCCAGGCCGCATCGCCGGAGTTGCGCGCGATGACGTGGATGTGGAGCTGCGGCACGAGATTGCCGAGCGCGCCGACATTGATCTTCGCGGCTTGCGAAAAATGCTTGAGGCGTTCGCCCGCCAGCGCGATCTCGGCCATCAGCATTTCGCGGTCTTCGGGACATAGCTCGAAGATCTCCGTCACGGCGTCGCGGCGCGGAACAAGGATGAGCCACTGATAGCGCGCATCATTCATCAGCAGCACACGGCACAGCGTCCAGTCCATGACGAACGCGGTGTCGGCGGCCAGTCGTGGATGCAGTTCGAAATCGCGCATGGTCGGCCCCGGTTCAGCTTGGCATAGTGCCATGCGGGCGGTTCGCGCCAAGGGGGCAGTTTGCGCATCGGGATCATCGGCTGCGGGGTCGCGGGGCAGGCTTCGGCGATTGCACTCGCCCGCGCCGGTCACGACATCACCGTGTTCGAGCGCTTCGAGACCGCGCGGCCGTTGGGTGCGGGATTGTTGCTACAACCGTCAGGCCTTTCGGCGCTGGCGCGTCTCGGCTTGCGCGATCAGGCGGAGTCGTGGGGCGCGCGCGTTTCGGAACTCGACGGACGGATCGCATCCGGCAAACGCGTGCTCGATCTTGCCTATGGCAACGGCGAATATGGTCTCGGCATTCACCGCGGCGCATTGTTTCAGGTGCTGCATGACGCACTGCTGGCGAGCGGCGCAAAGGTCCGCCTGAGCTTTGACGTGACAAGCGTCGAAAATTTCACAGCGCCCGTCATCGTATCGCGCAGCGGAGAACGCGAAGGGCCGTTCGATCTTGTGATCGATTGCGCCGGCGCGCATGACGGCTTGCGCAGCACGCTCGGCATGCGCGTGCGTGCGCCGGTCTATCCGTGGGGCGCGTTCTGGACGACGTGTCCCGACCGCACGGGCCAGTTCGAAGGCAAGCTGCGCCAGATGTATGCGCGCGCCTCCATCATGATGGGCGTGCTGCCGGTTGGGCGCGTGCCCGGCGGCTCGCAGGAATATCCGCTTGTGGCGTTTTTCTGGAGTCTGCGGCTCGACGATCAGGATGCGCAGCGCAAAGCCGGACTGGATCTCCTGAAAAGCCGCGCTATCGCGGCGTGGCCTGCCGCGGAACCGATCATTCGCGAGATCGCGCGGTTCGAGGATATGTCATTCGCGACCTATCGCGATGTTTCGCTCGGCGATTGGCGGCAACGGCGCGTGCTCGTGATCGGCGACGCAGCGCACGGCACCAGCCCGCAGCTCGGACAAGGTGCGAACCTCGCGCTGATCGATTCCGTGATGCTGGCGCATCATCTCGCGCGCGAGAGCGATGTCGATTCAGCACTCGGTGCATTTCATCGCGCGCGGCGTCCGCATATCCGGTTCTATCGCTGGGCGTCGTGCGCGCTGACACCGGCCTTCCAGTCGGACAGCAGGATCATTCCCTGGCTGCGCGACACGTTCCTGCCTTATGCGAACCTGCTGCCGGGTGGACGCTATATGACGCGCACCACGCTGTCGGGCGTGCGCAAATCCCCGTTCGGAAAATGGAAACTGCCGGATTAGCTCAAGCCCACCATCGCAGGTGTCACCAATCCCTGACGCCAGGCGAGGAAGATCAGATAGCACGCATAGGACAGCACCAGCAGCGCACCGCGCGGACGCGTGAGCCGCCAGCTTGTGATCAGGAGTGGGAGCAACAGCGCGCTCGCCGCCGCCATCACCAGCAGATCGTTGCTGAGCACCGGATTGACCGAGAGCGGCACGAGCGCAGCTGTGACACCGATCGCGCCGAGCGAATTGAACACGTTCGAACCCACGAGATGGCCGATCGCGATCTGCGTCTGCCCCCGCGCCGCGGCCATCAACGTGACGAACAGTTCGGGGACCGACGAGCCGAATGCGACCACGGTCAAGCCGATCATCGCCTGGGAAAGCTGATACTCCCGCGCGACCGCGACGGCGCCGATCACGGCGAAATGCGCACCGACGGCGAGACCGACAAGCCCGAACAGAAAGAAGAAGAGGCCCGCTGTGCCCGACAGGCCTTCGCTCTGCAGGCGCGCCAGCGCGCGCGCGCAAGGGACCGAATGCTCCGACGAGCGCCGCCAGTCGCTGAAGAAATGCACGATGACGTAGAGAGCGAAGGCGCCGAGCAGCGCATAGCCGTCGATCTTCCCGATCGTGCCGTCGCGCGTTATCAGCGCGAGCCCAAGCGCAGCAAGCAGCATCGCGGTGCCGTCACGCAGCACGACCTTCGGCGAACTCGGCAGCGGACGGATCACCGCCGCGAGGCCAAGGATCAGAAGCAGATTGAGGATATTGCTGCCCACGACATTGGCGAGCGCGATATCCGGTGCACCGGCATAGGCAGCCTGTAGCGAGACGGCGAATTCCGGCGCCGACGTTCCCGCCGTGATGACCAGCAACCCGATCACAAGGGGCGGAAGATTGACGGCGCGCGCCATGGTGACGCCGCCGCGTACGACGGCTTCGCTGCCGAACAGCAGCATCAGCAACCCGCCGCCCAGGAACCAGTACGCCATCGACATAACTCAGAGCCCCAGCCCTGTGCCGGCTCGATAACGAACGGCGAAGACCTAGACAAGCGATCCGTGAAAGCGG
Organism: Rhizomicrobium sp.; assembly: GCA_035502175.1. GTDB lineage: Bacteria > Pseudomonadota > Alphaproteobacteria > Micropepsales > Micropepsaceae > Rhizomicrobium. The sequence goes on from DATJUS010000041.1 coordinate 45,548, forward strand.
CGCGGATCGAAGGCGGCAAAGTCTATCGTGCGTTCCAGAACGAGACCGGACAGCATTTCCGCCACCACCGGTGCAAAGAGAATGCCGTTCCGGTACTGCCCGGACGCCACAAAAAGCCCGTTTACCGCGGTCGGACCCAGCAGCGGCAATCCATCCGGCGAGCCGGGGCGAAGCCCTGCCCAATGCTCCGCGATCTTCCAATCCTTAAGGCTGGGCATGAGTGAGACAGCCTGATCGCTCAGCCAGTCTTCTGCGCCTTTGGTCAGTCCGGTATCGAAGCCCACATCTTCCAGCGTCGCACCGACCAGCAACCGGCCGCCGCGCGGAACAAGATAGACATCGTTGCCCCAGACAACATGCGTGGGAAGCGGCGTGCCCTCTGGCGGGACGAGCGAGAGCATCTCGCCCTTCATCGGCTTCACTGCGGGGATGACCTCGGGTGGCAATCCGCCGATCAATCCGCTCCACGCACCGGCCGCGAGCACGAAGGCGTCGGCTTCATAGAATTTCGTCGACGTCAGCACGCCGACAGCGCGACCGTCGCGCGCTTCGACGCGCATCACGGGCTCGTTCAAGACAAGTATTCCGGCTGCCCGGACAAAGGCACGCGCCAGCGCTTGCCCCAATGCGCGATTGTCGACCTGCGCTTCGCGGGCGGCCCACAACGCGCCGGCAACGTCATGCGACAGCAGCGGCTCCATCGCGCGCGCATCGTCTGCGCTCAGGACTTGCAGATCGGGATCGGCGCCAGCACGCGCGGCATAGCCGTCCGCCTGACCGGCGTTCATCGCCACCATCAACGAACCGCTTTGCGCGTAGCCGATCTTCATGCCGGATGCGTCTTCGATCTCGCGCGCAAAATCCGGCCACTGCACGAGCGCGCGATAGGCAAGCTCACCTTCCGGCGATTGTTTCTCGCCATGCTCCGCCGTCGCGGCCAGCATTCCGGCTGCGGCCCAGGTTGCGCCGTGTCCGGCCTGCGCCCGTTCCAGGACGGTCACATCGACGCCGGCTTGCCTGAGCCGCCATCCGATCGAAAGCCCGGCGACACCGGCGCCGATGACGACAACCTTCACGCCGTGCTCCGCATCAGAGCCAAAGCGACGCGCGCGCCGGCTGCGGCAAAGCAGGAAATCCCGAGCACATACGCGACAAGACTGAACCAGAGCGGAAACGCGCACATCAGCGCAAACGCAACGATGCAGGCCAAACGATCTGTTTCCGCGAGCGCGCGGTTGGCGTTGGCGACGAGCGAAGCCGCACCAAGCGCGATCAACCCGAACAGAAGAAACGAGGCCGCGACCGCACGGCTCGGATCGCCGAGCGCAAACCCGAATGGCACGCCGGCAAAGACAACGAGATCGAACGTCGCCGAAAGCGCTTTCACACGCTCCGTCGCGGCGGTGCGGCCCAGCGCAGCGATCAGCAATCCGCCCAGCAGCACAGGAAGCGCGATCCAGCTGTGGCCCGTCGCCAGCAGGGGCGCCGCCGCCATCGCCACGACGAACCCGATCGCGATGAGCGCGAAATCGCCGACACCCGACGCATTCAGCCGCGCCGCCGTCGTCGCGCGCGTGTATTGGACGAAAGAGACCAGCCCGTGCATGAGCGACCGCTTAGGCGCAGCCACCTTACGCGTCAATCCATTCGCAAAAGGCCGCAGGTCCGGGCGCGGCTTTTTCGGCATCTACAGGTACAACATCCTGTTTTCACTCGCGTTTGCTCAATTCCGGTGGCCCCCTTAAGGTGCCTGCGGGATAGGAACGGGATTGCGGATGTTGCGGCGGTTGGGAGTTTTGGCAGGCGCCGCGGCGCTGCTGTGGTCGGGCGCGGCAGAGGCCGGGCGCAGTCCGTGGTCCATGACGCTTTATGCCGGCCCGTCCTCGACCGCCTTCGTCACCCAGATTCTGGACGGCAAGTTCGACGTGAATGGCGGCATGGTCGGCCTCGCCGTCGATCGCGGCCTGTGGCGGCTCGGCTCCGGGATTTCTCTCGCCGCCGAAATGCAGGTCACCGATTTCTTCGGCAAATACAGCTATCAGACGGGCGCATTCGGCCTCGGCCTCCGCTTCGACGAGTTTCCGTGGAGCGACAGCTTCCCCATGACCTTCGCGGTCTATACCGGCCCGTCCTACGCGCCGAACGCGCCGATCATCCTGGACCCGAAGCCGCATCCCGACCCGAAATTCCTGAACTTCGTGAGCCTCGAAGTGGGCTTCAGCATGAATCGCGATTGGGACATGGCGCTGCGCGCGTATCACCGATCCGGCGCATTCGGTCTCTACAGCAACACCGCCGACACCGGCAGCATGATCGGAATTGGATTCCGCCGGAAGTTCTGACGGTGACGTTGCCCGACGCGACCGACCTGCCCAGCCGCGCCGACGCCTTGCAGCAGCAATTGCGTGCCGCGGTCGATCCCGGCGAGAAACTCCTGTGGTCGGGCTTTCCGCGCCGGGGCCTGATGCTGCGCGCGCAGGACGCCTTCCTGATCCCGTTCAGTCTCCTGTGGGGCGGGTTCGCGATTTTCTGGGAATATTCCGTCATAACGGGCGAACGGGACGTGCCCGACCGGTTCGACTTTTGGGACAAGGGCTTCGTGCTGTGGGGCGCGATGTTCGTCGTGGCAGGGCTCTACTTCATCTTCGGGCGGTTCTTCGCCGATTCCGCGCGCCGGGCGCGCACGATTTACGCCGTAACCGACTGCCGCGTGATTATTTTGAGCGATTTCATGGGTCACAATAGCCGCAGCGTGACCCTTTCCGGACTGACCGATATCAATCTCGCAAAAAAAGCGAATGGCCGTGGAACGATTACCTTCGGTCCTGCGAACTATGGATACGACGTGCGCGGCTGGCCGACCACGATTCGCAACGTCGCTCCCCAATTCGAGAGCATTGCGCGCGCCGAAGACGTTCTGAAAATCATCCGGGATGCGCAAATCGCACCCCGCGCCTGAAGGAGACTACACATGGAAAAAGCCACGTTCGGAGCCGGTTGCTTCTGGGGTGTCGAGCATTTCTTCGCCGAAGTGCCCGGCGTGCTCGATGCGGTGTCCGGCTATGAAGGCGGACACGCCGACAATCCCACCTATCGCCAGGTCTGCAGCGGCACGACCAATCACGCCGAGGTCGTCGAGGTCACGTTCGATCCGGCGAAGGTGAGCTATGCCAGGCTCGTCGACCTGTTCTTCCGGATGCACAATCCCACCCAGCTCAACCGGCAGGGACCGGATGTCGGCACGCAATATCGCTCGGCCATCTTCGTCCACTCGCCGGAACAGGAGCGCATTGCACGCGAAGAATTGGAGAAAGCGAAATCTTCAGGCCGCTATTCGAGCCCGGTCGTCACCACGATCGAACCGGCGCAGACCTTCTGGAAGGCCGAGGACTATCACCAGGATTACTTCGAGAAGAACCACGGGCATTCGTGCCACGTGACCTACAAGGAGCTTGAGCACCAATGAGAGCATCGAGGGCGGTAGCAGGGGCACTGGTCATCATGGCGACGACAATCACGGCGAATGTGTCTTACGGCGAGATCGGACGCGGCGATCGCTATTCCGGCGCGCCGTGGGCAACGCGTTCGCCGGTGCTTGCCCAGCACGGCATGGTCGCGAGCGAGCAGCCATTGGCCTCTGAAGCCGCCGTCGAGGTGCTCAAGAAAGGCGGCAGCGCGGTCGATGCCGCGATTGCCGCCAACGCGATGATGGGATTGATGCAGCCGGTGCTCAACGGCATCGGCGGCGATCTGTTCGCCATCGTCTACGATCCAAAGACGAAAAAGCTCTACGGCTACAACGGCTCCGGCCGCGCCGCGATGGGCCGCGATCTCGCGAAGATGAAAGCGGAGGTCGAAGCCGCCTACACGAAAGCCGGCATGAAGCCGGTGCCGCACATTCCGCCGGTTGGTTCGCTGCCGATCACCGTGCCCGGCGCGGTGGATGCGTGGTTCGCGCTGCACGACAAGTTCGGCAAGCTGCCGATGAAGGACGTGCTCGCGCCCGCGATCCATTACGCGACCGACGGCTGGCCGGTGACGCAGCTCATTTCCGTTTACTGGAAAGGCAATATGGCCGCGTTCGAGAAGAACAAAGGCCTGATCGAAGAACTCGACAATGCGCGCCACACCTACATGCCCGATGGTCACACGCCGGCGGAAGGCGAGATCTTCAAGAACCCCGATCTCGCGCGCACTTACGGAATACTCGCGAAGGATGGCCGCGATGCCTATTACAAGGGTCCGATCGCGCACACGATCGACGCCTACTTCAAACGCATCGGCGGCGATCTGCGCTACGAAGACTTCGCCAACCATCACGGCGAGTGGGTCGAGCCGCTGACCGTCAATTATCGCGGTTACGATGTGTACGAGTTGCCGCCGAACGGTCAGGGTGCAGCGGCACTGCAGATGCTGCTGATTCTCAAAGGCTACGATCTTAAAAAAATGGGCGTCGGCACGGCAGACACACTGACCGCGATGCTCGAAGCCAAGCGCCTCGCCTATGAAGACCTCGCAAAATGGTATGCCGATCCGGCGTTCGTGCACGTGCCGATGAAGGGATTGCTCTCCGATGCCTATGCCGATGAGCGCCGCAAGCTGATCGATCTGAAGCACGCCAATCCGAACATCGGTCCCGGCGAGCCCAAGCTGCATGACGGCGACACGATCTATCTCACCGCCGCCGACAAGGACGGCATGATGGTCTCGCTGATCCAGTCGAACTATCGCGGCATGGGATCGGGGCTGGTCGCCGACGGCCTGGGCTTCATGTTCCAGGATCGCGGCGAGCTGTATTCGCTGCGCGATGGCGACGCGAACGTCTATGCGCCGGGCAAGCGTCCGTTCCAGACGATCATTCCGGGCTTCGTTATGAAAGATGGGCAACCGTTCCTGTCGTTCGGCCTGATGGGCGGCGACATGCAGCCGCAGGGCCATGTGCAGGTGCTGACCAACATCATCGACTTCGGCATGAACGTGCAGGAGGCCGACGACGCCGCACGCTGGCGCCATTTCGGCGGAGCGGAACCGACCGGCGAACCCTCCACCGGCATAGGCACGGTCGAGATGGAATCGGGCTTCGATCCCAAGGTGAAGGAAGAACTCGCCCGCCGTGGGTACAAGATCGTGCCCGGTACAGGAGGCTTCGGCGGCTACCAGGCCATCATGCGCGCGCCCAACGGTGTCTATTGGGGCGCCAGCGAGATGCGCAAGGACGGGGAAGTCATCGGATACTAGGCAAACCGCCGGATTCAACGCATCGCGCGCGACATCCTGATACGAAGAAAACTTTGAAGTTTCCTTCTTAGATGCCTATATCGGTCTCATGACCGACCGGAGCACTGCCGCCCTTGCCGAAGCCCTGCGCGGGCTTATCGGCAATCTGAAGCGGCAGATGCGTGCGCAATCCCACGCCGGCGAACTCAGCTGGTCACAGCTGTCCATGCTCAGCCGGCTGGAACGCGACGGGCCCGCGACCGTCACCGCCGTGGCGCGGGTGGAGGGTGTCCGCCCGCAATCCATGGGCGCGACGATCCGCGAATTCGAGGCAGCGGGATATGTGACCGGTGCGCCCGATCCCAAGGATGGACGACAGACGCTTTGGTCCGTCACACCGGTGGCGCGCGATCTGGTGGAAGCCGCACGCGCCGCGCGGCAGGACTGGCTGCAGGCGACGCTCCAGAAAAACTACACCCAGACAGAACGCGATGAGCTCACCCGTGCGGTGAACCTGCTCGAACGCATTTTTGAAAGCTGAGGCCATGACCGTCACTACGCTCGATCCCAAAACTGCCCTCATCGTCGTCGATCTGCAGAAAGGCATCCTCACGCGCGTCAGCGCCGACGCGATTTCGGGCGTCGTGAAAAATGCGGTCGCGCTTCTGGACGCGTTCCGCGCGCACAATCTTCCGGTCGTGCTCGTAAACGTGACAGGCGTGGCACCGGGGCGTAACGAGGGACCGCGCATGCCTGCAAGCTTTCCAGCGGAGTTTGCCGAACTCATTCCCGAACTCAAGCAGCAGCCGTCCGATCATCTCGTCACCAAGAGCACCTGGGGGGCCTTCACCAACACCGATCTCGACGCGTGGCTCAAGAAGAACGCCGTGACGCAGGTCGTTGTCTGCGGCGTCGCAACCAGCGCCGGAGTCGAATCCACCGCACGGTTCGCGCACGAGCTTGGTTACAACGTTACGCTTGCCAGCGATGCCATGACCGACATGAGCCCGGAAGCACACGAGAACAGCATCAAGCGCATCTTTCCGAGAATGGGCGAAACAGGAACGACGGCAGAGATCGTCGCCATGATCGGCAAAGGAAGCGCACAATGAATTGGGGTCCCGAGATCTCATACTTCGTCGGCGGCGCGTTCCTTGCCAACGCCCTGCCCCATTTCATCAGCGGCATGATGGGTCGCGCTTTGCAATCGCCTTTTGCGAAGCCGCCGGGTCAGGGCTATTCGACATCGCTCATCAACGTGATCTGGGGTTTCGTGAATTTCGTCGTCGCTTACCTGCTTCTCGTCCGGATCGGCGATTTCGACATTCGCGATCCTGCCCACATCGGTGCCGCAGCTCTCGGCGCGCTTTTGATCGCGCTTCATCTCAGCCGCCATTTCGGCAAGTTCAACGGCGGCAATGCCGCGAAATTCTCTTGAGCGCGCTGCTCGGGACATTCCGCTCTCTACGAGTGTTCAATTACCGGCTCTGGGCCGCGGGCTCCGTCGTCTCCAATGTTGGAACGTGGATGCAACGCACCGCGCAGGACTGGCTGGTGCTGACGGAGCTCACGCATCGAAACGCCACCGCCGTCGGCATCGTGATGGCATTGCAGTTCGGACCGCAGCTTCTGCTTCTGCCGTGGACAGGGTTCGCCGCGGATCACATGGATCGACGCAGGCTCCTGCTCGCCACACAGGCAGGCATGGGTGCACTGGCGCTCATCCTCGGCGTCCTGACCGTCATGCGCGTCGTGCAGCTTTGGGAGGTTTACGTCTTCGCCTTTCTCTTCGGCTGCGTCTCGGCCTTCGATGCGCCGGCGCGTCAGGTGTTCGTCAACGAGCTTGTCGGCGAAACCCATCTGTCGAACGCGGTGGGTCTGAACTCCACGTCGTTCAATGCCGGCCGCATGATCGGCCCTGCGGCGGCAGGCGTCACCATCGCGGCCATCGGAACAGGATGGGCGTTCATCCTGAACGGGTTATCCTTTGTGGCGGTTCTGACGTCGCTCACCTTCCTGCGGCTGCACGAACTTCACACGCAGGAACGCGCGGTGAAGAAACGCGGCGGCATGGTCGAGGGCTTCCGCTATGTGTGGAATCGCGCGGATCTGCGCACGGCCTGCATCATGCTGTTCTTCATCGGCACGTTCGGCTTCAATTTCGCGATCTTCATTTCGACGATGGCGGTCAGCGTCTTTCACGCGGGCGCGAGCCAGTACGGCCTGCTCTCCTCGCTGATGGCGGTGGGCACGGTGTCCGGCGCACTGCTGGCGGCAGGACGCGAGAAAGCGACCTTCGCGCTTCTCTGCTACGGCGCGGCAGTGTTCGGCATCGGCTGCGCGCTGGCGGCAGTGATGCCGAATTACTGGCTGTTCGGCGGGATGCTGGTGATCTGCGGCATGGCGGCGCTCACCTTCGCCAATTCCAGCAACAGCCTCATGCAGCTTTCGACCGAGCCGGCGATGCGCGGCCGCGTAATGGCCATCCGGCTCGGCATCGCGCTTGGCGGAACGCCGATCGGCGCACCCATCGTGGGCTGGGTCGCCGACCATTTCGGACCGCGCTGGTCGATCGGCGTGGCGGCAGCGTCCGGACTTATCGCAACAGCCATCGGCGTGCGCTATTTGATCGCGAGCGGCCGCGCGCAACCGGACATCGCCGGACATGCGACGGAAATCTCCGCAAGCGGCGAAGTGATCCGCTGATCATCGAACTCCCTCTCCTTTGTGGGGAGAGAGAGTTCGCGCATTTCCGCTTGCTACTTCTTGGTAACGCTGAACACGACGCCGTTCGAGTTCGCGCCGCCTGAAGCCGTCATGCCGTAGAAGGCACGACCGCTCTTGACCAGACCGGCGGAATATCCTCCGCCATCGCTGCCGGTGAAGGTGTGCAGTACCTTCGCTTTGCCCTTCGGCGTGATCTCATACACCGTGCCGCACTGGCATGTCGGGTCGCCGCCTTCGCTCGCCACGCTGTAAAGATTCTTGCCGACGCGCAGCATATCGCCCTCCGGAGAGCTACCATCCTTGCCGCCCGTGAAGTTGTAAAGTGTGGTCAGAGTTCCGCCCGGCGTCAGTTTGAAGACCGTGCCGGCATCGTTCGCGCCGCCGTCAGCGGTGCTGCCGTAGACATTCCCGTCCTTGTCGATATCCAGCCCACCATAAAGAAAGCCGCCGTCCGTACCGCCGGTGAAGCTGTAGAGCGTACTGAACGTTCCATCCGCGGCGATCTTGAACACCGAGCCGTTGTCGTTCGCCCCGCCGAACGCGGTGACGCCGTAAAGATTGCCGTCCCTGTCGCGCACGACCCCATGTTCCGGAAATTCGCCATCGCTGCCGTTGAACGCGTGCAGAACGGTGAACTTTCCGTCGAAGCCATATTTGTAGACGGTGCCATCGGCATTGGCGCCGCCGAAGAGCGCCGTTCCATAGAGATTGCCTTGCTTGTCACGGACGAGATCGCCCCGCAGGAAGGAGCCGTCGGTGCTGCTGAAATCGTGCAGCACCTTGTACTTTCCCTTCGAATTGATCCTGAAAATTACGCCGTTGCCGCCGGCGCCGCCCGCGCTACCGGTGCCATAGATCGTACCGTTCCCCAGCACAATCACACCGCCATCCGGTTCCGAGCCGTCGCTGCCGGCGAAAGCATGCAGGATCGTCTGCGTGCCGTCGGGCGCGAGCCGGAAAACAACGCCATCGTTGTGAGTCCCGCCGAAATCTGTGGTTCCATAGGTATTCCCGGCATCGTCGAGTGTGACGTTCGCGCCCGAATCCGCACCGTCACTAGCGCCGCCGGCGAAATCGTGCAGGTCGGTGTAGGTCCCTTCCGCAGCGCTCAGACCTGAAGCGCCGCCTCTGCCAAGTGGCGCGGCCCGCGGATGGTTCCCTTCCAGCGCACGCGCGCGCTTCAAATCGAGACGCACACTGTTCGCACCGACAGCCGGGGACAAAGCCGCAATAGCAATCGCCGAACCAAGAAGAGCACAACGAAACGCCGTGAAACCGTTACGCATCGAAACTCCTATCCTGCCTGTTGGGCATGCGAGCCCGGATGGACCCGCTGTTTGCCCACGTGACAACGACGAAACATCGCCGGCTGCCATTGGTTTCGAGGCGCCACGTTTTTTCCGCGCCGCAGCGCAGCATCGGAACAATTTTCTGAAAATCAGATCCCGAACACGCGCGTGAAGATCGTGTCGACGTGTTTGAAATGGTATTCGAGGTCGAACAGCGCCTCCAGTTCCTTGGCGGACATCGCTTTCGTCACTTCGGGATCGGCCTTGAGCAGATCCAGCAGCGCGCCCTCGCCGTTCCAGGTGCGCATCGCGTTCTTCTGCACCAGACGATAGGAATCCTCGCGGCTGACACCTTTTTGCGTGAGCGCCAGCAGCACGCGCTGGCTGTGCACTAGGCCCTGCGTACGGTCGAGATTTTCCATCATGCGCTTGGGATAGACGACGAGCTTCTCGACAACGCCGGCCATGCGCATGATTGCGAAGTCGAGCGTGATCGTCGCATCGGGCCCAATGTAGCGTTCGACCGAGGAGTGCGAGATATCGCGCTCATGCCAAAGCGCCACGTTTTCCATCGCCGGAATTGCGAAGGAGCGCACCATGCGCGCGAGACCCGTGACGTTTTCCGTCAGCACCGGATTGCGCTTGTGCGGCATCGCCGACGATCCCTTCTGGCCGGGCGAAAAATATTCCTCCGCTTCCAGAACCTCCGTGCGCTGTAAATGGCGGATTTCGGTGGCGAGGCGTTCGAGCGAACTGGCGACAACACCAAGCGCCGCAAAAAAAGCGGCGTGGCGGTCGCGTGGGATCACCTGCGTCGAAACCGGCTCGACGGTGAGCCCCATCTTCTTGGCGACATGTTCCTCAACATAGGGATTGATATTGGCGAATGTGCCGATGGCGCCGGAAATCGCGCAGGTCGCAATCTCGTCGCGCGCCGTTACCAAACGCGCATGCGCACGCACGAACTCCGCATAGTAGCCGGCGAGCTTCACGCCGAACGTCGTGGGCTCGGCATGGATGCCGTGGCTGCGGCCGATGGTTGGCGTCAGCTTGTATTCGAAGGCGCGCTTCTTCAGCGCCGCCAGTAGCGCATCGACATCGGCAATCAGGATATCGGCGGCGCGCTTCAATTGTACGGAAAGACACGTATCGAGCACATCGGACGACGTCATGCCCTGATGCACGAAGCGCGCTTCCGGCCCGATGAATTCGCCGAGATGGGTGAGGAAGGCGATGACGTCGTGCTTGACCTCGCGCTCGATGGCGTCGATGGCATCGACGTCGAATTTCGCAGCGCCGCCCTTCTCCCAGATGATGCGCGCGGACTCCTTCGGAATGACGCCGAGTTCGGCGAGCGCGTCGGCGGCATGCGCCTCGATCTCGAACCAGATGCGGAATTTCGTCTCCGGCGACCAGATCGCCGTCATGTCGGGGCGGGAATAGCGGGGAATCATCTAGGGAATCTGCCGGGGCTGCATTGCCGCCCCTTCTAGACCGCCCCCGGAGCCTGCGAAAGAGGCCGGATTGCCGCCGCTTCGACCAGCGCTTTTGTCGCGGATTCCTTGGGATTTGCGAGCAGATTGCGGATCTGCCCGCGCTCCACGACCCGGCCGCCTTCGAACACCATGGCCTCGTCCGCCAACGCTTGCGCCACGGCGAAATCGCTGGTGATGACGAGGAAGGCCGATTGCTGCTCAGCACGAAAATCCATCAGCAGATCGCAGGTCGTCGTCTGCGCCACGGCATCGAGCCCCCGCAGCGGTTCATCGACCACGACCAGAAGCGGCGCGGAGACAATCGCACGCGCGACCATCAGCCTGCGCCGGTCAAACGGCGAGAGAGACGCAACCGTGCGCCGTCCGTCATACGAGGCCAGACCCACACGCTTCAGCGCCGCGTCGCGGTAGCCGGCGGTCAGATCGCGTGAGAGCTGAAGATGGGCACGCAGCGGTTCATCGACCGTGTCCCAGATCGTCATGCGCGGATCGAGTGCGTCGTCGTTGCTGGACACGAAGGCGACGCGGCGGCGCAGACGGGCAGTCATCGCTTCGGAGAGAAGGTTGAGGTCGACGGCATCGAACAGGATACGTCCCGGCTTGCGTTCAAGGCCCAGCACAGCGCGCATCAAGGCGCGGCGCCCGGAGCCATCCTCGCCGACCAGGGCCAGCGATGCACCACGCCGCAACTCGAAACTCAGCGCATCTTTCGCACGCACCGCTTTCTTCAGTGGTGTGTTCAGCCCAAGACCCTGCACCTGCAGCAGAGGCTCGCCGCGCGCCGACGATCTCTGCGGCTTGTCGACGACGGGCTGCGGCAGGGCCTTGAACAAGGCCTGCGTGTAGGCATGGGTTTGGCCGCCCAGGAGGTGCGCGGCGTCATTCTCTTCAACGATGCGGCCCTGACGCAGCACCAGCGTGCGTGCGCCGAGCCGCAGCGCAGATTGCGGTCCGCGTGCGGCATAGAGAATCGCGAAATTGAGCCGCTTCTGTTCCGCCAGCAACGCATCGGTCAACGTGTGCGCGACCGAGGGTGAAAGATCGAGAAACGGATGGTCGCAAAGCATCAACGCCGGCGCCGTGGCGCAGGCCGCGGCCAACAGCGCCCAGGTGAGCGAGACATCGTCAAGCCGTTCCGGCGGCGCGTCCAGCAACTCGAACGACGGTGCACCAGCGAGGCGTGCGAGCGCGCCGCGGAATTCCGCGAGCGCCGCACCGCGCGGGCATTCAAGCTTCCGCGCGATCACGCGCGCAAGCTGCGAGACGGCGCTGATCCGCGGATTGAGCGGTCGCGACGCCGTGCCGGGAAGATAGGCGACGGTGAACGGCGGGCGCGGCTTGCGGGCGGCCTGCTTCGCATCGCCTTCGTTGAAGCGGATCGTGCCGGAGAACTCGTCGCCCCGCGCCGAGAGCCCATCGAGGAAGCACAGCACAATATCCTTGCCGCTATCCGCATCGCCGAGCATGACCACGGTTTCGCCGGGATTGAGCGTCAGCGAGAAGCGGTCAAGCACGGGCAGCGCCGTGTCGGGCCGTACAACGCGCAGATCGTCGATCTCGAGCAGCGCGGTCATGCGCGTTCTCCTTCGTCGAGACCTGCGGCGAGGCGTGCGAGCAGAACGAGCACAAGAAGCGACAGCACAGGGAATGAAGCCGTCCACCATGCCTGCACGTAGACCGGCTTTGCTGCCGCGATCATCAGACCGAAATCGCGGTGCGGCGGCACGGCGCCGAATCCCAGAAAGCTGACCGTCGAGAGAATGATCGTGACGGCAGCGAACGCACGCGCGGCGGTCACAAGAAGCGCGTCGCGGACTTCGTAAGCCAGATCGCGGCGCAGCAGCGCAGATGGTGCAATGCCGGTCGCGCGCGCATAGGCGGCGTGCGCGGAATTCGCGGACACGCGCGCGCGATCGAACACGCGTACGAACGCCAGCGGCGCCGCCGCGAGACCAGCGGCAGCCGCGGCATAATCGCGGTTGGTCAGACCGATCAGAAGGATCGCAAGAAGCAGCGAAGGAACCGCCGCGAACACGCCCATCGCCCAGCGCGTCGGCAGGCGTATCGGCGCCGGCAGGCGCGCGGCGACGAATCCGAACACGCTGCCGGCCGCAATCGCCAGGAACGCGGCCGGCAAGGCATGAATGACGGTGACGTTCAAGGCGTGCAGGGTCTCGCTCAGGATATCGCGCCCGAGCTGGTCGGTGCCGAACGGAAACAGCGAAGACGGCGGCGTCAGGATGGGCCCGACATGGCCCGCGCCCGCAGGCGCACGCGCGAGAAAATCACTGAGCACGACGGCGATCGCGACAAGGCCGAGGCCGGACCAGCCCACCGCGATCAGAAACTTCCGCAGCAGCGGAGCGGGACTCATGCCGAACGTCCCACGCTGACAATCGCTTCGGAGACGAGCCGCCCGAAAAAATTCGCAAACAGCACGATCGATGCGAAGAAGAACAGGATGAGTGCCGCGACATTCCAATCATGCAGCGCCACCGATTTTACGAACAGGTCGGCCGCACCGGGACATTTGAACACCCATTCCGAAACCACGGCGGCGGACAGCAGGGCGGCGACGACTTCGCCAAAGCTCTGGAACAGGCCCGCGAACACCATCGGCGCCACATAAGCGCGGTCGATCTCCAGCGCCGAGAGGCCCAGGCGCCGCAATCCTTCGCGGAACGGTTCGCCTTGCGCTTCCGATGCGGAGCGGCGGAGCGCCACCTGGATGGCCGCCATGCCGGCAAGACCGACCGTCAGGGCGGGCATCATCACCAGACGCAGCGCGGACTGGTCGGGATGGAGAACCTGCTGCACCGGCGGGAATTCGCCGTTGCCGGGCGCCCAGCCAAGAAACTTCCTGGCGACGAAGGCGAGGGCAAGGCCGGCGCAAAAGACCGGCGCCGCTGAAACGACCTGGATGACGGGTGCGGTGGCGCGGCGCACCGGTGCTGAACTCAGCAGCAGCCCGAACGGGGCACCCAAAACGATCGCAAGCGCGAGGCCGAGAAAAATAAGGGTCAGGGTGACCGGTGCATGTGCCGCCAATTCCTGCGCCGCGTCCGCGCCACTGATCGCGCTGGCGCCAAAATCGAGGCGGAGGAATGCGAACAGCCGTGTCACGATCGCAGCAAGGTCCGCGATGAGACCGTGGCTACTGGACGTCAGCGACGCGATGGCCGCCGCCATCAATAGCGCCCCGAAAAGCCCGAGCACGAACCGCCCGCTCTCTCTCAGCGCAAACCGCCACATGTCTGCTTCCCCGCACGCCGGGCGCGACTATATCAGGCCCCGCCGCCGCACAGGCAACCCAAATATTCAAAGCAATCCAAGGGATTTGAAACTGGCATGGCCACTGCGGCCGATCACGAGATGGTCGTGAACGGCGATGCCCAGCGGCTTGGACGCTGCCACGATATCGCGCGTCATTTCGATATCGGCGCGCGACGGCGTCGGATCGCCACTCGGATGGTTATGCGCCAGGATCAGCGCCGATGCTCCGAGTTCAAGCGCACGCTTGACGATCTCTCGGGGATAAACGGGCGTATGATCGATGGTGCCGGAGCCCTGAACCTCATCGGCGATGAGGATGTTCTTGCGGTCCAGAAACAGCACGCGGAATTCTTCGCGCTGCGCACGCGCCATCGCCGCTTTGCAGTAGTCGAGGAGCGCCTGCCACGAACTGAGCGCCGGCTTCCCGATCAGGCTGCTTTTCGACAACCGCAGCGCCGCAGCCTCGACGAGTTTTAGCTGAACGACGACAGCGTCTCCGAGACCGTCGATCTCCAGCAGCCTTTCGCGCGGCGCGGCGATGACGTCTGCGAAACTTCCGAAGTGCGAAATCAGATGTTTCGCCAGCGGCTTCACATCGCGCCGCGGGATTCCCGCAAACAGGACCAGCTCCAGCATCTCGTAATCCGGCAACGCGTCGGCGCCACCCGTCACGAACCGTTCCCGCAACCGTTCGCGGTGACCGGGTTGGACGCCCGTAGGCACATCTTCGAAGGCCTTATGGACGTCACTGACGCCGGCTGGCTTTGGGCGCGGCGCAACGCCGGTACGGTTGGTCTTGGGTGGCATGCATCCACGAATTGTTTTTTCGCATACTATACTTATGCGAGAATCGCTCCATGGCAACCGGCTGCGGGCCCAATCGAATTAAAGGAATGCAATTCAGGGGGCCTTCGGTCTCAGACGTAAGGCTTGTCGAGCCCCTTGGGCGAGAGCGTGAAAATCTCCACGCCGGTCTCGGTGACGCCCACGGTATGTTCGAACTGCGCGGTCAAGGACCGGTCGCGCGTCACGGCGGTCCAGCCGTCGTTCAGAATCTTCACGCCGTAGCCGCCGAGATTGATCATCGGCTCGATGGTGAAGAACATGCCGGGCTTGAGCGCGATGCCGTGCCCCGCCTTGCCGTAATGGACGATGTTCGGCATCGCGTGGAACACCTTGCCGACGCCGTGGCCGCAGAAATCGCGCACGACGGAGCAGCGCTCCTCACCCTCGGCATAGGACTGGATCGCGTGTCCAATGTCGCCGGTGGTCGCGCCGGGCTTCACTACGGCGATGCCGCGCATCATGCAGTCATAGGTGATGTCGACGAGGCGGCGGGCCTTCAGCTTCACATCGCCCACGAGATACATGCGCGAGGTATCGCCATGATAGCCGTCGACAATCACGGTCACGTCGATATTGACGATATCGCCATCACGCAGCGACTTGTCGTTGGGGATCCCGTGACAGACGACGTGATTGATCGAGGTGCAGAGCGTGTGGCGATAGCCGCGATAGCCGAGACAGGCCGGCAGTGCGCCGTGGCTGACAACGTAGTCGTATGCGAGCTTGTCGAGATGCGCGGTCGTGACGCCAGGCTTCACTTCCGGCGCTAACAGGTCGAGTACCTCGGCCGCGAGCCGTCCGGCACGGCGCATGCCTTCGAAATCCTCCGGCCCGTGCAGGGCAATGGAGAAATGGGCTTTCCTAGTGGCTTCGAACGTATCGGCGTCGGCGAGGGACATCATGGGACCGATATAGTCCCACGGTGAGATTTCTCAATCGTTTTCTCGGAACAGCCCGGAAAACGCAGGTTTTTCCTAGTCGCTGACGCCGACATGGTGGGTGTAGACCATCTCCCAGCCCTTCCAGCCGTTGAACACCAGCAGCAGGACCGCAACCAGCGACATCCAGACATAGTCGCTGGAGCCGGCAACGAAGCCTTCTTCATAACGCAGGAACCAATCCACGATCGATACGGCCGACAGCAGGATATTCCCGCCGAGATGCCACCATGCGGCACTGAGATCGCGAATCCGGGGCTCGAGGATGAAATCCAGAAATCCGATCGTTGCAGCCAACGCGGACATCACGATGCCTGATCCGATCAGCCAGATTGCGGCGCGGGCCCAGAACGGGTCGCCGGTCACTGCGAAGCCGACATCCGACAGGAACGCGCCGGTGTAGAAACCGATGACAAACGGCACCAGCGTCACATGGACGGGATGGCCGGCGATGGAAATTGTGGAGCGCGGATTCATGGCGGGCTGATGAAAACGGTGTTGGCGAATTTGAGAACGCGTCGCGCTGGCGCCCGTTCCGGGAAAAGCGAATTCGGTGTTAGAAAACGGATATGAGTTCCAATCCCACAGCCGCGGTCCTTGTCATCGGCGACGAGATTCTCTCGGGCCGGACGCACGACACCAACACGAACTACATCGCCAAGTTCCTCAACTCACTCGGAATTGATCTGAAGGAAGCGCGCGTGGTTCCCGACGTGGAAGATGAGATCGTCGCGGCGCTGAATGCGCTCCGCGCGCGCTACACCTATGTATTCACCACCGGCGGCATCGGCCCCACGCATGACGACATCACGGCAGACGCAGTGGCGAAGGCTTTCGGCGTCGGGATCGACTACCATCCCGAAGCGCTGGCGATGCTCGCGGCGCGCTTCAAGAACCCCGCCGACTTCAACGATATGCGCAAACGCATGGCGCGCATTCCGCTGGGCGCGGAACTCGTGCGCAACTCGGCGTCGGTCGCACCCGGCATCCATATCGGCAACGTGTTCGTGATGGCGGGCGTGCCGATGATCATGCGCGCGATGCTGGAAGACATCGAACCGCGTCTTCAGCGCGGCGCCCTGGTGCACGCACAAACGGTTCAGGCGCGCATCGGCGAAGGCAAGATCGCCGCCGGTCTGCAAACCATTCAGAAAAATTTTCCCGATCTCGCCATTGGTTCTTATCCGTATTACCGGGAAGATGGCTTTGGCGTTCAATTGGTCGCACGCGGGCGCGATGTCGAGCGGGTCGAAGCCGCAGCAAAGGCCATCGAATCGTTAATCCGAGCCGAGGGCGCGGAACCCGAGCGCATTTCGTCTTAAATAGTTTACAGTGACAGCGGCACGCATTCGTGTATCCTGAACCGGGGTCAGGGGCGCATCGCGATGTACGATGCCCCGGCTGGGTGTGTGGAGTGTCACGATGAAGATGACCAGCATTCTTGGCGCAGCTGTCGCGTGCGTGATCGTCGCGGCCGGCGTCGCGGTTGCCGGCAACTTCTCTTCGAGCGCGCAAATCGATTTCGACGCGGCGGGAACGCACCAGTTCTATGTCTGGTGCGCCGAAGGCCACGATTATACCGCGACCGAATATGGCAGCACCGCCAGCGACGCACAGATGAAGCTCTACGAAAAAGCCAAGGCCGCGGGAAAGTCTACTTGCTGGCCGGTGTGGCAGGGCCGCCTGAAGAGCTAACTACTTCTTCTCCGCGCGCGACAGCGCGGCGATTCGCATTTCCAATTCCCGACGATACGGCGCATTCGGCGGCGCGTCATCGGCAAGACTTTGCCAGAGCGCGATGGCTTTCGCCTTTTCGCCGCGCGCGACGTATGCGAAGCCAAGATAGTACCGGGCCGCCTGATCCTTCGGCGCAAGTGTGAGCGCCTTGTCGAAGGCGGCTTCCGCTTCGGGCGGCACCGCGCCACCGGATTGCGCGACCAGCGCTTCGCCATAGGCGGAATAGAGTTCGGCATTGCTCCCGTCGAGCGCGATCGCGCGAGCGAAGGCGCGCGCTGCATCGTTGCTGTCGCCGAGCGTGACATAGGCCTTCCCAAGAAAAGTCCAGGCGCGCAGATCGCCAGGCATCTGATGCACGCGCTTCACCAACAGCGTGACCAGCCCCCCCAAATCGCGCGTGTCCGTCCCTTCCAACGTGCGGACCCCGAGCGCCGGACGCCCCAGCGTGAGATAGGTCCCGGCGCCAACACCCACAACGAAAAGCATTATGGCGGCCGCAAGGACGAACCGTCCTCGCCCCATGCCACGCAACACAGGCCAAACCGCAAACGCTGCAGCAGCGAACGCGATCAGCGCAAGGATCACCACGAACAGCGTGTTCACGATTTCCTCACCCGATGCTTGCCGCGCGTCAGCGCCACGATCATGCCGCGCAGGGTCTGCGTCTCCTGATAGGTCAGATGCGCGCGATGCAGCGTCGCGCGGATGGCGCGGATCATCGAAGACGCCTTGTCCGGCGGGAACAGGAAGCCACTGACCAGAAGCTCATTCTCGAGGTGCTCGAAGAGCTGGAACATTTCGGTACGCGTCGGCTTGCGATGGACCGCCGCGTGTTCGATGCGCGCCGATGGCGTCTCGTCTCCGCTGCGAAACCACTCATATCCGAGGAGCAGGACCGCCTGCCCGAGATTGAGCGATGAGAATTCCGAGGTTGGGATCGTAACTACCGCGTCCGCCAGCGAAATCTCCTCATTGTCGAGACCGGCGCGTTCGTTCCCGAACAGGATGCCGGTCCTCTCACCGCGCGCGGAAGCATCGCGCAACCGCCGTGCCGCCTCGGCGGGCGTCAGCACTTCCTTGGTCGTGCCCCGGTCGCGCGCGGTGGTCGCATAAACCCGATGCAGATCGCCGAGCGCCGATTTCAGATCGCCATAGACTTCCGCGCCGCTCAGGACATCCGCGGCACCCACCGCCATGGCATCCGCCTTCGGGTTCGGAAAGGCCACGCGCGGGCTCACAAGACGCAAATCCGCCAGCGCAAAGTTCTTCATTGCCCGCGCCGTCGCACCGATGTTCTCGGCCAGTTGTGGGAACGACAGAATAATGGCTGGGGCGCTGCTCACTGCGTCGATTGCCTGCGCGTGAATATGGCGCGTGTCCCGATAACGATCATCGCGAGACCCGTCAACGCGATGAGCCAGGTGGTCGCAAGAAGAATCACGTTTCTTGGTTCACCGGCGGGGCCGGGAGCTATCAGGAGAAGGGCGCCGAACGGAGTGACAACGAACAGCCCCAATAGGCCGACAATCGCTCCGGCAACTCTGCGCCAGTTGCCGCTCATAGCACCCACCCAAAGAATAGCTGCGAACGCGAGGAGAAGGTCAGGTAGCGCAATGCCCAGAAGTACAGCTACCGGCCGTGACACACCGTCACGAGGATAGAGACCGCTTATGGATGCGGATGCGGCTGTACATGGCGCGTGGACACACACCATATCGTAGACAGAGAAGAACCATACCCTTAGCGGCTCAGTCCGGACGGTGTGCGTTTCGGTGTAGGTGTGCACGGCGCTTACTCGTGTAACGACATGGTCTGTGGCCCACCGGACGAGCGCAAGATTGAGAACGATCGCCAGAGCGACCATGACAACTGCGGCCTTCCAGCTTTTGCTGCGCATTCTTGCTATTCCGCTGGCGCTTTGACGGCCTCCGACAGGACCGTTATACCCCCGCCAGCGAAAAAACCGAGGCCCAAATGGACAAGATCAAGGTTGCAAACCCGGTCGTCGAGCTCGACGGCGACGAGATGACCCGCATCATCTGGGACCTCATCAAGAAGAAGCTGATCCTCCCCTATCTCGACATCACGCTCGAATATTACGACCTCGGCGTCGAGCATCGCGACGCGACCAAGGACCAGGTCACGGTCGATGCGGCGCACGCGATTCAGAAGCATGGCGTCGGCGTCAAATGCGCAACCATCACGCCGGACGAAGCGCGCGTGAAGGAGTTCAACCTTCATGAGATGTGGAAGTCGCCCAATGGCACGATCCGCAACATCCTGGGCGGCGTGATCTTCCGCGAGCCGATTATCTGCAAGAACGTGCCGCGGCTCGTGCCCGGCTGGACGAAGCCGATCGTCGTCGGCCGTCATGCCTTCGGCGACCAGTATCGCGCGACCGATTTTCGCTTCCCCGGCAAGGGCGTGCTGACGATCAAGTTCGTCGGCGAAGACGGCAAAATCATCGAGAAGGAAGTGTTCAAGGCGCCGGGTTCGGGCGTCGCGATGGCGATGTACAACCTCGACGATTCGATCCGCGATTTCGCGCGCGCCTCGATGAATTACGGCCTCGCGCGCAACTATCCCGTCTATCTCTCGACCAAGAACACGATTCTCAAGGCCTATGACGGCCGCTTCAAGGACATCTTCCAGGAAGTCTTCGACGCGGAATTCGCCGACAAGTTCAAGGCCGCCGGAATCATCTACGAACACCGCCTGATCGACGACATGGTCGCCTCCGCACTCAAATGGGAAGGCGGCTATGTGTGGGCGTGCAAAAACTACGACGGCGACGTGCAGTCCGACACAGTGGCGCAGGGCTTCGGTTCGCTCGGCCTGATGACGTCCGTGCTCACAACGCCGGACGGCAAGATCGTGGAAGCCGAGGCCGCGCACGGCACGGTGACGCGCCACTATCGCGAGCACCAGAAAGGCAAGGCGACCTCGACCAATTCCATCGCCTCGATCTTCGCGTGGACGCGCGGCCTCGCGCACCGCGCCAAGCTCGACGGCAATGCCGCGCTCGATAAGTTCGCGCATACGCTCGAGAAGGTTTGCGTCGATACCGTCGAAAGCGGTTTCATGACCAAGGACCTTGCCCTGCTCGTCGGCCCCGATCAGAAGTGGCTGACGACCGAAGGCTTCCTCGACAAGGTCGATGAGAACCTGAAGAAGGCGATGGGATAGTTGTCAGACGTACGGCGACACTTTCCGCATCTACTCGAGGTGCTGCCCAACGAGGGCGATGTTACTCGCGAAACGCTGGAATTGCTGTGGCGAGCGGCTCCGGAACAGGTATCGGAATTGGAGCGAGTGCTCGCTGACGGTGTCCAAGCGAGGTTGTTGAAGGGTCAGTCTCCAGTCCTCGGAGTTACATATAACGTCCTGCAGATACCTGAAGAAGTGCTGCGCCAGATCTGGCTACTAGCTCACGCTGCTTGGCATGACTTTTCGAACTTTGATGAGTTGAAAGAAAAAGGAATCGATACTCCGATCGATTCGTCACTGATCGAGGCTGCTTACACTACAGCAAAAGCCATCGCTAAGGGCTCGCAGTTTGAGTGGCCATCTGCGATTCCACGGTTTCGAGAAATTAAAGAGGGGGTCGAGGCAAAAGCAATCCGAGAGATTTTTGCTATGTCATGTGCGTGGGCAATTCTGCACGAATTTCGCCACGCGCAATATCTGGACGATCCAGAACGACCCACCAACTCCTTTGAAGAAGAACTTGCTTGCGATCGCTACGCTGCCACTTTTTTACTATCAGAAATTTCTGCTTACTGCGCTCTTTCTAACGAAGATGAGAGTGAGGTCAGAGCAAAAAGGGCAATGGGCGCACTCGTTGGTCTTTACTTTGTCGCGCGTTTGACGCCACCCGAAAGCAATAGCAACACACATCCTCCCGTTAAGGAGCGCATGAAGCTTTTGTTCGATGCGGTCGGTACATTGCCAAGCAAAGGGTTCTGGAGTTTTTCGACCGCATTGCTTTGGGGGATTAGGCCAAGTATCGCGTCCATGCCGATTACTGTTCCCAATCCGTCTTCCCGGGACTTGGCGTATTTGGCACTTAGCGCAGCATTCGAACAGGGCAGTAGCTGTGAATGAGCCCAAATTTTTTCGAGGCGTCGCCCGCGCCCTGCGAGCCGGCGACAAACCGGCATGGCTGCCGTTGTGGGCGGGCTATCTGGAATTCTATCAGACCAATCTCGCACCCGAGGTGACAGAGACGACATTCGCACGGCTCACGGGACCGGACGCAGATATGTTCGGCCTCGTCGCAGAGCAGGACGGCCGCATTGTCGGCATTGCGCATTGCATCGTGCATCGCTCGACCTGGGCACGCGGCAAATACGTCTATCTCAATGATCTGTTCGTCGCGCCGGATATGCGCAAGAGCGGCGCTGGCCGCGCGCTGATCGAGGCGATCTACAAGCATGCCGATGAGATCGGCGCGGAGCGTGTGTACTGGCTGACACATGAGTCGAATGCGACCGCGCGCAAACTCTACGACTCGCTCGCGTTCAATGACGGCTTTCTGGAGTACCGCCGATGACACGCACCGCGCACTGCTGCTGTGGCGACTGCACGATCACAGTCGAAGGCGAGCCGATCCTGAACGCGATCTGCAACTGCACAAGTTGCAAGCGCCGCACGGGGGGCGCGTTCGGATGGTCGGCCTATTTTCCGGACGACAAGGTCACGGCGAAGACGGGCACATTGAGCACCTACGCCAAATATGGCCCGGGGGGATACAATCGCTTCTTCTGCGCACGCTGCGGCACCACGCTTTACTGGAAGTCCTTCGGCTTTCTGCCCGACGCAACAGGCATTGCCGGCGGTTGCTTGGTCGATGATCCCCTGCCGCCGCCAAATCTTTCGGCACAAGACAAGGACCGCTATTCCTGGGTCTCGTTACCGGGTGACTGCATACGGGCCTGACGCGCGCATTGGACGCCCGCCCCCGCCGCGGTAGGCTCTTCAGATGCGGTGGGTTATCGTTCTGCTCCTCTTCTCGTCGGCAAGCGCTGTGGCAGCGCCCACGATAACAAAGGACGATGCGCGTCATGCGCCACCCGAATGGGTCATCGGGCGGGTGCTGCGTCAGGCAGCAGACCTGATCCCGAAGCTGAGCGAGAAAGACAGGGCGCGTGCTCTGGGCGACCTCGCCGATGTCGTGGAGTCGAACCCCGACGCGGTGGACCGCCCGCCGCCGGCGTCAGACACCCAGGGAATCCGGCGCACGCTCGACGCGGTGCAAAAGCTCGTGACGATCTGGCCCGATCCCTTCAATTCGCCCCGGCCGCGGCATCCACTTCGGGAGATCGAGCTTCAGACACGTCCGCACGCCGGGCGTGTCCCCGGCCTGTGCTTCTACGATGTGGTGGTGATGGGATTCACGCCTGTTGAGGCGGATATCGGGCCCGCGACACGCGTACAGGCGAGCGAAATCCACGTTCAGCGCTGGTATCACGTGCTCAGCCCTCCCGCGGCACCGCAAGTACCGTTCTCATCGTCCGAACAGCGCGCGCGTGACGACGCGTCCTGCAAACCGCTCGATGAAGAAAAGGATCACTTCTTCGGCGCACCGGACGAACAACAGGCGATCCGGGGCGCATGGATCGCCAACACCGTGAATGCAGGACTGCACGAGAGCCCCATGCCGTTCACCTTCGAATGTCGCGGCTATGGAAGCGGTGACGCAGGCTGTCTCAAATGGCTGAAGCCGGGTTTCCTGCAGCCTCAAGATGTCGGCGCCTGCGGAACGGAAATCTGCTCGGTGCAGATCGAAGGTTTCGATTTCGAGATAACGACCGATGCGCAGGTCAAAATTCGCAAAGCCACCGCGAGTGCCACAGTCGTCATCGCGGATGCGATGGAAGACTAGGGCCTTATCGCACGCGGATTTCTCAAGGGGACGACGCCCGATCAGGCAATCGGCACCATGCCCATCAGCCCGATCTCGTTGCCGTCGGGGTCCTTGAAAAATTGCAGCGTTAGTTCGTGCGTCGGCGTGCGCTGGAGGGTTTCCATGTTGCCGATGAATTCAACGCCTTTGGCTTTCAGTACAGCCGCAAGCGCCGGCAAATCTGGCGCGTCGAAATAGATGTAGGTGCCGCCGACGATGGGCTTGTCCGCTTTCTCCGCGAGCCCGACCATCAGCCGCTGTCCGCCGATATCGAAGAACAGCATCGTACCCGCCTCGAACATCAGCGGCAGGCCGAGCGTGTCGCGATAGAAGATGCGCGCGCGATCGAGATCGCGGACTGTCAATGCGACCTGCACCAGCTTGCGTCCTGAAAGATTGGGTTCGCTTCCCATCCGGCCCTCCAGCGCCTAAAGTTAGCCTCTCACATTGTTAGGCTACCTAACTATCGAAAGACGAGTCAAGTGGCGCGGTCATCGATGCGAAACGAACAGGTCGCCGATCAACTGCACGCGGCTGCGATCCGCCTTCTGCGCTTCATGCGCAAGGAGGACGCTGCCTCAGGCATCACCGGTGCACAGCTGTCGGTGCTGTCGGTGCTCGCTTACGGCGGGCCGCAGACACTCGGCGCGCTCGCTGCGGCCGAGCAGGTGAAGCCCCCGACCATGTCGCAACTGGTGAGCGGACTGGAACAGCTCGAACTGGTCACCAGGAAACCGCTCGACCGCCGCTCTGCCGAGATTTCGCTGACTCGGAAAGGCCGCCAGTTGCTGGAAGCCGGACGCAAGCGCCGCCTCGCGCGCCTGATGAAGGCGATCGACCGGCTGCCGGCCGAGCAGATCGACAAGCTCGCGCAGGCGGCGGGGCTGATCGTCGCGATTACCGACCCGACCTTGTGATCACTTCATCACGCCGGTCGCGCGCAGCACGCGTTCTTCATCGAACTCGGACCACTCTTCCGACAACTTACCGTTCCTCACACGCCAGATCGTGATGCCGCGCAGCTTCAGGTGCTTTCCGCTCGCGGGCAGGCCGTTGCCAGTGCCGGTGTTCGTGCCCTCACCGGTCCACAGGATCGTGACGAGATCACCCTCCGCGACCGTCTGATCAATCGTCACATGCAGATCGGGAAATGCATCGCACCAGCCGCGCGATGCCGCGAGATCTTCGGCAAGGCCTACGTCTCTGGTCTCGCCGTGATTGACGAAGTCCGGCGCATAGATCGTTTTCGCCACGTCGAAATCACATTTGTTGTAGATGTCGGTGAAGACGCGCGACGCGATGGTCCTGTTCGCGTCAGTCAGAGCCGTCGCCTGCGCAGAGGCCGCAATCGTCAATCCGGCAAGGACAAGAATTGGAAACTTCATGGGGCACACCTTCGCTTGTTGCGGAGGCAGCCTGCGGTCTCTCCATAGGTATAGGGTCAAGTGCCGTGCGCTCGGCGATACGGCCGCGCATGAGGAGCAGTGCTTCGCTCAGTTCCTTGCGCGCGCGATCGAGTTCGAGGATTTTCGCATCGAGATCGATGAGTTTCATCTCTCCGATGCCGCATGCATCGATCAGGCAAGCTGTCTCATTGGGCTTGTGACGCG
>DATJUS010000042.1:0-17177 GCA_035502175.1 Rhizomicrobium sp.
TCGTTTTTCCTGCTGAATATCGGAGAGCTGGAAGGTTTCGCGCACGGCAGTTTCTTTCAGCGCCAGATTTTCGCGCTCTACAACAACCTGGTACGACGAAACAGCCTGAGCGGCAGCAAGCGCAACATCGAAGCTCACTACGACGTCGGCAACGATTTCTACTCGCTCTGGCTCGATGAGACGATGACTTATTCATCGGCCTTGTACGATCAGCCCGGGCAGTCTCTGGCCGACGCGCAGCGCCGAAAATATGGCCGTCTGCTTTCCAAGTTGCCGGATCGAAACGCGTCAGTTCTTGAAGTCGGTTGCGGCTGGGGCGGGTTTGCGGAGCAGGCGGTAGACGCCGGGCATGACGTGACCGGTCTTACCATATCGCCCGCACAGCATGCTTTTGCCACCAATCGTCTTGGCGGGAAGGCCGATATCCGCCTGCAGGACTATCGCAAAGTGCGCGGCACGTTCGATGCCATCGTCTCGATTGAAATGGTGGAGGCTGTGGGTGAGCGCTACTGGCCGGTCTATTTCCACACATTGGCCGAACGGCTGAAAGACGGCGGCAAGGCAATGCTGCAAGCGATTGTCATCCGCGACGAGTTGTTCGCGGGTTACCGGACGCGCAGCGACTTCATCCGCCACTATGTTTTTCCGGGAGGTTTGCTGCCTTCGGTCGCACGTCTGCGTGAAGAGGCTGACCGCGCCGGGCTGAAGCTCCGCGAAAGCTTTGCTTTCGGTCAGGACTATGCACGCACCCTGCGCGATTGGAGTGGACGCATGCGCACCCGTGAGCCAGAGATTCGCGCGCTGGGATATGACGACAAAATGCTGCGCAACTGGCACTTTTATCTCGGGATTTGCGCGGCCGCGTTCTCTGTCGGCCGCACCGATGTCACGCACCTAGAGTTCGTGCGAGCCTGAGATCGCTTTGGCTGGCGGCGTGGGCTTGTGAGTGTGCCGCACCCGCTTCAGAAACAGCTTCACCGCCTGATAGTGGATCAAGGCGATGGTCTTCACTGGCATCAGCGGGCTTGCAAACAGGGTCCGCAACAGCCTTCCGCTCGTTGCCGGCTTCAGCGTGCCGGCCAGAGAGGTGCGCAACAGAGGACCGTTCTCATCCGACAGATCGATCATGATCGCCAGCCGATCATCGGCGACGGAAAAGCGAAATGTGTAGTCGCCTTTGGTCGCCAGAAACGGCGAGACGTGGAAAATCTTCTGCGCCGTCAACGTGTCGGCAGGCGCAATGGCGTGATGGTCCTGATGGAAGCAGAGATAACAGTGCCGTTCGCCGAAGGTGTTGCTGACCTCGGCAAGCACCGCGCGCAGATTGCCCGCGCGATCCTTGCATAGCCAGAAATTGACCGGATTGAAGACACAGCCAAATATGCGCGGCATCGTGATGAGCGTAATCGGGCCGTCGGCTTCCGATATGCGCCAGTCTTCCAGGACTTTCGCAATCCAGTCTTTCGCCGATTTCCCATCGCCATAATCGCGCGTTCTGACGCCGAACAAATTCGGGCCGTCGATGGACAGAACACCTCTGCGCACTTTGGTGAACTCATCCAAAGGAATGGCGAGATACGCAGCGCCGTAGCGAAAGCTGTTTTGCGCAGGCCGCAAACGCGCGTGGAATACTTTGGCGTCGAACAGGGCAATCATGCGGTGCTGGCCACCAGCGCCAGAGCGGGATGTGTCGCGCGATGGGCCGGACTCGCTGAGGGCAGGGTCCAGGGTGCGGGCGCACCCAGGCGCTCTGCCACGCGCATCGCACTCACCAGGCCGTCCTCGTGAAATCCGTGACCCATATAGGCGCCGCAGAACCAGGTGTTGTTGCGGCCCTGCATATTGCTCAGGGTTTTCTGCGCTTCCTTGGCTGCGAAGTCGAAGACCGGGTGGGCAAACTCGCACGTGTCGAACACATGCTCCGGTGCAATCTCGCGTGCGGGATTGAGCGTGACGAACAGGGGGTAACGATTGTCGATCCCCTGCAAACTGTTCATCCAATAGGTGACGGACACCGCGGGGTCTTCGCCGTCACCGTTGGAATTGTAGACCCAGCTTGCCCAACAGGCTTTCCGCTTCGGCATGAATCGTGTGTCCTTGTGCAAGACGGCGAGATTTGGCTGATAGCGGATCGCGCCGAGCGCGTTTCGCTCGGCGTCGATCGCGTCTTGCAGAAGCGCGAGTGCTTCGTCGGAATGACAGGCAAATACTACTTCATCGTAGAGAACGGAAGCTCCATCCCCGCCAACCACGCGCACACCGCGTGTTGTGCGGGTAATGGCAACCGCACCACACCCCTTGCGAACCCGCTCGCCGAGAGCGTCGGCGAGTTTTTCGACGTAGACGTTGGAGCCACCATCGACAGTCAGCCATTGCGGCTGGCCGTTCATCGAAAGAAGGCTATGATTGGCAAAGAACTGCACGAGTGAGCGTGCGGGAAAATCCAGAATTTTGCTCGGCGGACAACTCCATATCGCACTGGCCATAGGCAGGAGATAGTGTTGCCGGAACCAATCCCCCAGTTTCATCGATTGGATCAACTCGCCGACCGTCATGTGCGGAAAGCGCGCAACTTCGGCGAGCGCGCTTCTGTTGAATCGCATAACATCCGCGAAGAGGCGTAGAAACTTCGGGCGCAACAAGTTGCGCGGTTGCGCCAGAATGGCGTGCAAGTCTCGAGCACCCCATTCCAGCCAGCCGTCGCCAACCGTCAGCGCGAAGGTCATGTCGCTATCTTTGATAGGAACATCGAGCGTTCGAAACAGCGAAGTCAGATTGGGATAGTTCCGTTTGTTGAAGACTATGAAGCCGGTATCGACCGGGATCGTGCGGTCACCATACGTGACATAGACAGTTCGGCTGTGACCGCCGAGGCGCGCCTGTTTCTCGTAAAGGGTGACCTCATGGCGCCGGTCCAGAAAGAACGCGGCAGAAAGCCCGGAAATGCCCGATCCGATAATGGCGATTTTTTTCATGGCCTTTGTACGGTTCCGAGCCGTGGCCGGATCACGCACCCTTTGGTGGCGGGCGTGCGAAGCCTCTGTTATTGTGACGGAAATGCGGAAATCTTCGATGATCCGATTGCAGAATGTCATCGTAGAACACAGCGATGAACCGCTCCTGGACCATGGCTGCACCGCGTTTGATGCCGTCGCAGGCGGTTGGGCGCATTGGCGCATGTGGTCTGTGGGGTGACCTGAAGGTGCTGGACTGGTCTGCGTGCGTCGTCGCGATTGCCCGCGCGCAGGACCGCGAGGCGTTTGCGGCGCTGTTTGGTCATTTTGCCCCACGGCTGAAAGGCTATTTCATGCGTCTTGGCGTGCCGGCGGGTGTTGCAGAGGATTTGGCACAGGACGCGATGCTCGCGGTTTGGAACAAGGCCAGCTATTTCGATCCCGCGCGGGCATCCGCATCGACGTGGATATTCACAATTGCGCGCAATCTGCGTACCGATCTTCGCCGCCGTGAGCGCGACCCGAAGGTTCTGGCCGAAGCGCTCAATCATTATCCTGAGCCGATGCCGAGTGACAGCGTTCTTGCCGTCGAGCGCGAGGTTCGCGTCCGCGCCGCGCTGGAAAAAATTTCGTCAGAGCAGGCGCAGGTGATCCGCTTGTCCTTTTTTGAAGATCGGTCGCAGAGCGAGATCGCGCAAGTTCTTGGCATCCCACTCGGCACCGTGAAGTCGCGCGTGCGGCTTGCCATGAGCAGGTTGCGCGCGCTGGTAGAGGATCTGCAGTGATCCGCCATCATCCTTCACCCGAAACTCTTGCCGATTACGCGGGCGGCGGGCTCGCGGACGGCATGGCTCTTATAATTGCCTGTCATGTTTCTGCGTGCACCGTATGCCGCAGCGAAGTTGGTCTGTGGGATAGCATCGGCGGCGCGATGCTGGACGCCACCGATGCTGTTGCACTTGGCGCGAACGCTTTGGCAAAGACGTTGGCGCGGGCGAACGCTCAAAACACTGCGAAGCTACCGGAGCTTCCGAATTTCCTGCACCAGCTTTCTATTCCGCAGCCTCTGACGCAACGCCGTATCGGTGCGCGCCGTTGGGTGACGCCAAACATCTGGTTTGCGCCGGTAGATGGAAGTCCGCTGACCTATCTCGTCTTCGCACGGCGCAATACAAGGTTGTCGTTTCACACCCATGGCGGCCGCGAGTACACGTGTGTTATCGACGGCGCGTTCGACGATGTTGTCGGCAGTTTTGCCGTTGGTGACTTTGCAGAAACCAATGAGGCCGTTGAGCACGCGCCGACCGCAACAGCGGAAGGTTCATGCCTTTGCCTGATCAGCTCGGAGACGCCGATGCGGCTGAAATATCGCCCCGCGCAGATCATCCAGTCTCTGTTCGGGATGCAGTATTGACGAGGACGCAATGAGTTGGGTTGCACGCTACGTTGTCGCGCTTCTCGTTCTGGGCATCGGCGACGCACTGTGGCTCAGTTATTTCGCTCATGCCGTTTTTCGGCCGACGCTAGGCACAATTCTTCTTGACGATCCAAGATGGTTAGCCGTCGGTTTGTTCTATCTGGCCTACCCTGTCGGTGTGCTGATTTTCGCGGTGTCCCCGGCGCTGCGTGCAGGCTCTGCGTGGATGGCGATCATCTATGGCGCCCTGTTTGGCCTGTTCGCCTACGGCACTTACGACGCCACCAATTTCGCGACGATCAAAGCCTGGACGGTGCAGCTGGCAACAATGGATACCGCTTGGGGTGTGATGTTGACAGCTCTCTCCGCAGTCGCGGGCTACTTGGTGTCCATGCGAGGCTGAACAATACCGCCCCTTAACGAGAGACTATCCGATAATATTCGTTGGCAGACAGGCTATGCGAGCTTCAAAGACCAAAGAAGTTCAGATAGATCGCTACAAAGGCAATTATTACCGCGATCAAGCCGACTATCAGAACATAGCGAACACCCATGCCCGTACGGCCCTGCCGAGCGTCGGTGGTCGAAAGTTTCTCGGAAGAATCCTGAGCCATTTGAAGACAACGCTTGAGCATTCAGCGAGTTGCGTCGGGGTTTCCTGGAAGTACGCCACGCCGCCTGCTCGTTAAAAGGTGGCTATGCCTATTGCTTGCTCACGCGCCAGATGATGTTCGCCGTGTCGTCGGCGACCAGCAATCCGCCCGCCTTGTCGATCGCGACACCCACCGGCCGTCCATGAGCAACGTCGTTCGGACCCAGGAAGTTCAGAACTCCCACCGGCGCACCTGACGGCGTCTCGCCCGCAAACGGCACGAACACGACATCGTAGCCATTCACCGGCTTTCTGTTCCACGAACCATGCTGGCCGATGAACACACCCGATGCGAACGCTGGCCCAAGTTTCGCACCTTGTGAGAATGCGAGACCAAGCGAGGCGGTGTGTGTGCCAAGTGCGTAGTCCGGTGGAATTGCCTTCGCGACCATGTCTGGGTTCGCCGGATTTACGCGGTCATCGACGTGCTGGCCGTAATAGCTCCACGGCCAGCCGTAGAATGCGCCGTCCTTAACCGAGGTCAGATAATCGGGCACGAGATCTCCACCGATCTCGTCGCGCTCGTTCACTGCGGTCCAGAGCACGCCACCGGGCGACCAGCCGAGGCCGTTTGGATTGCGAATGCCTGACGCAAAGACGCGATGCTTGCCGGTCTTGGGGTCGACCTCCCAGATGGCAGCGCGTTCGTGCTCCTGATCCAATCCGTTCTCGCCCGCATTGCTGTTCGAGCCTACGGTGACATACAGCTTCGATCCATCGGGACTCGCGATGACGTTCTTCGTCCAATGATGATCGATGGGGCCGGCCGGAAGATCGGTGATCTTGCGTCCGGGTTCGGTGATCTGTGTCTCGCCGGTCTTGTATGGGAACGCGAGAAGCGCGTCGGTATCGGCGACATAAAAGGTATCACCGACCAGCGCCATGCCGATGGGCGCATTCAGTCCGGACAGAAAAGTCGTGCGTTCATCTGCGACGCCGTCGCCATCCTTGTCGCGTAGCAACGTGATCCGGTTTGCGCTCTTCGTCGAAAGACCGCCGATGCGGCGGTAGAGGCTTTCGACCCAGCCGCCATAACCCATCGTATCGGCCCAGGACGTGCCCTTGTTGGATTCCGCAACGAGAACATCGCCGTTCGGCAATACGTAAATCCAGCGTGGGTGATCGAAATTGGCCGCGAACTTCGTGACTCTCAGGCCCTCCGCGGGTGTTGGCATCTCGCCGTCTTTCCACGGCTCTATTTTTGCGGTGTGGTTGACCGGGACCAGCGATTGCTGTGGCGCCGGCAGTTCGGGCTTCGGCCCCCAGCTCGCGGATTTTGGCAGGTTGGCGTTATTTCCGCAGGCCGCCAGCGCAAAAGTGCTCGCAGCAAGAAGCAAGGTTCGAGTGTGACGCATGGGGACCTCTGGGTAGTCTGAAAAGCCAGAGGTCGGGCGTTGGTTCCCCCAAGGCCGGAAGTTCCTATTTTGAAGGCGCGGTCTTGTCCGCGTCTTGCCAACCACCGCCAAGGGCCTTGTAGAGCGAGACCAGATCGGTCGCGAGCGCGAGTTGGCCTTGCGCGAGTTGATCGCGTGTTGAGAGATCGGTTGCCTGAGTCTGCAAGACATTAATATAAGTTACGAAGCCTGCCGCATATTGCTGGCGTGCGATCAACGCTGACGATTGCGCCGAGCGGGCCGCACGGTCGAGCGCCTGAACACGCTGAATATCGGTTGCCTCGCGAGTCAGCGCGTCTTCCGCATCCTTTATCGCTCCTAGCACGGATTTCTGATAGGCGAGGTAAGCCTGCGTCGTCTCTTCTTTCTTGGCATTGATGTTCGCGTAAATTTTGCCGCCCTGAAAAATCGGCCAGGTGATTTGCAACAACCCGAGTTCGCCGAGATTGCTGGTGGAAAGCAGGTTGTCGAGGCGATTGCTGGTGAACGAGGCACCGCCAAGCAGATTGAACTTGGGATAAAGATCGGCGACAGCGACGCCAATGCCGGCGGTTGCAGCAGCAAGCTTGCGCTCGGCCTCACGCACGTCCGGGCGGCGTCGCAGAAGATCGGACGGCAACCCAGGAGGCAGAATCGTGGGCGTCGCGGGCGGGGGGGGTGTCGTTTCCAACTCTTTCGCCAGCGCATCGGGAAGCCCGCCCAGCAGGATCGCGATGGCGTGTTCGCTCGCGCGCATCTGCGCCTGAAGCGGCGGGATCTGTGCGGCGGTGCTCTCGGCCTGTGATATCTGCTGGTTCACGTCCAGCTGCGTGACGAAGCCAGCCTGCGCGCGCGCAGACACGAGAGAAAGCGTATCGCGCTCGCGTTTCTCTTCGTCGGCAAGGATCGATAGCCGCGCCTGCAGGGTCCGTAGTTCGAGATAATCGGTGGCAATTTCCGCAGTCAGCGAGACTTCGCCATCATGCATCTGCCAGACAGCGGCTTCGGTGTCGGCCTGGGCCTGCTCGACGGAACGGCGCACGCCACCGAAGATGTCGATCTCCCAGGTCGCGTCAAAGCCGACATTGTAGAGCTTGACGTCGGTGCCGCCGGGCGCGGGTGGTTGACCTGTCAGTCCCGCGAGCGGGTCGCCGTTCGAATGAAAATGCAGGTGGTTGCCGCTGGCATTCACATGCGGAAGGCCGGCAGCACCTTCGATGATCTCCTGCTCGCGCGCCTCGCGCACGCGCGAGGCCGCGGTTTGAAGATCGAGGTTGGATTTCAGGGCACGGATAACGAGGCTTTGCAGTTCGGGGTCGTTGAATTGCATCCACCATTGCGCCAGATCGGCATCCGATGCTGACGCAGCGTTCGGCGCCTCGCGGAAAGATGCTGGCACAGCGACATCCGGTTTCTTGTAATCCGGCCCGACTGTGCAACCGGCACAGAGCAGTGCGATGGGTAGAGCGATGCGCTTCATGCCGCCGCCTCGCCTGCGCCACCGCCGGTCTTCTTCGGCTTCTGCATCAAGAAGACAAGCGGGAGCGCGCACAGGATGGCGATCATCAGAACATGGAAGACATCGACATAAGACAGCATGTTCGCCTGCTGTCCGAGGCTTCGGTAGATTTCTGCGGCGGCGGCCTTTGCCGCGTCCGCCTGCGCCATGCCTTGCGCCATCAGCGCATGTGTTGCGCGGTCGATAGCGTTCGCATAGTTCGGATTAAGGGGGTTGAGCGTCTCGACGTATTGGGCCTGATGCACCTGCGCCTGCCGCGCCAGCATGGTCTGAACCAGCGAAATGCCGAACGTGCCACCAAGATTTCGCGACACGTTCATTAACGCGGATGCCTGATTGTTCTCCCTTGGGCTCAAGCCGACATACGCCGCATTGGTGATGGGTACGAAGAGAAACGGCAAGCCGACGGACTGGATCATGCGGGCATACGCTGCGTTCTGAAACGAGATTTGCGTGTCGAGCGTGCTCATGTTCCAGAGCGCGATGGCCTGGATCGTCAACGCCATGCCGATCAGGATGCGCGGATCGACCTTCCCGGTCAGGAACCCCGCGACCGGCATGACAAGCAGTGTCGCAAGTCCGCCCATTGTGAGAGCGAGGCCTGCATTGGTTGCGGTGTAGCCCAGGACTTGCTGAAGCAATTGTGGGATGAACTGTGTCGTGCCGAAGACGATGACGCCCATCATCACCATAAAGATATTGGCGATGAGGAAATTCCGTTGGCCGTACAGCCGAATCTTCACAATGGGCTCTTTCTGCGAAAGCTCCCATGGGATGAAGGCGATCAACGCAAGTGCCGTGATGATCGCGGTGGTGGTGATCATCGGGCTTGAGAACCAGTCCTCGCGTTGCCCGCGATCGAGAGTGACCTCCAGGCAGCCGAGAAACAGCGCGACGAGCGCAAAGCCCACCAGATCGACGCGGAGTCCCTTCTTCAGGAGCTTCTTGCGCTGCTCTTCGAGCACATTTGGTTCTTCGACATAGATGCTCACCAGGAATAGCGACAGCATCCCGATCGGCACATTGATCAGGAATACCCAATGCCAGGAGAGATTGTCCGTGATCCAGCCTCCGAGCGAAGGGCCTAGCACCGGTCCCACAATCACTACGACGCCGTAAGCCGCGAACGCCGCGCCGCGTTTTGCCGGCGGAAAAGTATCGACCATCATCGACTGCTCGACAGGCGCAAGGCCACCGCCGCCGATGCCTTGAAGGATGCGCGCGATGACGAGAAATGCGAGATTCGGCGCCAGCCCGCACATCAGTGACGACAGCGTGAACAGCGCAACCGACATCATGTAATAGCGTTTGCGGCCAATAACGTCCGCGAGCCAGCCGCTAATCGGAATGACGATGGCGTTGGAGATCAGGAAGCTTGTGATGACCCATGTCGCTTCGTCGTAACTGGCCGACACGCTGCCCGCGATATGCGCGAGCGCGACATTGGCGATGGAGGTATCGAGCACGACCATGAAGGTCGCAATCGAGATCACGCCAATGATCGTCCAAGGATTGCGGCCGCCTGCGACGGAGCGCGCCGGCGTCCATCCGTCCGCCTGCGCAGCCGCCGCGGACATCAGCGCACCTTGACGGTTGGCGTCACGCTCATGCCCGGGCCAAGCACGCAATCGCGCGGCACACGGTCGAGCACGATCTTGACCGGTACGCGTTGAACGACCTTCACATAATTGCCGGTAGCGTTTTCCGGGGGGAGGATTCCGAACGCCTGGCCGGCGCCGCGCTGGATGGACTGCACATGGCCGTCGATGTCATTGCCACCGCAACTGTCCACGGAAACCGATACGTGCTGACCGGGGCGCATGAGCGCGAGCTGGGTCTCCTTGAAATTGGCGGTCACCCAAAGTTCCAGCGGCACGATCGCCATCATGTCCTGCCCGGGTGAGACATAGTTTCCGGTCGCGACGTTGCGCTGCGCGACATGGCCGTCGACGGGGGCAACGATCTCCGTGTAACCGAGGTTTAGAGTCGCAGTCGTGATGTTCGCCTTGGCGACTTTAATCTGTGCTAAGGCACCAGCGATCTGTGCAGACGCTGCATCGCGTTGGGCCTCCTGATTGTGCGCGGTCGCATAAGCCTGATCGACCTGCTGCTGCGCGACGGCGGCCGGATTGATCTTCTGAAGATAGTAGTATCGATCGAGATCGCGTTGCGCACTCACGGCCTGCGCTGCTGCGCCTCGCGCGGACGCTACCGCTTGCTGATATTGTGTTTCTGCTTGCGCTTCCTGCGCTTCTGCCTGTTCGAGGCGTGCCTGCATGTCGGATGGATCGATTTTCACCAACAGCTGACCTTTGTGAACCAGCTGATTGTCGTTCACCGCAATGCGCATCACGCGCCCGGCGACCTGCGGCGAGAGGTGAACAATGTGGGTATCGATGAAGGCATCGTCCGTGTCTTCGTACTGGCGCGCGATCAGCCACCAGATCAGACCACCAATCAGAAGCACCACGAGTAGCGCGATGCCGCCATATTTGATCCAGGGATTGGAGAAAACACCCTTCTTCTCTTTCTCGTCCTCTTCGTCGCCGCCTTGCTTGTCGTCCTGATCGGATTTGACGTGCTGCTGGGTCCAGCGATCCAACGCGTCCACTGCTTCCGGCTTATTGGTTTTATCGCCGGTGCTATCCGCCTTTCCTGATGAGTCGCCGGAGCTTTCGTTGCCGGGCTTGGATTGCGGCCACGAATCCAGAGCGTCTACGGGCGCGTGGGCGCGATCCTGTCCCGGATCGGAACCTTTGTCTGGCGCCATGTGACGTAGGCCCCTGAAAATAACATTTGTTGCAGATCGGACGCGGACATCCGCTCTCTAGGAACGCGAGCGTGAAGTTCCGGTTCCGTGGCGCTATCGTGGGGAAATTCGCATCGGTCGAGCGATCGCCAGCCCGTTCTTGCACGACATGAACAGAGGCAGATCGTCACCGACCTGCCTCTTTCAAATCAAGCATTCGATCTCAGGACTGTTTCTTCAAGCTGTTCTGGATCTTCTCCGCCATGTTCAGATGCATCTGCACGGTTGGCGCCGTCTTTCCCGCCAGTGTCTTGAGGGCGGCTGTGTCGCCATCCTTCGCGTAGCCTTTCATCAGAATCAATGCTTCCTTGTGCGCATCGACCTGCTGCGCCATGTAGCGCGCATCGAAATCAGCATCCTTGGCGCCGCGCAGTTCATCGATCATGCCCTGATGGCGGTCATCGAGATGTGCTGGCGGCATGATGTCGGGATGCGCGCTCGCAAGCGTGGCCTTGAGCTTGTTCGTCGTTTCGGTGTGTGCGGTGACCATCTTGGCACCAAAGCTCCTTACCGCGGCAGTCTGACCGCGCTCCTGCGCGATTTTTCCCGCCTCGACTTCATACATATCACTGTCGGCGGCCGCTTCGACAAAGCTCTTCGCTGTTGTTGTCATTTCCGCGGAAACGACTCCGACGCCGTGGCCGACAGTATCCTTGACGGCACTCATCGTGTCATTGGATGTACCCGGTGCCGGGCTTTGATGCCCAGGCTGATCCGTAGGCGCTGCTATAACGGGGTTTGCGAGTAGCGCGAGCGAAAGCGCGGATGCGCTGAGAAGAATGGATTTCATGGCGATCTCCCAAAAGGTTCTTGCTGAAAACTTTCCGGCATCTTGTTTGTTCCGAAACGGAACTATTCCGCCGCTTGCCGGCGTGCGTGCCGGCCTTCGCCAAGCTCTTCAATAATCTTCGCCGTGAAGGAATCGAGATCGCCGGGATTTCGGCTTGTGATGATACCATTATCGACAACAACTTCCTGATCGACCCAACGCGCGCCCGCATTTTCCAGGTCTTTACGAATGGACTTGTAGGATGTTGCCTGACGGCCCTTCAGCGCGTCAGCCTGCACCAGCAGCCAAGGACCGTGGCATACAGCGGCGACGATCTTTCCGTCTGACAGGAAGGCTTTCACGATACGCATGGCGTCCTCGTCGATGCGCAGCTTGTCCGGATTGAGAACGCCACCGGGAATGACCAGCGCCTGATAGTCGCCAGGTCTCGCGTCGGCGATCTTGAGATCGGCGTCCGCCTTGCGGCCCCAGTCTTTCTCATCCCAGCCCATGATCTCTTTGCCATCGAGCGAGGCGACATCGACCGTTGCGCCGGCGGCGCGAAGCTTGTCGCGCGGAACTTCCAGTTCCTTCTGTTCGAAACCGTTCGTGGCGATGATGAGAATGTGCGCGTTCTTGATGTCGGTCATTGGCGATGTCCTCTGTTTGGCATCCAGAGAACGTCACGCGTAGACCGGCGTTCCTATTGCCTGGAAAACTTGGAACTAAGTTCCATCAAGGGCGTTGCGCCTATGACCGCAGTGTCACGCGGTCATCTGGGCATTCGCTTTGAAACACATGATAGGCCGGGAAATGTGGGTGCACGTCGCCACAGCGATGCTCCCATTCCTGTGCGTTACGTCGGCTTCTGCATCGACTACCCCGCTCAACTATCTCACCAGTTTCGGTGCAAAGGCGGACGCGACAAGGCCGCTAACGTGGGGTGTGACGGCGATTTCGGTCGCGGTGATCGCGACTATCACGCTGCTGTTGTGTGCCGCGATCTGGCGCAGGCCAGGATTTGCGCTGGCCGCTCCCGGCGAGCGTCGGGAGGTCAGTCCGGAAAGCGGCGGCCTGAACTGGCTTTGGATTGGAGTAGGCCTGTCGAGTCTTGTCCTTCTCCTGTCCGTCGTGTGGACAGTTGCTGTTCTCGCCGACATTTCCCGACCCGTCTCCAAGCCGTCCGTCGTGATCGAGGTCACCGGCAAACAATGGTGGTGGCAGGTTCGCTATTTGAGCGAGGATCCATCACGCGTTTTCGCCACAGCGAATGAAATCCATATTCCCACGGGCGAACCGGTCCTGTTCAAGCTCGTCGGCGGCGACGTGATCCATTCGTTCTGGGTGCCGGCGCTTGCAGGGAAGACGGATACGATTCCCGGCCAGACCAACGAGACGTGGCTGGAGGCGCGCCAGCCCGGCACCTATCGCGGCCAATGCACCGAGTATTGCGGCATCGAGCATGCGCATATGTCGCTGGTGGTGATTGCGCAATCGCCGTCCGACTTCGCGGCATGGGAGACCCATCAACTGCAGTCGCCCGTTGAGCCGAATGGACAAGCGCTCGCAGGCATGACGGCCTTCAACATGCGTTGTGCCGGATGTCACGCGGTGCGCGGCACCACGGCAGCCGGCATGCTCGGCCCTGATCTCAGCCATCTGATGCAGCGTACGACGTTGGGTGCGGGCACATTGCCGAACGATCCGCAGCACCTCGCGCAATGGGTCAGCGATCCGCAGGGCGCTAAGCCCGGCAACCTGATGCAGAAGCCCGAACTGTCGGGTGCGGAAATGGCCTCAATCGACGCGTACCTAGAGACGCTCCAATGACCGCGACCGATTACGACCGCGCGCCATCCGTCACCGTCGAAGATCGCGACTCCGCACTCGCCGAGAAGCTGCGCGCGTTGTGGGAGACCGAGCCAGGATTTATCGGCTGGCTCTCCTCAGTCGACCATAAGGAAATCGGCATCCGCTACATCATCACGGCGTTTGCATTCCTGATCGTCGGCGGCATCGAGGCGCTGATTTTCCGTCTGCAGCTCTCGTGGTCGAACCTGCATGTGCTCAGCCCGGAGCAATACGATCAGCTCTTCTCCACGCATGGGATGACGATGATCTTCCTTTATGCGGGGCCGGTGCTGTCTGGGTTCAGCAATTATCTTTGGCCGCTTCTGCTCGGCGCTCGCGATATGGCGCTGCCGCGGCTGAATGCACTGTCTTATTGGATTTATCTCTGCGCCGGGATTTTTCTCTACACGGCTTTCGCTGCGGGCTTCGGGCCGAATGACGGTTGGTTCAACTATGTCCCCTATGCCGCGCGCGCCTACAACAATGGCCCGAACATCGATTTCTATTCGCTCGGCATGGTGCTGCTCGGCATCTCGACGACGGTCGGTTCGATCAATTTCATCGTCACCTTCCTGCGCATGCGCGCGCCCGGCATGTCGATCAATCGCGTACCCATCCTTGTGTGGGGCACGCTGACGGCATCCGCCGCAAACATCTTCGCGATTCCGGCCGTGAGCCTTGCGTTCTTCCTGCTGTGGATGGACCGCAATGTGGGCACGCATTTCTTCGATGTGCCAGCGGGTGGCCAACCCCTCCTTTGGCAGCACCTGTTCTGGATGTTCGGCCATCCTTGGGTCTACGCCATCGTGCTGCCCGCCATGGGCATGGTGTCAGACGGGCTGCCGGTGTTCTGCCGCCGTCCGCTTGTCGGCTACACGGCTGTTGCGCTCGCGACCATCGCCACGATGGTGCTGGGCTTTGGCGTGTGGGTGCATCACATGTTCGCGACCGGCTTGCCGAGCGTGTCGCTGTCGTTCTTCAGCGCCGCCTCGATCATCATTGCGGTGCCGAGCGCGGTTGGCGTGTTCGCGTGGCTGGCGACGATCTGGCACGGACGTCCGGTATTCACCACCGCCTTCATGTTCTTCGCCAGCTTCATCGTCCTGTTCACCATCGGCGGCGTCAGCGGGTACATGACAGGATCGTTGCCGGTCGATTGGCAGTTGACCGACACCTATTTTGTCGTGGCGCATTTGCACTACGTGCTGATCGGAATAAACGTCTTTCCGGTCGTCGGAGCGATGTACTTCTGGTTCCCGAAGTTCACCGGAAAGATGCTCGATGAGCGTCTGGGCCGCTGGAATTTCTGGACGATGTTCATCGGCTTCAATCTCGGCTTCTTCCCGATGCACATCTCCGGCCTGCTGGGCATGCCGCGGCGCGTCTACACCTATGCCGACGGCATGGGTTGGGATTGGCTCAATCTTATCACGACGCTCGGCAGCTTCATCTTCGCCGCCGGTGTGCTGATCTTCATCGTCAATGCTATCGTCTCCTATCACCGTGGCCGCGCCGCCGGCGAGAATCCGTGGGATGCGCCGACGCTGGAGTGGGCGACGACCTCACCGCCGCCGCCCTACAATTTCACAGTTATTCCTACGGTCGCGTCGCGTCACCCGCTCTGGGAAGATCGGCTCGGTGAGAGCAAAGAGCAGCAAAGCTACCCGCATGCCGGGTTGGTTCTCGATCATGGGCGTGAAGCCATCGGCACCGATCCGCTAGATGCGCAGCCTGACATCATCCTCAAAATGCCGAGCGACTCCCTCGCGCCGCTGGTGCTTTCTATCGCAGCAACCTGTGTGTTCATCGGGCTGGTCGCACATTGGTGGGTGTTTGCGGCAATAGCGGCTGTCGCAACCGGTGCCTCCATCATCGGCTGGCTATGGCCCGAAGCGGCACTGGGCGAAACCGCGGAGGCCGAGCATGGCTGAACGCGTCGCGCTCGAAGGCAGACTCCCCGTCGGTGCCATCGACACACGCGCCAGCGGATGGTGGGCGATGATCTTCGTCGTCTTCACCGAGGCGTCGCTCTTCGCTTACCTGCTGTTCAGCTACTACTATCTCGCGGTCCAGCCGCATCTGCCTGGCACCTTTCCCGAGGGCGGGCAGCCGGACCTTGCGCTAGCGCTACCGAATACTGCCGTGCTGCTGCTCTCAAGCGTTGCGGTCGGCTGGGCGCAGTTCGGCATCGAGCACAACAATCGCTGGCGCCTCGTGTCGGGCCTCGGCCTTGCCGCGCTGCTTGGCATCGTGTTTCTGATCGTCCAGTATTTCGAATGGGCGGCGAAGAGCTTCACGCTCGCGTCCACCACCTATTCGTCTCTTTATTTCGTCATCACCGGCTTCCACATGGCGCATGTCGTGGTCGGCGTAATCATGTTGATCGTGCTAACGGCATGGTCGGCGATGGGCTATTTCAACCGCTTCCGCTACGCGCACATCCATATCGGCGCGCTGTACTGGCATTTCGTCGATGCGGTGTGGCTGGCGGTGTTCTTCACGTTCTACATCACGCCACTTCTGGGATTGAAGGCATGAGCGACGTTCTGCACATGCCACCGATCCGCGCGCCCAGGCGATTCTGGATGGGGATGTTCGGCGCCTGCGCAGCGCCGATCTTCTGGCTCGGGCAACTGATGCTCGGCTATTGGGTGACGGCGGTGGCCTGTTATGGCTCCGATCATCCGACCGTCTCGAACCAGACGAGTGCGCTGCGCGGGATGCTGATGGCCTTCGACGTCATCGCGATATTCGCCTGCGCGGCAGGTGCAATCCTTTCCTATTTGGTACTTCGTTCTACAAACGAAAGCGCGCAAACCGGCAATCAGGTCAGCGGACGCGTACGCTTCCTCGGCATCTGGGGGTTGCTGTCCAGCCTCTGGTTTTCCGGTGCGATCCTCTTCAACTCCATCGCCTCGCTGGGAGTGCCGCTATGCGCTCCGTGAGCAAGCGTGTCTGCATGGTCCTGGGGTCGGTGGCCGTCATGGTTGCCGTGCTTCCTCCTCTCAGCCCCGTCGCAGCCGAGCTATTCGCCGCGCATATGGCGCAGCACCTGCTGCTGATCGCGGTTGCAGCGCCGCTGCTCGCGGCGAGCCGCAGCAATCC
Source organism: Rhizomicrobium sp. (assembly GCA_035502175.1). Lineage (GTDB taxonomy): Bacteria > Pseudomonadota > Alphaproteobacteria > Micropepsales > Micropepsaceae > Rhizomicrobium. Next base: position 16,450 of record DATJUS010000042.1, read on the forward strand.
GATCTCGCTTCCGCCGGTATGGGCGTGGCTTGCTTTCGTTGCGACGTTTCTGTTCTGGCATTGGCCGGTTTCATTTCGATGGGCAGCGCGCAGTACCGGCGGGGAAATTCTGGAGCTGTCGAGCATCTTCATCACGGCCTTCCTGTTCTGGAGCGCAGCGTTTGCAACTGACAAGCTAAGCTACGGCGCGCGCGCCCTTTTTGTGATGACGGGCGCCGTAACGACCGATCTTCCGGGGGTCATCATGGTGTTTGCGCCGACCGCGATCTGCACCATGCCCGGCGAAAACGCTACAGTATGGGGCGTCACCCCACTCCAAGATCAGCAGATCGCGGGGATGCTGATGTGGGTGCCCGCCAATCTCGTTTTCTTTGCCATCGCAACCTTCCTTTTCGCGCGCTGGATGGCCGCGCCCGATCAACATCATCCGGTGACAGCATGAGCGATCTCGTGAAGCGGCTGACGATACCCGCCATTGTCGTTGCGTCTTTTTTTGTGCTTTGGGACACGTGGGCAATCGCGCAGCAGGCGTCCACGATCATGGGCGACGACAAGCAGTGGGTGATGCCGGCGAAAAACTACGCGAACACGCGCTTCTCCGGGCTTAAGCAGATCACGCCGGAGAATGCCGGACAGCTCAAAGTCGCATGGACATTCTCCGTTGGCTCGAACCACGGACAGGAAGCCGCCCCCATCGTCATCGGCGACACGATGTACGTTGTCGGCGC
>DATJUS010000043.1:0-10447 GCA_035502175.1 Rhizomicrobium sp.
ACTTGTCGTCTGCTCCCAAAGCTTCGTGCCATGGACGGCGTCGTAGGCGACCGTCTGGCCTTCGGTGTTCTCCGAATAGACAACACCGTTTACGACGGCGGGCGCGTTGGTGTTTCCGGCTGCCCAGCGATCCGTGTTCCACAGCACCGCGCCGCTATGTCCATCGATCGCATAAAGGGTGCCGCTTGCGGCTCCGACAAACACCGTGCCTTTCGACACTGTCGGCGATCCGCATACCGGTGAATCGAGGTGCGCCGACCAGACATTCGCGCCGCTCGCCGCGTCATAGGCGAGGAAGTTTCCATCGACGGTTCCAACGTACACGATGCCGCCTGCAACAGCGGGTGCCGAGTTGATCCGCTTTCCGGCTTTGACTTTCCACACGGGCTTTCCCGTCGCCGCGTCGCGTGCATAAAGATGGCCGTCGTCGGAGCCGACATAGAGGATGCCACCAGCGACCACGGGCGCCGAATAGGTGTCTCCGATGTCAATTTTCCACGCGAGCTGAAGGTTCTTCACGCTCGACCGGCTCAGCGTCGTTTCGTAGGGATTGTAGCGCTGGCCATGCGCGTCGAAATTCATCATCGGCCAGTCCCCTTTGAGGGTCTGGGCGGAAGCCTGACCTGCGGATGCTGCGCACAGCAGGACACCCGCCGCACAAGAAGACCAGAATGCATTTCTCATATCGCGCGCCATTGTTCTCTCCCAGCCACTGCCAGTTGATTTGGCGCACTAGAGATTGAGAGGAGGTAAATGATAAAATTGTAGGGATTTTCGGTCGCGGGTGCGCGCCGCGGAATTCCGCGCGATGCTGTCGCCGATGGCCAGCGAGTCGGAGCGATAGCGGATGGCGGGTGTAGCAAAATCGGACAGCTGGTGGCGTGGCGCGGTCGTCTATCAGGTCTATATCCGCAGTTTCTGCGACAGCAACGGCGACGGGCAGGGCGACTTCGCCGGGCTGATGTCGAAGCTCGACTACATCGCCTCACTCGGCGTCGATGCGCTGTGGCTGTCGCCGATCCATCCCTCGCCCAACCGCGACTGGGGCTATGACGTCTCCGACTACGATGGCGTGCATCCAGACTACGGCACGATGGCGGATTTCAATGCACTCCTCGACGCCGCACACAAGCGCGGGATCAAGGTGCTGATCGATGAGGTGCTGTGCCACACCTCCGATGAGCATGCGTGGTTCGCCGACAGCCTGAAGAAAGGCGCGAAGTCGGATTGGTATGTGTGGGCCGACCCGAAAGACGACGGCACTGCGCCGAACAATTGGCTGTCCGCGTTCGGTGGTCCGGCGTGGGCGTATCGGCCGGAGCGGCGCCAGCACTACCATCACAAATTCCTGCGCCAGCAGCCGAAACTCAGCTGGCTCAGCGCCGGTGCGAAAGCAGCGGCGCTGCAAGTGCTCGATACGTGGCTCGGCCGCGGCGTCGACGGATTCCGCCTCGATGTCGCCAACGCCTATCTCCACGACGATCAATTGCGCGACAACCCGCCGATCCCCATGGAGCGGCGCACGAAGGAAATCTGGGGACACGCCGCGAACCTGCAGCGTCACGTCCACGACGCCAATCTTCCCGGCAACGTCGAATGCCTTAAGGAAATCCGCCAGACGGTCGAGAAGCATTCCAACCGCTTCGTGTTCGGCGAATTCTCCGAAGGCTTTGAGCGTTCCGGCGCCTATCTGCCGAGCGATGTCGGCCTTCATGCCAGCTACACGTTCTCGATGCTGCGCGCGCATCGCCTGTCGCCTGGGTTCGTGTTGGAGGATATCGCGGCGCTGGCAAAACATCCCGCGCACTGGCCCTGCGTGACGCTCTCAAACCACGACATTGTGCGCACGGTCACGCGTTTCGGCGGCGGTCGCGATGGCAATCCGGCGCTGGCAAAGCTGATGCTGGCGCTGTTGTTCTCGCTGCGTGGAACGGTGCTTCTTTATCAAGGTGAGGAACTGGGCCTGCCGGAAGTCGATCTCGCGCGTCATCAACTGCGCGATCCCGTCGGCGATCTCTATTATCCTGCCGCGAAGGGCCGCGACGGCTGCCGCACGCCGATGCCGTGGAATGCGGATGCGCCCAATCTCGGTTTCACGACGGGCACGCCATGGCTGCCGGTCGGCGCTGCGCACAAACCGCTCGCGGTGTCGAAGCAGGATGGCGACGCAAACTCCACGCTCAATTTCGCGCGCGAATTTCTCGCGCGCCGGAAGAAGAGTGCCGCATTGCGCATGGGTGACATCACGCCCGTAGATGCGCCCGCGCCCGTCCTCGTGTTCAGGCGCACGCATGAAGGCGAGAGCGTGACCTGCGTGTTCAACATGAGCGCCGCGGTGGCGCAGTATGAGGGCGGGACCCTAGCGCCGTATGGATTCCGCATCGCCTAGCGCATCGAAAGCCAACATCACGGCTTCGATGGGCAGCAGCACGCAGCGGTGGCGGTTGCGGTGCTCGGCGGCGCCTTCGAATTCCGCATAGGTGTTGAAGGGAGCTGCCGGCGCCTCTGCGCCATCGGCCAGCATGGCAGAGACTGCTTCGTGCAGGGCCGCGATCTCTCGCCGGGACAGGCCCGTGGCGTCGCCGCCGAGGATTGAGGCAGAGGCCTGGGTCAGAACGCACGCTTTCGCTTCAAGCGCGATTCCGACGATGCGGTCGTCCTCGATCGCGAGATCCACGATCACCTTGTCGCCGCAGGCCGGATTGTGCGCTGTCCCCGTGCAATGCGGATCGGGCAGGCGACCCGCGCCGGTGGCGTTCGCGGCGAGGCGGAGCAGGGCTTTCTTGTAGAGAGGATCGCTCATCGCGCCCGGTATGCCGCAAGCGCCTCGGGCGTGTCGATATCGATCAGCGGCCCATCGTCATCCGCTTCGACCTCGCAGACGAGTTCGTCATTCGCGGCCATGAGGTGTTTGGCTCCGACATCGCCCTCGATCGCCATCATTGCAGGGAAGAAGCGCCGGGCCCACAGCACCGGGTTGCCGCGCTTGCCGGCGCGCGTGGCGACACAGATTGCGCGGTCTTCCGCCGGGTCGAAGGCGGCTATCAGTCTGTCGATCGTCTCCACAGTGACATCTGGCATGTCGCCAAGCAGGACGAGAGCGCCGTCGTAGTCCTGCGGCACCGTGCTGATCCCGCGTTTGAGCGACTCACTCAAACCTTTTGAGAAATCTGGGTTATTCGCAAAGGTGACGTCCAGTCCTGCGAGCGCGTCGCCAACCTCAGCATCCCGGTTGCCGGTGACAACAATCACGCAATCCACGGAACTGGAGAGCGCCGCCTCGACCGACCGCCGTACCAGGGGCTTGCCGTCGATCTCCGCCAGCAGCTTGTTGGACCCCATCCGCGACGACAGCCCTGCGGCGAGCACGATGGCTGCGATACGCGGAAGGCCGGACGTTTCCAGGGGGCGTTCGTCGCGGGGTTGCGGCCGCGTCGCGATCTCGTTCAGCAGCCCGCCGACGCCCATCGCGGCGATCTCTTTCCGGCCGACCGGCAGGTTCGCTGCGATCCGCCACAGCACCCAGTCGAAACCGTTCTGCTTCGGCGACCGCGCACATCCGGGCAGTCCGACGACCGTGGCCGCATTCACCCGGCCGACAAGCAGAAGATTGCCGGGGTCGACCGGCATGCCGAGCGCGTCGATTGTTCCCCCCGCCGCTTCGATCGCCGCGGGCACGGCATCGCGCCGGTCGGTGATCGCGCTGGCGCCGAGGATCAGGATCGGATCGGCATCCTTGACCGCGCGGATGGCTTCGGCGAGCGCTTCGGCTTCGTGCGGTACGCGGTGTTCTGCGACAAGGCTCGAGCCGATGGCGGTGAGCCGCTCTTCAATGGTCTTGCGGTTCTTGTCGAGCAGTGAAGGTTTGTCGCCGGGCAGCGTCGTGGATATGAGCGCCGCGCGCTTCGGAACAAAGGTCGCGACCTGCAACGGCGTTCCCGCGCGCAGAACGGCTTCGGCGGCCTCGACGCAAACTCTGGGTGCGGCAAAGGGGATGATCTTGATCGTTGCCAGCATCTGCCGCGCGTCGACGCGTGCGAAAGGCCGGACGGTGGCGATCGTGATGGACTCATCGATTGCGTTGATGGCATCGACCAACGCCGCGTCGACGAGCGCAAGGCCGGACGTCTCCGCATAGAGATTGGCTCGTCCCGTGAAGGCGGCGCCGGCGCGCACGCGATCTCCGGCACAGGCCGATGCGATCCGTGCCGCGGCTTCGTTTTCCGGGACGTCACCCGCTTCCAGTCGTGCGACGACGATTTCGCGTACGCCGGCGGCGCGCAATGTCTCGATATCTGCGGCCGACAGCAATCGCCCTTTGCGAAACAGCCTCTCGCCGGCGCGCACGGAATGACCGAGAATGGTGCCGGCCGTGTCGTCCAGGGCCGTCGTTCCGAATTGCATTCGGCGAGACTACGCGGCGGCGACCTCGCGCGGCAAACGCAGACGCGCGCGAAGCCCGCCTTCGGCCTTGTTTTCCAGAGTCACGCCGCCGCCATGTCCCTCTGCGATGGCTTTCACCAACGTCAGCCCGAGGCCGGTGCCGCCAGTGGCCTCGTTGCGCGAGCTTTCGAGGCGGACAAACGGTTCGAAGACGCGTTTCTGTTCGGTCTCGGGAATTCCGGGTCCTTCATCCTCGACAAGGATCTGATAGTCGCTGCCCTGCTGCGAAATTTCGACTTTCGCATTGCCGCCATAGGCAAGAGCGTTCTCGACGAGATTGCGCACGGCGCGGCGTATCTCGTTGGGGCGGCAGGTGAGCGGTGCAGCCGTCTGGGACAGGCAGGTCACGGGCTCGCCCATGTCGTCGAGATCGGCGCAGAGACTTTCCACAAGTGCGGAAAGATCGACGCTGCGCTTCATCTCGCCGCCGGTTCCGCGCGCGGCGGACAGCACGGCTTCCGTCAGTTCCTGCAATTCGTTCAGGTTGACCTGAAGCCGGTCGCGCAATTCGCGATCCTCGACGAATTCGAGGCTGATGCGCATTGCCGTGATCGGCGTCCGCAGATCGTGACCCACGGCCGAGAGAAGCTGGCGCTGGCTCTCAAGCGTGCGATTGACTTCGTCGGTCATCGCATTGAACGCGATCGCGGCATTGCGCACATCCTGCGGGCCATGTTCGTTCAATCGCGGCGGGTGACCGCCCTTTGCGATGGCGGACGCGGCCCGGGCGAGTTCGGACAGCGGGCGTGTCACGCGGCGGGCGAAATAGGCGGCGGCGGCGGATGCCACGACGATGGCAACAATGGCCGCGATCAGAACCTCCGTCGGCCACGGCGTGATGGCCGGGCGATAGAATTTGCCGATGACCTGCGAGCCATCGTCTACCGGCACCACGAACTGGATCGTCTGTCCGATCGAATGCGGCGGATTGCGCGACGTCGGTTTCTCGGGCTCGTGGATATCGACAACGACCGGCAGCTTCGCCGTGGCCGGCGGAAGGAGCCCGCGCAGGCGTGAGGCCAGCTTGGCTTCATACCCATCCATCTGGTCGTTGGTGTGGTACGGACCGTGATGAAGCGAGAACGACCAGACGCCGCTGCTCAGGGTTTTCGCGGCGGCTTCGCGCGAGTCGGGCGGAATGACCGCGAGCAGCGTTGCCGTCGAGGCCGCGCGGTCCAGCATCCGGTCGATCAGCGCGCTCTCGTTCTGCTGCTGATTGCCGAATTCGAACCAGGTCGCCACCGCGATGTTGGACAATGCAACCGCGACCGCCGTCACGGCGATCAGCTGCATGCCCAGTGTGCGCGGCCACAGCTTCATTCGGTTTCCGGCTCCAGCGCGAAGATGTAGCCGCCGCCCCAGACCGTCTTGATGTAGCGCGGGTTCTTCGGGTCTGGCTCGATCTTCTTGCGCAGCCGGCTGACATGGTTGTCGATGCTGCGATCGAACAGCTCCGCGTCGCGGCCCTTGGTGAGATCCAGAAGCTGGTTGCGCGTGAGCGCGATCTTCGGGCGCTCGAGCAACGTCGTGAGCAGCCGGAATTCGCCGCTCGAGAGCGGCATGGCGACACCTTCCTCGCCGATGAGTTCGCGTTGCCCGGTGTCGAGCGTCCAGTCGCCGAAGCGGATGCGCGCGGCCTCCGGTGGCTTCTGGCGCGGCGGCAGGGCCTGCGTTCGGCGAAGCACGGCCGCGACGCGCGCGATCAGTTCGCGCGGCGAGAACGGCTTGGCGATGTAATCGTCGGCGCCCATCTCAAGCCCGATGATGCGGTCGACCTCTTCGCCGCGCGCGGTGAGGAGGATGACGGGAATCTGCGACGTCTCGCGGATCGAGCGGCAGAGGCTCAGGCCATCTTCTCCGGGCATCATGATGTCGAGCACCACGAGATCGATCGCGGCGCCTTTCATGACCTTGCGGGCGGCTGCGGTGTCGCTGGCTGTGGTCACGCGATAGGAGTGCTCGCGCAGATAGCGCGCCAGCGGCTCGCGGATATCGCGCGAATCTTCAACGATGAGGATGTGGGGGTGGGTTTCGTCTTTTGTCATTGCGGGCAATCTCTTATTTCCGTGCCCCCGCTGCAATTTCCCAATTGCCGCAAAGTGTATCAGGTCCCGGGCGCCGGAGCGCGCTGAAAGTGATCCTGTTTTGTTCTTGCGCTGACCGAGGAATCTCGCCATAGTTGTTCATGAAATGTTTTCTCGCGGAGGGTGGATCGATGAAAGGCGCGATCAAAGCCGGGGTTCTACTGGGGTTTTCCGCCTGTTTGCTTTGTCCGTCAGGCGCGTTCGCGCAGAGCGCTGGGCACGCCGCGACCGGCGACTATGGCTGGGGCTATCGGCTGAGCCAGTTCGACACGAACCATGATGGCAAAGTCACACACGACGAATTGAACAGGGCGATTGCCGTCCGCTTCCTCGCAGCGACTCACGGTGCACCGGCGATGTCGCAGGATCAGTTCGTGTCTCTGCGCACAGGCGATGCGCCGCAACGCATCGCGCAGGCTTTCCGGCGCCTCGACTGGAACGGCGATGGCAAGCTTTCATTCGACGAATATGCAGGGCCGGAGCGGGCGCGGTTCGAAGCGCTGGATCGCGACGGGAAGGGCGCGGAGTCCTGCGCGCAGGATGCCGTGCAGAACGCCTCCTATCGTCCGGCGACCTCCAGGCGCAGCAGCTTCGGTCGTGCGCGGTTCTGTGCCGCGAACGATCTGAATCACGACGGCATGGTTTCGCATGCCGAATTCGACAGCGTGGAAGCAAAGCGCTTCGCATCGGCGGCATCCGGTTCGAAGACGATGACGCTGGCGCAGTTCATCGCGGAAACGCTCGCCCGCTATCGGCAATCCGATACGCGCATCTTTATGTATCTGGATCGCGATCGCGACGGGCGGCTCTCCCTGGCGGAGTATGCGGCGAGCGATGAAAAATTGTTCGCGCGACTGGACAGGAACGGCGACGGTGTCGTGACGCGAGACGAAATGGCGTCCGGTGCCAGTTCCTATCCGGACCGGAATCGCCGGCAGACATACTAGCTGTCTGGCGGCGTCTTCTTCGCGCGCAGTGTCTGCGTCATCTCGGCGAGAATGGAGATTGCAATCTCGGCCGGGCTGCGCGCGCCAATGGCGAGGCCGACGGGGCTACGGATGCGGGCGAGCGTGTCATCGTCGAAGCCGTGCTGCTTCAGGCGCTCGATACGGCCAGCGTGGTTTTTCCGTGAGCCCAACGCGCCGATATAGAACGCGTTCGAGCGCAGTGCTGCGACAAGCGCGGGGTCGTCGACCTTCGGATCGTGGGTGAGGGCGACGAGCGCGCTGCGTGCGCCGAGCGGATGTCGGGCGAGTGCTTCATCCGGCCAGTCATGCGAGATCGCGACATCGGGAAACCGGGCCGGCGTCGCGAACGACGTGCGCGGATCGATGACGCGCACGCGATAGTCCGCAAGCAGCGCCATGCGTATCAGCGGCTGCGCGATGTGCGCGGCGCCGACGACGACAAGCTCCAGCGGCGGATTGTGCACTTCCAGAAACCATTGTTCGCCGTCGACCTCCACCGGCGCGCTTTGATCCGCGCGCGCGGCATCCGCGGCCGCGACACCGAGCGCGGAACGGTCGGTTACCGGATCGATCAGCGTCTCTTCGCCGTTCGCAAGTCTGGTGGCGCGGACGAGGGCTCTTCCCGCGCGCTCTGTCTCGTTGAGGATGCGTAAGGTCTCGCGCCGCATCGATCAGGCGACGGGTTCGACGAAGATCTCGACGCGACCGCCGCAGGCGAGGCCGACATCCCACGCCTGCTGGTCGCTGACGCCGAACTCCAGCTTTCGCACCTTGCCGTCAGACATCGCGGCGCGGGCTTCCTCGATCACCGCGCCTTCAACGCAGCCGCCGGAGACGGAGCCGACGAATGCACCGTCGTCGCGCACGGCGATCTGGCTTCCCGCCGGACGCGGCGACGAGCCCCACGTCCTGACGACCGTCCCGAGCGCGACCCTGTGGCCGTTCGCCAGCCAGTGCGCGGCGGTTTCGAGGACATCATCGACAGCCGCACTCATAGCGCCGCCGCCACCGCGCGTTTCGCCATCACGGTCACGAGGTTGGCGCGATACTCCGCCGAGCCCTGAATGTCGGAATTAAGATCGCCGGCATCGACGGTGATGTTCGCGACGGCATCGGGTGAGAAGGCCTGCGCAAGCGCCGCTTCCATCTCCGGGACGCGGAAAACGCATGGCCCGGCGCCGGTGACGGCGACACGAACGCCGCTCTTCGTCTTTGCGACGAACACACCGGCCATCGCATAGCGCGACGCCGGATTCGGGAATTTCGCGTAGCCCGCCCGCTCCGGGATCGGGAACGAGACCGAGGTGATGATCTCGCCCTCGTCGAGTGCGGTCGAAAACATGCCGGTGAAGAATTCATCTGCCGCAATCGTTCGCGCGCGCGTCGTGATCGTCGCGCCCAGCGCCAGAACCGCGGCTGGATAGTCCGCGGCCGGATCGTTGTTGGCGAGCGAACCTCCAAGCGTGCCCATGTGACGGACGGCAGGATCGCCGATGGAGTAGGCGAGGGACGCGAGCGCGGGGATGGCGCGGCGGACATCCGCGGAGTCCGCGACTTCGAAATGCCTGGAGCCTGCACCGACAACGACCTGACCGGCTTCAGCGCGAATGAACGACAATTCTTTCAGGCCCGAAATGTCGATCAGGTCCGAGGGTTGCGCCAAGCGCATCTTCATCGCGGCGATCAGCGTCTGGCCGCCCGCGAGCAATTTCGCATCCGGCGATGCCTTCAGGGCCGCTTCCGCGTCGGCCAGCGATGTCGCGCGACGATAGTGGAACGCGTAGGGGATCACGCCGCCATTCCCTTCGCCCCCGACGCCATCCGCTTCGAGGCTTCCTCGATCGCAGTGACGATGTTGTGATAGCCGGTGCAACGGCAGATGTTGCCTTCGAGCTCGGCGCGGATCTTCGCGCGGTCGAGATCGGGAACGCGCCGGATCATGTCGATGGCCGTCATGATCATGCCCGGCGTGCAGAAGCCGCATTGCAGCCCGTGATGCTCGCGGAAAGATTCCTGCACGGGATGCAGCTTGCCGTCCTTCGCCAGTCCCTCGATGGTCACCACATCGGCGCCGGCCGCCTGCGCTGCGAACATCGTGCACGACTTCACGGCGAGGCCGTTCACATGCACGACACATGCGCCGCACTGGCTGGTGTCGCAGCCGACATGCGTGCCGGTGAGGCCAAGCGTCTCGCGCAGGAGATAGACGAGCAGCGTGCGGTCTTCGACGTCCGCCGAAACTTCTTTTCCGTTCACCGTCATGGCGATGGCGGTCATGAGAACACCTGTGCGAATTGCGATATGTGAAGTTTCAGGTCCGCACGACGAAGCGTCAAGGCGGCGCTACAGCACGAACCCGAACACGAGCAGCAGGATCGCGACGACGCCGACGAGGCCGACGATCCATATCTCCGGCGCCATGCCGCCGCGCGGCACCTCTATGCTCGAGGATGTTCCCGGAACGGGCGAGACGCTTGTCTCGAACGGCGGATCCGGTTCGAGCGCGATCGGCGCGGCTTCGGTCAGCGCCCTGGTGAAGCGGCCGAAGAAGTCGTCCGCGATCTGCTTTGCCGCGCCGTCGATGAGACGCTGTCCGATCTGCGCGAGCTTGCCGCCGACCGTTGCCTTGGCGGTATAGCTCAGCACCGTGCCGTCATCGGCCGCGCTCAGCAGAACATCGGCTTCGCCTTTCGCAAAGCCCGCGACGCCGCCTTGTCCTTCGCCGACAAGCTTGCAGCGATGTGGCGGATTGAGATCGGTGAGCGCGACCTTGCCGCGGAACTTCGCTTTCACCGGCCCGATCTTCAGCGTGGCCACCGCCACGAAATCCGTGGGGCTGGTCTTGTCGATCTCCTCGCAACCGGGGATGCAGTATTTGAGGATTTCCGGATCGTTGAGCGCCGCCCACACGGCCTCCGCGGGCGCAGGGATTACATATCTGCCACTGAAATC
>DATJUS010000044.1:0-6260 GCA_035502175.1 Rhizomicrobium sp.
TCGCTGTGCTCGCAAATTGTCGACCCTCCCTCAAGGGCAAGACCGCGCTGGTCACCGGCGGTTCGCGCGGTATCGGGTTGATGATCGCGCGCGGCTTCGTCGAGGCCGGCGTGAAGACGTATATCTCCTCGCGCGACGTGAAGGCGTGCAAGGAAGCCGAAGCGGAATTGAACAGAAAAGGCACCTGCATCGCGCTGCCGCACGATCTCGGCCACACCGCTGAAGTGAAAGCCCTCGCATCGGAGATCGCAGCGCGCGAGAAGAAATTGGATATCCTCATCAACAACGCCGGCGCGGCATGGATGGAGCCGTTCGAATCCTATTCCGAGAAGGGCTGGGACAAGCTGATGGCCGTGAACCTGAAGGCGGTGTTCACACTCTCACAAGCGCTGATGCCACTGCTGAAGGCCGCAGCGACACAAGACGACCCGGCGCGCATCGTGAACATTGGCTCCATCGACGGCATCCTGCAGCCGCATATCGAGACCTATGCCTATTCCGCGAGCAAGGCGGCCGTGCATCACCTCACCCGCAACATGGCCAAGCATCTGGCGAAGGATAACATCAACGTCAACGCCATCGCGCCGGGCCCGTTCGAGACCAAGATGATGGCGCCGGTGCTCGCCGCGGGACGCAAGCAGATCGAGGCCTCCGTCCCGCGCAAGCGCATCGGCCAAGATGACGATATGATCGGCGCCGCGATCTTCTATTGCTCGCGCGCGTCGTCTTACGTCACCGGCACCGTGCTGCCGGTCGATGGCGGCATCGTGACCGCGGCCTATACCGAAATGGGATACAGCCTGTGACACTCCCCATCGATGTCGAGGCCGTGCGCAACGCCACGGTCGTCAACGATCCTTTCCCCTATCTGATGGTGCCGGGTTTCGTGAAGACCGAAGCGATCGACGGCATCGAGCATGATTTCCCGCATGTCACGCACGCCGGAAGCTTTCCGCTGCCGACACTCGACTTCGGTCCCAAGTTTCAGGAATTCATGGACGCGATCCGCGGACCGGAATTCACGAAAGCGGTCGCTGACAAATTCGGTATCGATCTCTCGCATCGCCCGACGATGGTGACCGTCCGCGGCCAGTCGAGCGCGCGCGACGGCCAGATCCACACCGACAGCGTGACCAAGCTTATCACCGTGCTGATCTACATGAACGGCAAATGGGAGAGCCCGAAGGGGCGCCTGCGCCTGCTGCGCTCACCCGACAATCTCAACGATGTCGTCGCCGAAGTGCCGCCGGACGAAGGCACGCTGCTCGTCTTCAAGAACCAGCCCAACGCCTGGCACGGCTTTGAGGCGTTCGAAGGCCCGCGCAAGGTGATCCAGCTCAACTGGGTCACCAACGGCCGCGTCGTGTGGTGGGAACAGACCCGTCACAAGATCAGTGCATTCTTCAAGGGCAAACACGCAGCCCCGGCGAGAATGTGATGACGATCCCAAGCGGTACGGAAGCCGCGCGTCCGTTTTTGCCGTCGAAGGATTTCGCGGTGTCGAAGCGCTTCTATGAAACGCTCGACTTCGAAAAGATTCTCGACAGCGAAGTCGCAATCTTCCGCATCGGCGCGACCGCGTTCATCCTCGGCCAGCATTACCAGGAAGACTGGGCCGGCAATTTCATGATGCAGCTCATGGTCGACGACCTCGACGCGTGGTGGGCGCATATCCAGAGGCTCGATCTCGCGGCGAGGTTCGGTGTCCGCGCGCCGACCGCGCCGGAGACGCAGCCCTGGGGCATCCGCCTTTCCTACGTCGTCGATCCCTGCGGCGTCCTCTGGCACATCGCCCAACGCCGCCCGGGCAAGGCGCACGATTGAACCACTTGTCATCCCCGGCGAGCGCGCGGCGAAGCTGCGCGCGAGGGAAGGGGACCCAACTTCTTCGCGCAAATCCAAAACAAGTTGGGTTCCCTTCCCTCGCAGCGCATGCGTTGCATGCGCTACTCGCCGGGAATGACAAGTGGAGCTTACGGCGCAGGCGTCCAGAGGACGTCGTCGATTTTGCGGGAGCCTGTTGCCAGCATCACCAGACGGTCGAAGCCCATCGCGACGCCTGATGCGGGCGGCATGCGTGCCAGCGCGGCGAGGAAGTCTTCGTCGATGGGGTAGCGTTCGCAGTAGATGCGCTGTTTCTCGGCCATTTCGGATTCGAAACGGGCGCGTTGCTCGACGGGATCGGTGAGTTCGCCGAAGCCATTGGCGAGTTCGACGCCGCAGACATAGAGCTCGAAGCGTTCGGCGACGCGCGGGTCACGCGCCGATGCGCGGGCGAGTGCCGCTTCGCAGCGCGGATATTCGCAGAGGATCGTTGGCCTCTCGATGCCGAGCTGCGGTTCGACACGCGCGACCAAAATCTTCGAGAAGATGTCGGCCCAATTGTCATTATCGGCGACGTCGAAGCCGCCGCGCCGCGCCTTGGTCGCGATTATGTCGCGCTGGCCTTCGCCCTTGTCGTTCAATGTGGCCAGCAGATCGATCCCTGCATGATGCGTGAACGCGTCGGCGACGGTGAGGTGCTCTGCCTCCGCGCGCGGATCGCAGATGCGGCCGCGATGTTCGAACTTTTTCACGCCCGTCGTCTCGGCGGCGAGCCGCACCAGCGCCACGCTGTCGGCAATCACCGTGTCGTAGTCCTCGTTCGCGCGATACCATTCCAGCATCGTAAACTCCGGCGCGTGCGACGGGCCGCGCTCGCGATTGCGGAAAACACGCGCGAAATCGAAGATGCGCATCTCGCCCGCGGCCAACAGCTTCTTGCTCGCGAACTCCGGCGAGGTGTGCAGATACAACGTGCGCCGCGCGCCGCCGGTCTCGATCAGATCGGTCGCGAACGCATGCAGATGCGCCTCGTTCCCGGGCGACACGGCGAGCGTGCCGCATTCGACTTCGGTGAAGCCCTGCCGCTCGAACCACGCGCGCGCGGCAGCCTTGACCCGCCCGCGCTGAATCAGCGCCGGACGGCGGTCGGCATGGCGATCTTTGTGCCACCAGGATGAAGGATTCATAGAGGGAACTCCTGGGCTTGGCCGCGGACGGCGCGCCTGCTATACGCGCGCCACCCAATTATCGAGAGGTCCCGCGTGGTTTCGGTTATCGCCAGCAACGTCCGCAAAGGCAATGTCATCGAGAAGGACGGCAAGCTCTACATCGTGCTGACGGCCGAGAACATCCACCCCGGCAAGGGCACGCCGGTGACGCAGCTCGAAATGCGCCGCATCAGCGACGGCGTGAAGATCAACGAGCGCTACAAGACCACCGACAGCCTCGAAAAGGCGTTCATCGAATACCAGACCTTCTCCTATCTCTATCAGGACGGCGAGCACTACGTGTTCATGCAGCCGGAGACCTTCGACCAGGTCCATGTCGGTCCCGACATCCTCGGCGACATGGCGCCCTACCTTCAGGAAGGCATGGAAGTCCGTCTCGCGAGCTTCAACGGTTCGCCGGTGTCGATCGAAATCCCCGCGCGCGTGACGCTCGAAATCTCCGAGACCGAGCCGGTGGTAAAAGGCCAGACCGCGTCCGGCTCGTTCAAGCCCGCGATGCTCTCCAACGGCATCCGCACCATGGTGCCCACGCACATCACCGCCGGCACGCGCGTCGTGGTGCTGACGGAAGATGGTTCGTATGTGGAGCGGGCGAAGGATTAGCTATAACGCAGTATCAAGTGAGCCGCCCGAGGAGAAGAAGCGGACTAAGCTCAATAGAAATCTACTGTTTCAAGTTTTATCGCTATTCTTGTAGATGATGTGCGCTCTACGTCCACTACGCGGTAGGTACAGGCCATCGGAAATATTACCTCACACTCTTCAGAATAAAGCGAGAAAGCGGCAATATCGTATGGATTACGTTTGCCGTACAAGCTGTGCGAACCGCCTGGTGTTATCTCGAAAAGAACATTTCCGTTGAACGCTGTGGCTACTTCACGATCTGTACTGGCGGAGACAAAGCTAGCCCACTCAAACAAAAGAGCTGGCGTGTAAGCAGCAATTTCTTCCTCGCTCATTTGTACACCTCTGAAAAAACATCCCTCGGGTGATGGTTGCTGTCGTATCCCGGCGTTGAACTGCAATATCCAAGGAGCCAAGGAGAATCCGTGCAGTGCTTCTTTAATATGAGCATGTCGCAACTGCTGATTTACGACCTCGTACAATCCTGCATCTGATGTATATTGGCCAATCATCACTCGATTGAGATCAGCATCAGTCGTTGTGTTCAATATCTCCGCTCCAAAGTCGCAAAAGCCTGCTTCGCCTAATCCGGCGGCAATTACTTCTCGAAGCTTCGGCAGATCGTTCACGCTAGCGCTGTAGTCGGGGTCACCCGCATACCAACCCCAGAAAGATCGAAGGTGAGCCGTCCAATGTAGAAATGGCACGTCATCGACATTTTCCGGGAGAACGAAACTCTCATATTCATGATGCTGGCCAAGCGCATCCATGGTCATAAGCGGATCAGGCACTGGCGCGACACACAGTCTCTTCCGAGTATTCAATGGCCGCCTCCCACGAGAACCTTACGATAGTCACAAACAAAAAGACGGGCCGTAGCGATTGCCACGGCCCGTCGTTGATTTCGGTTTACTTCCTAAGCCGCTTTCTCGACGAAGCCGAGGACGGCTTTGACTTCGAGGAATTCTTCGAAGCCGAACTCGCCCCATTCGCGGCCGGTGCCGGACTGCTTGTAGCCGCCGAACGGCGCGTTCATGTCACCGCCTGCGCCATTGATGTGCACGTTGCCGGCGCGGATCTGCGCGGCAACCTTGCGGGCATGGTCGATATCGCCAGACTGAACGTAGCCCGACAGACCGTATGGCGTGTCGTTCGCCTGTTTGATGGCCTCGGCTTCGCTCTCATACGGGATCATCGCCAGCACCGGCCCGAAGATTTCTTCGCGCGCGATGGTCATGTCGTTGGTGACGTTGGCGAAGATCGTCGGCCGCACGAAGTAGCCGCGGTTCAGGCCATCCGGACGGCCGGTGCCGCCGGTGACGAGCGTGGCACCTTCGTCGATGCCTTTCTGGATCAGACCCTGGATCTTGTTGAACTGCGTCTCGCTGACGACCGGACCCATGGTGACACCTTCGGCAAATGCGTCGCCGACCTTCACCTTCTCTGCTGTCGCTTTCGCGATCTGCGCAGCTTCGTCGTGCTTCGCCTTCGGCACGAACATGCGCGAGGGCGCGTTACAGGACTGACCCGTGTTCTGCATCATGTGCATCACGCCGCGCGCGACTGCCTTCGACAGGTCGGCATCGTCGAGGATGATGTTTGGCGACTTGCCGCCCAGTTCCTGCGCCACGCGCTTGACCGTGTCGGCCGAGGCCTTCGCCACCGCGATGCCGGCGCGGGTCGAGCCCGTGAACGACATCATGTCGATGCCCGGGTGCGCGCTCATCGCTTCGCCCACCGTCGGGCCGTCGCCGTTGATGAGGTTGAACACGCCCGGCGGCACGCCGGCCTCGTCCATCACTTCGGCCCAGAGGATCGCGTTCAGCGGCGCGATTTCCGACGGCTTCAGCACCATCGTGCAACCGGCGGCGAGCGCGGGCACGACCTTGCAGGCGATCTGGTTGATCGGCCAGTTCCACGGCGTGATCATGCCGACAACGCCGATGGGCTCGCGGCGGATGGCATAGGAGCCCTTCACCGTTTCGAACTGGTACTCTTTCAGGATCTTGATGCCCTGCTGGAGATGGCCCATGCCGATCGCGGCCTGCGCGTTCTGCGACAGCGAGAGCGGTGCGCCCATCTCCATCGAGATCGCCTTCACGATATCGCCGTAGCGCTTCTGATAGACTGCGACGATTTTCTCGAGCAGCGCCACGCGCTCTTCGCGCGTCGTCTGGGAGAAGGTTTCGAACGCACGGCGCGCGGCGGCGACCGCCTTATCCACGTCAGCCTTGGAGCCCATGGAGATGCGCGCGCAGGGCTCTTCGTTCGACGGGTTGATGACGACTTCGGTCTTCGGCGTGACCGGATCGACCCACTTGCCGTCGATATAGAATTTCAGATGGTCTTCCATACGCATTCTCCCATGGTTTTGCCTGGCTTATATGGCCACGCGGCTGGCGGCATACAATCACAATCGGGGGACGGCAGAAAGCGCGCCAAAATCACACTTGCCGTGGGGTCAAATAGCCCCGGAAACGCAACCGGCCGCCGCATCCAAAAACGCGGCAGCCGGTTACAAAACGGTATTGCGGCAGTCGGCTTATTCGTCGTCGCCCTCGGCTTCGTCCTTGCCCTTTTTCT
>DATJUS010000045.1:0-34508 GCA_035502175.1 Rhizomicrobium sp.
GCCATAACGGGTCTCGGACTGGAGGAAGCCAAGGATCTCGTTGAAGGCGCGCCGAAAGAGGTCAAGGCCGATGTCGGCAAGGACGAGGCCGCGAAGATCAAGAAGCAGCTCGAGGACGCAGGCGCGAAGGTCGAGCTGAAGTAGGAGGGTTCGCCGGGTTGAAATCGGCGAACGCGTACATATTTCGTTCATTCCGCCTCCTCCGGTGCAGCGCGTGCCGGAGGACGGTGGATTTCGCCATTGGCGATGCGGGCGGGAACGGACGCCCCATCTTCGAACTCAAGGCCCACGAACTCGGGGCCCACGGCCAGGGAATCGCAGAATGACCCTATCCTTCACGGGACGCAAACGGCTTCGCAAGCGCTTCGGCAAGATCGCCGAAATCGCGGAAATGCCCAATCTGATCGAGGTCCAGAAGACCTCCTATGATCAGTTCCTCCAGGTCGACAAGCCGGAAAGCGGTCGGCTGGATGAGGGTTTGCAGGCGGTGTTCTCCTCCGTCTTCCCGATCAAGGATTTTTCGGAAAACTCGCTGCTCGAATATGTCGATTATCACTTCGAGGAGCCGAAATACGACGTCGAGGAGTGCCAGCAGCGCTCCATGACCTATGCGGCGCCGCTCAAGGTGACGCTCAGGCTGATCGTATTCGATGTGGATCAGGAGACGGGCGCGAAGTCGGTCAAGGACATCAAGGAGCAGGATGTCTATATGGGCGACATTCCGCTCATGACCGATCACGGCACGTTCGTGGTCAACGGTACCGAGCGCGTGATCGTCTCCCAGATGCATCGCAGCCCGGGCGTGTTCTTCGATCACGACAAAGGCAAGACGCATTCGAGCGGCAAGCTGCTGTTCGCCGCGCGCGTCATTCCCTATCGCGGCTCGTGGCTCGATTTCGAATACGACGCCAAGGACATCATCCATGTGCGCATCGACCGCCGCCGCAAGCTGCCGGTGACGACGCTGCTCTATGCGCTCGGCCTCGATCAGGAAGCCATCCTCGACTATTTCTATTCGAAGATCACCTTCAAGCGCGCGAAGGAAGGCGGGTGGACGACCGTGGTCGATCCCGTCTGGATGCGCAATGCCAAAGCCAATGCGGATTGGAAGAACGCCAAGACGGGCGAGGTGATCGCGGAGGCCGGGCAGAAGATCGCCCAGCGCGCACTGCGTAAATGGCAGGAAGAAGGAATCAAGTCGGTCCTCCTATCCGACGAGGAGCTGATCGGCCGCTATTCCGCGCTCGACATGGTCAATGTCGAGACCGGCGAGATTTATGTGGAAGCCGGCGACGAGCTGACCCAGGCCAATCTTGCCCAGCTGGAGGAAGCCGATTTCAAGGAAGTCAGCGTCATCAATGTCGATGGCATTACCATCGGCGCCTATATCCGCAACACCATGGCGGTGGACAAGACCCACAGCCGCGAACAGGCGCTGATCGAAATCTATCGCGTCATGCGCCCCGGCGAGCCGCCCACGCTCGACACGGCCGAGACGCTGTTCGGCCAGCTGTTCTTCGACTCGGAACGCTATGATTTGTCGTCGGTCGGCCGCGTGAAGATGAACATGCGGCTCAGCCTCGACGCACCAGACACCATGCGCGTGCTGCGCAAGGAAGACATCCTTGCGATCGTCAAGGCGCTCGCCGATCTGCGCGACGGCCGCGGCGAAATCGACGACATCGACAATCTCGGGAACCGGCGCGTGCGTTCGGTCGGCGAATTGATGGAGAACCAGTTCCGCGTGGGCCTGCTGCGCATGGAGCGCGCCATCAAGGAGCGGATGAGCGCCGTCGACATCGACACGGTCATGCCGCACGACCTGATCAATGCGAAGCCGGTGGCGGCCGCGGTGCGCGAGTTCTTCGGCTCGTCGCAGCTGTCGCAATTCATGGACCAGACAAACCCGCTTTCGGAAGTCACACACAAGCGGCGCATGTCGGCACTCGGACCGGGCGGTCTGACGCGCGAGCGCGCGGGCTTCGAAGTGCGCGACGTGCATCCCACGCATTACGGCCGCATCTGCCCAATCGAGACGCCGGAAGGCCCGAATATCGGCCTCATCAATTCGCTCGCGACTTATGCGCGGGTGAACAAATATGGTTTCATCGAGAGCCCGTACCGGAAGGTCGTCAACAAGCATGTGACGAACGAAGTTATCTATCTCTCGGCGATGGAGGAATCGAAGTTCACGATCGCCCAGGCGAATGCGACGATCGACGGTCGCGCGCGGCTGACCGATGAACTCGTTTCCTGCCGCAAGGGCGGAAACTTCGTGATGACGACGCCCGACCAGGTCGAGTTCATCGACGTATCGCCCAAGCAGCTTGTGTCGGTTGCCGCAGCGCTCGTGCCGTTCCTTGAGAACGACGACGCGAATCGCGCGCTGATGGGCTCCAACATGCAGCGCCAGGCGGTGCCGCTGTTGCGTCCCGAGGCGCCGCTGGTCGGCACCGGCCTCGAGGATGTGGTGGCACGCGACTCCGGCTCGGCGATCGCGGCGCGGCGTTCCGGCGTGGTCGACCAGGTGGATGCGACGCGCATCGTGGTGCGCGCGACGGAAGAGACCGATCCGACCAGGCCCGGCATCGACATCTATCGTCTGAAGAAGTTTCAGCGTTCCAACCAGTCGACCTGCATCAACCAGCGACCGCTGGTGAAGGAAGGCGATGCCGTTCAGAAGGGCGACATCATCGCCGACGGACCGTCGACGCAGCTTGGCGAACTCGCCCTCGGCAAGAATGCGCTCGTCGCCTTCATGCCGTGGAACGGGTATAATTTTGAAGACTCGATTCTCATCTCCGAGCGCATCGTGCGCGATGACGTCTTCACCTCGATCCATATCGAGGAATTCGAAACGATGGCGCGCGATACGAAGCTCGGGCCCGAGGAGATTACCCGCGACATTCCGAATGTCGGCGAAGAAAGCCTCAAGAATCTCGATGAGGCGGGCATCGTCTATATCGGCGCGGAGGTGAATCCGGGCGACATTCTGGTCGGCAAGGTCACGCCCAAGGGCGAGACGCCGATGACTCCGGAAGAAAAGCTGCTGCGGGCCATCTTCGGCGAGAAGGCGGCCGATGTGCGCGATACATCGCTCCGCGTGCCGCCCGGCGTCACCGGCACGATCGTCGAAGTGCGCGTGTTCAACCGTCACGGCGTCGACAAGGACCAGCGCGCGCTGGCGATCGAGCGGGCGGAAGAAGAGCGCCTTGCGGAGGACCGCGACGACGAACTGGCGATCCTTGAGCGCAATATCTTCTCGCGGCTGTCGGAGATTCTTCTGCACAAGACCGTCGCTTCGGGACCCAAGGGTCTCGCGGCCGATACCAAAGTCACGCAGAGCGTGCTCGATGCGATCCCGCGCCATCAATGGTGGCAGATCGGACTTCGCAACGAAAAGGCGATGGCGGAGATCGAAGCGCTGCGCAAGCAGTACGACGAGTCCAAGCAGCGTCTCGACAAGCGCTTTGCCGACAAGGTCGACAAATTGCGCCGCGGCGACGAACTCGCGCCCGGCGTGATGAAGATGGTCAAGGTCTTCGTCGCGGTGAAGCGCAAGCTGCAGCCCGGCGACAAGATGGCGGGCCGCCACGGCAACAAGGGCGTGATCAGCCGGATTCTGCCGATGGAGGATATGCCCTATCTGGCAGACGGCACGCCGGTCGATGTCGTGCTCAATCCGCTGGGCGTTCCGAGCCGCATGAATGTCGGCCAGATTCTCGAAACGCATCTCGGCTGGGCGTGCGCCGGCCTTGGCCGGCAGATCGGCGAGGTCGTGGACAAGATCAAGCGCGAGGGCCGCGTGGAGTCGCTGCGCCGTGCACTGAAACAAATCTACGGTCATGACGAACGGCTTGCCGAACTTGATGATGGCGGGCTGATCGAATTGTCAGACAATCTGCGCGACGGCGTTCCGGTGGCGACGCCGGTGTTCGACGGTGCCAAGGAAAAAGACATCGTCGAGATGCTGCATCAGGCGGGTCTGAGCGAGACGGGACAGGTAACGCTGTATGACGGCCGTACGGGCGAGGCGTTCAAACGCCAGGTCACGGTCGGCTACATCTACATGCTGAAGCTCCACCATCTCGTGGACGACAAGATCCACGCCCGCTCGATCGGCCCCTACAGCCTCGTCACCCAGCAGCCGCTGGGCGGCAAGGCGCAGTTCGGCGGGCAACGCTTCGGCGAAATGGAGGTCTGGGCGCTGGAAGCGTATGGCGCGGCCTACACGCTGCAGGAAATCCTCACCGTCAAGTCGGACGACGTGGCGGGCCGTACGAAGGTCTACGAGGCCATCGTGCGCGGAGAGGACACTTTCGAAGCCGGCATCCCCGAGAGCTTCAACGTGCTCGTCAAGGAGATGCGCTCGCTCGGCCTCAATGTCGAGCTGGTGAACGGCTGATGATGAAAGTCTGCTTCGTGCTCAACACTGATGTTTCTCCCCCCGCTTGCGGGGGGAGTGCCCCGAAGGGGCGAGGGGGGGCAGTGTGCTCCCCTCCGGCGCTTCGCGCCACCTCCTCCGCATGCGGGGGAGGAAAGCTTCGGGCAGACATATTCGAACTGAACCTTCTCTCCGAGAGATGAAACAAATGAATCAAGAGCTGATGAACGTCTTTCAGACGGGCAAAGAGGTTCCGACCTTCGACCGGATTCGCATTTCGCTTGCGAGTCCCGACCAGATTTTGCGCTGGTCGCACGGCGAGATCAAAAAGCCCGAAACGATCAACTACCGCACCTTCAAGCCCGAGCGCGACGGATTGTTCTGCGCTCGCATCTTCGGGCCGGTGAAGGACTACGAATGCCTGTGCGGCAAGTACAAGCGGATGAAGTACAAGGGCATCGTCTGCGAGAAGTGCGGCGTCGAAGTCACGGTGCAGAAGGTCCGGCGCGACCGCATGGGCCATATCGAGCTCGCCTCTCCGGTGGCTCATATCTGGTTCCTCAAATCGCTGCCGTCGCGCATCGGTCTTATGCTCGACATGACGCTCAAGGATCTCGAGCGCGTCCTATATTTCGAGAATTATGTCGTCATCGAGCCGGGGTTGACGCCGCTCAAGGAGCGTCAGCTTCTGTCGGAAGACGAGTATTATCGCGCGCAGGACGAATACGGCGCGGACAGCTTCACCGCCATGATCGGCGCGGAGGCGATCCGCACGCTCCTGCAGGCGATTGATCTCGAGAAACTGCGCGACTGGCTGCGCACCGAGATCGCGGGGTGCAATGGCGGCGAGAAGCCGAAGAAGCTCGTGAAGCGGCTCAAGGTCGTCGAAGCGTTCCTCGATTCCGGAAACCGCCCGGAATGGATGATCCTGACCGTTGTTCCGGTCATTCCGCCGGAACTCAGGCCGCTCGTGCCGCTGGATGGCGGCCGGTTTGCGACCTCGGATCTCAACGATCTCTATCGTCGCGTCATCAACCGCAACAACCGTTTGAAGCGGCTGATCGAACTCAAGGCGCCCGACATCATCGTGCGCAACGAGAAGCGCATGCTGCAGGAAGCGGTGGACGCGCTGTTCGACAATGGCCGGCGCGGCCGCGTGATCACCGGCGCGAACAAGCGGCCGCTGAAGTCGCTGGCCGACATGCTGAAGGGCAAGCAGGGCCGGTTCCGCCAGAATCTGCTCGGCAAGCGCGTCGACTATTCGGGCCGTTCGGTGATCGTGGTCGGTCCCGAATTGAAGCTGCATCAGTGCGGGCTGCCGAAGAAGATGGCGCTCGAATTGTTCAAGCCGTTCATCTATTCGCGGCTTGAGGCGAAGGGCTTCTCGCAGACCGTCAAACAGTCGAAGAAGCTGGTGGAGAAGGAAAAGCCGGAAGTCTGGGATATCCTCGAAGAGGTGATCCGCGAGCATCCGGTACTGCTCAACCGCGCACCCACGCTGCACCGCCTCGGCATCCAGGCCTTCGAGCCGGTGCTGATCGAAGGCAAGGCGATCCAGCTGCATCCGCTCGTCTGCACGGCGTTCAACGCAGATTTTGATGGCGACCAGATGGCCGTGCACGTACCGCTGTCGCTCGAGGCGCAGCTCGAAGCGCGCGTGCTCATGATGTCGACCAACAACATCCTCTCGCCCGCCAACGGCAAGCCGATCATCGTGCCGACGCAGGATATCGTCTTGGGCCTTTATTACCTGTCGCAGGAACGCGACAACGAACCCGGCCAGGGAATGGTGTTCCACGATATCGGCGAGATCGAGCATGCGCTGTTCTCCGGCGCGGTCACGCTGCATGCCAAGGTCGAGGCGCGCTACAGGACGGTGGATCAGGACGGCAAGCCGATCACCCGTCGCGTCAAGTCGACGCCGGGTCGGCTGATGATTGCCGAGCTTCTGCCGCGCAATCCGAAGATTCCCTTCGAACTTGCCAACCGGCTCTTGCGCAAGCAGGAGATCAGTCAGCTGATTGACGAGGTCTATCGTCATTGCGGGCAGAAGGAGACGGTGCTGTTCGCCGACGCGATGATGGCGCTCGGCTTCCGCGAAGCCTGCAAGGCCGGTATTTCCTTCGGCAAGGACGACATGGTCGTGCCGGGAACGAAGGAAAAGCTGATCGAAGAGACGCGCCATCGCGTGCGCGAATATGAGCAGCAATATCAAGAAGGTCTCACGACCGACAAGGAGAAGTACAACCTCGTCATCGACATCTGGTCGAAATGTACCGACGAAGTCGCCAAGAAGATGATGGACGAGATTTCCCAGCCGCGCGTCGATCCCAAGACGGGCCGCATAGAGGAAATGAACTCGATTTACATGATGTCGCATTCCGGCGCGCGCGGTTCGCCGCAGCAGATGAAACAGCTGGCCGGCATGCGCGGACTGATGGCGCGTCCTTCCGGTGAGATCATCGAGACGCCGATCCTTTCCAACTTCAAGGAAGGATTGACGGTGATGGAGTACTTCAATTCCACGCATGGCGCGCGAAAGGGCCTGGCCGACACGGCTCTCAAGACCGCGAATTCGGGCTATCTCACGCGCCGCCTCGTGGATGTGGCGAATGACTGCATCATCACGACCGAAGATTGCGGCACGAAGAAGGGCATCACCGTCCAGGCCGAAATCGATGGTGGCCAGGTGGTATCCTCGCTCGCCGAACGCATTCTCGGGCGCACGGCGGCCGAGGACGTCAAGAACCCGGAGACGGGCGAAGTGATCGTACGCCGCGGGCGCGAGATCACCGAGGATCTGGCGGAGAAGATCGAGGCCACGCATATCCAGAAGGTGCGCGTGCGCTCGGTGCTGTCCTGCGAGTTGACGGACGGGGTGTGCGGCAAGTGCTATGGCCGCGATCTGGCGCGCGGAACGTCGGTGAATATCGGCGAGGCCGTGGGAGTCATCGCCGCCCAGTCGATCGGCGAACCCGGCACGCAGCTTACCATGCGCACCTTCCATATCGGCGGCGCGGCACAGGTGGCGGGGCAGTCCAAGATCGAAGCGAGCTATGACGGCAAGATCAAGATCATCAACCGCAAGCTGGTGAAGAACTCGGACGGCGAGATGGTCGCGATGGCGCGCAACATGCAGGTCGCGATTGTCGATCCCAAGGGCCTCGAGCGCGCGTCCTATCGCATCGTATATGGCGCAAAGCTCAGGGTGGACGAGAACCAGTCGGTCAAGCGTGGCGATCGCCTCGCAGAATGGAACCCCAACAGCCTGCCGGTGCTGACCGAAATCGACGGCATCGTGCGCTATGAGGATCTCGTGCCGGGCGTGTCGCTGAAGGACGTCGCCGATGAAAAGACCGGCGTCTCCAACAAGGTGGTCATCGATGCGCGCGGCACCGGTTCGAAGACGCAAGACCTTCGTCCGGCGCTGGTGATGGTCGATGCGAAGGGCAAGCCGCTCACGCTGCCGACGGTTGGCGAGGTTCGCTATCCGCTGTCGGTGGATGCGATCATCTCCGTCGAGGATGGCGCATCCGTAAAGGCGGGCGACGTGCTGGCACGCATTCCGACCGAGGGTGCCAAGACGCGCGACATCACAGGCGGTCTGCCGCGCGTGGCCGAGCTGTTCGAGGCGCGCAAGCCCAAGGAGTGCGCGGTGCTGGCCGAGACCGACGGCTTCGTTGAATTCGGCAAGGACTACAAGAACAAGCGTCGCGTGATCGTGAAGCCGAAGAACGACAAGGGCGAGCCCGTCGAATATCTGATCCCCAAGGGCAAGCATATCAGCGTCCGCGAGGGCGACTATGTGGAGAAGGGCGATTACATCGTCGAGGGCAATCCCTCGCCGCATGACATCCTCAGGATCAAGGGCGTGGAGGAACTGGCGACCTATCTCGTCAAGGAAATCCAGGACGTCTATCGGCTGCAGGGCGTGAAGATCAACGACAAGCACATCGAAGTGATCGTGCGGCAGATGATGCAGAAGATGGAGATCATCAATGGCGGCGACACCACGCTGCTCGCCGGCGAGCAGGTCGATCTCCTCGAGATGGACGAGGCTAACAAAAAAGCCGTGGATCTGGGCGGCAAGGCTGCCGAAGGCCGGCCGGTGCTGCTCGGCATCACCAAGGCGTCGCTGCAGACGCGCTCGGTGTTCTCGGCCGCGTCGTTCCAGGAGACCACGCGGGTGCTGACCGACGCTGCCGTCAACGGCCGCGTCGATACGCTCGAAGGCCTCAAGGAGAACGTGATTGTGGGCCGGCTCATTCCCGCCGGCACCGGCGGCGCCATCGCTCGGCTGCGCCACATCGCCACCGAGCGCGATCAAACGATCCAGGCCGAGCAGGCGCGGACACAGCCTGCACAGATCGAAGGCTCCGCCCAGGCCGCGGAATAGTCGGCCGCGTCCGTCAATAACAAAGCCGCCCGGAGCAATCCGGGCGGCTTTGTTGCAGATGCGCATGTGGCCTCAGCGATTGCAGCGTAGCGATCAGTACAGACACAGATGCGGCATCCCGCGATTGATGCCGATTGCGCTGCGCAGCCAGCGCAGACCGGTTCGGTGTTCCGGCAGATACATGATGTTCGCGATCTGCTCGTCATCCGCAAGAATGTCGCGAGTACGTTCGGCGAACTCGCTTGCAAATTTCACGGCAGTCGAAATGTCCGATTCCGCCGAGAAAAATCTGAACGCATCGTCCGGCTCCGCCCGAATTGGCAGGCCGCCGCCAACGACATTGCTGAGCGCGGTCAGCGTGAGCGGAACATCGAGCGAAGCAACTCTGCGCCCCGTTTTCCTTCTGCTTTCCGCACCGAGCAGAAGACCGATCAGGGCTGATGCGGCAACGAGCCGGTTCCTGTCGCGCGTGCATGAAAGCACCAGATCGCGCACTGATTCGCCGAAAAGCACCTCCGCGCCGGCGATCGTGCCGGCCACAAAGATCCAGTTTGACGTCGGGTGCCACCATTGGGGATTTTGCAGGGAGCTGTTGAGCGTGTCGCGCGTATAGGTGCGGATTTCAAGTTCGCGCCCGCCAATTTCTCCCCAGGCAAAGCTGTTGCGCGAGCCGATTGCGATGACATCGATGTCGCTGTCCGGCTGAAAATGTACACCTTCAAACGCCGCGCTGCCCGTGACGGCAACCATCGCAACATCCGGCTGGATGCGGCGCACTTCCTCGACAACTGCGGCCTTGTCGTAAACACCCATTTTCGACCGATGGTCATGCCTCCGGCAATCTGGCCGGAGCTTCACACTGGTAACGGCGGCAACCTGCCGGCGTTCGCTACTGGCTGAAGCGCGAAGCCGGGGTCCTCACCGTTATGATGCATTCGGCATAGGTGTCGAGAATCCATTTGCGACTGGCTTTTCTCGTCTCTTCCAGCTCGACGCCCTCCGCTTTTGCAATGTGCTTCAAAAGCAAATAGGCGACTTGTTCTGGCGTTTGCGTCTCGGTCATAGTCGGCTCCTGCCTGTTGCGTATCAAATGCCACTATGCACCAGAGCGTTGTCCATGCGCCAGTGCGCAAATTGCGTCGCTCCTGCGCGTTCTATTGACGCTGCCGCCCACGCGCCGAATGTGCGTTTGCCGCGCTACATCGCCAAAAAAATGCGAAGTCCGGAGCCCGGCCATCGATGCAATTCCGGCTCGCTTCGCTTGTCGCCGAAGACCGGACATTTCGCCAGTCGCTTACGCGCCGGATGATGCTGGCCGGCAAAGAACCTGGCGGATTGGCCAGCAGATAAGGCAGCCCGTCATTGATGCTGGCGCTTTCTGCCCAGATGGCCGAATTAAATCCTGCCGGCAACCCGGACTGAAGCTCGGCCGTCGTCAGGCCTGTGATACCGGCGTCGTTTGAAATATTTCCCGCCCCCTGGCTGAGGTCGGTGATGCCGCTCGTCGTGGTGTCCCAGTAGCCGTCCGTCACACCCGAATTGACGTCGGCATAACCGATAAGACCACCAACATAAGCGTTGCTGCCGCCGATCGGTGCACCAGCCGAATAAGCGTATGATGTCGCTGAGTTGCTGTACCCGATAAGTCCGCCAACATCGGCATTCTGTCCTCCCGTCGCGTTGCCGAGCGCGTAGGAATTGCTGATGCTGCTGCCGACATTATTGCCCGCGAACCCACCGGCCGAGGCGAAGTCCCCGGCAGTAACGCCGCCGTCGGACCAGGAGTCTGCTACCGTTCCCGAACCAAAGTTGCTGCCGGCCAGGCCTCCTGCCTGGATATAGTCGCCCGTTCCGACGACGTTGCCGGTTGCAAACGAGTCGGTGACCGATCCGTCCGTTGCGCCCACGAGGCCGCCGAGATTTGATGAAACACCACCGTTCACAGCGCCCTCGGCCCAGGAGCCGTAAATCGAGGCGTAGTTGAAGCCTACCAATCCACCGGCAGCGGTGTTGGCGCCTCCCGTCGTGGATCCCGACGCGTAATCAGAGACAATGGAACCCGTTTGCACATTGTCGCCGGAAAGTCCGCCGACACCTGCGTTCGCGCCACCTGCCACCGTGCCGGTGGCATAGGAATACGAGATCGTGCCGACATTGTCACCGGCCAGCCCGCCGGACTCGCCGCTGTCTCCACCCGTGACGTTGCCGCTGGCAAAGGAGTTGGTGATCGATCCGTAAGTATTGTCCAACCCGACAATGCCGCCGGCGTTCGATGAAACACCGGCGGTTACGACAGCCGTCGAATTTGAGCCGCTGATGGCGCCGCTGCTTGCCCCGGCAAGCCCGCCGACATTGGCGAAGCCACCACCGGAACCAATCGATACGCTGCCGGAGATCACATCGTTGGACAAATATCCAAAGTTTGTCCCGCTAAGGCCGCCGACGATGGAAGACGCGTTGGCTGTACCCTGCGGTCCGATGATTGTGGCGTTTTCGAGATTGAGGTTCTCGATGGTACCGATATTGGCGGAGAACAGTCCGACGAGATCGCTCGTCGTGCCATCGCTGATGGAAAGATTGACGATCGCATTGCCGAGCCCTTCAACAAAACCAGCTAGCGTGGTGGGGATGGGCGACGATGCATAGGTGCCATCGCGACTCGCGTCGTAGCTGCGCGCGAGGGCGAAATTCCCCGTTGGATTGGCTTTAATATCGCGTGCCAGCGTGGCAATTGAGCTCACCAGGGCAAAGCTGGCGCCATTGATAGTCAAAACGCTGCCGAGATTGCTGAATCTGACATGCCCGTCAGCGGCGAAAGCCAGGGTTCCGCCGGAGCCACCATCGTTTGTAACAACACTGAGACCGCCTGCACCTTTCACCGAGATGGGTGCATCGATGAGAACCGAATGGTACGCATCGAGAGTCAGCGTGTACGCACTCGACCATGAGATCGGCGCAGCGACAGTGATGTCTCCGGACTGGGAGCCTGAAGTGCCCGAAGTTACTTCGACGTTGCTGGTCGCCAACAGGGATTTAAGCGTCCGCACGCCCAGGACCGAATTGTTCCCCTCCGGCGCACAAACGCCGCCAGAACAGTTCTCGGTTACGTCCTTGCCTTTGGAGATTGTGACGTTGTACGGATCGAGCAGCAAAGTGCCGGCGCCGCCATGGGTTGCCGTAAGATCGACATGTCCGGTGAGCGTCAATCGTCCGCGGCTTGAGACTTCCGCGAATCCAGCCATTGCACCGGAAGAACCGCGGGCGCTGATTGCACCGGCAAAGCGGGTTGCGTTCTTCGACCACACCACAACTTCGCCGCCTTTGCCGTTTTCGCCATCTGCGGAGATCACCGCGCCGCGCTCGACAATGGTTCTGATCGCCGGAAGAACATGCCGAGCAATGCGATCGTCTGCGGCAAAGGCGCCTCGGCGGGCACGGCCACCAAGGAGAACCGTACCGCCGCGCCGGCCGCTTGCGTCCAATCGTGCAGACGAAGCAACGTACACCGTATTGCCTGTTGCAATGATCGTACCCCCGGTTCTGTCGGCGTCGCGCGCGGCAATCGCTCCGGCAATGCGGGTTGCCCCGTGCGAGAGCAGCAGTACGCGCCCATCGCCCGCTGCTGTTCCGACTGCGCGAATGAGGCTGGTAGGACGACGCTGGATCGAAACATCCCCGTCGGCCGATTCAATAGCGACCCGTCGGGCGCTGATGCCGCCGCTGCTAATGGCGGCGCCATGACCGCCTCTGGCGAGTACTGAGCCTTCGTTCGAGGCCGCAAGCAAGGCCGATCCTTTCTCCGCGGAAATCGACCCTGAATTCTCAACTGCGCTTCCGATCAGTGCGACATTGCCCCGCACCGAAACGATACTCCCGTCATTCATCACGCTTCCTCCCGCTTCCGAAAACCGCTGGAGGCCGCGCGACGTTGAGTTCGCTGACGTCGAATCGCCCGTGGAGGCGATGAAGTTGCCCGTCGTCACTATCGTGCCGCTGGGCATTATGTTTATGCCACGCCTGCTAATCAGGTAGACCGAACCCGTTGCCCTGAGCGAACCCGCAATCCGGAGAAGGGAGTCTCCTCTTTCCCGGATAAAGGTAACACCGTCATGATTGTTGAGGCGCACAAACGTTCCCAAAACATCCGGAAATCCGCGCCAGTCGATGACCGCGCGCGCCGAAGTCTGATCGATAACGACTCCACCTGGTACAGGCCGGATTGATCCGGATCCGCTAATAAAACGACCTTGAGCAAGCGGTGGTGCCGCCGCAGCCGGCGACGCAAAAAATTGAGCGGCAACAACGGCAATCGCAGCAATTCCGATGCCGAATTCGTCCGGTCGAAATTTCCGCGGCATTCGGCGACGCCCAGATGGTAAACCCTATGATAAAGATTATCATCCCCGAAAAGCTGCGAACAGTGGATTCTGCGCGGAAGTAAGCGAAGATGATATCTATGATTAACAGCTTGAGCGAAGCGATCGCCCCATGCATAACCTGAGGGCGATATCGGGTTTCCCAAAGCACGATTACCGTGCGGCTGGCGCGTTCAGGGGATTGGAGTCTGCCCTGAAGACAGATAGGATGCGGCAAACCATTTCCGTGCCATTCTGGAGGAATTTCGGGAGCCGCACTGTGGCGCACAGATCCGGCGATCAGGGGGCGTAATGTCCGAGGCAGTTTTTAAAGGGGACGGCGGAGGACGTGCAGCCAGGGCGCGCGGCCCCGCCGCGCAACGCGCTTCGGCGAAGGAACATGGTGCCATAGCCTCTTTTGCGCGGGCCGAAGCGCTGTTCGAAAAAGGTGCGGCTCCGGCAAATATTGTGCGCGAGCTTGTCCAGTTTGTTGGCGGTGCGCCGGACCGCGCCAACGCGAACGAGTGCGCCTTTGTGTTGCGTCAGGCCCACGCGGCGTTTCGTGAAGGCCTTCGTCAGGAAGCGGTGACCCTTTACGATTGGCTGGCCCGCAACGGTCAGCGCAATACCATGTGCGAGATTCGCCGCGCGATGTGGCGACAGCAGAACAACGATCCGCAAACGGCGTTGCGCATTCTGGAAGGGTTGGAGGCGAGCAGGCCGCTTGATGACCGGGCAGTGCTCGTCAAGGCGCGTGCGCTTGTCGCACTCGAACGGTTCGGCGACGCCGTGGCGCCGCTCAAGTTTGTGCTCGCCGCCAGACCGGGCAAACTCGAAGTCGTCCGGATGCTCTTCATGGCACTCGAGCGGGCGGGGGACAAAAGCGATCTGCATGAACCAGAAAAATTCCTGGAGGGAGTGCCGCATAACGAGCAATTCGAATTCCTGCTGCAGGCGCGCCTCGCCTGCGAGGATTACATCGGCGCTGCAAAATTGTGCAGCGAATGTCCGAATTCCATTGCCGAAGCGGGCTTGCAGCGGATCGGCCAGGTCATGCACGCGCAGGTCGTCAAGCGCGACTTCGAAACTGTCGACGCATTGTTCGACGCCGCCGGGGGTGTCGCATCGCAGTCGCATTCGATCATTGGTGCGAAGCTCCGCGCGCTCCTGATCCGCAAAGACCTCGAAGCCGCCGAGCGGATTTTGCGTGAGGCCGAGCCACTGCTTCGCGCCGACGGTGCGGAGGACCTGCGCCTTCGCAACCTCAAATATTTCTGTCTCAGCATGCAGCTCGACCGCGCCGTCGAATACCTTCATGAATGTACGGCTTCGGCCCAACTTCCCGCCGCATGGACGGCGACGGTTGCCGGCCTTTATTCGGCGCGGCGCGAATGGGACAAGATACTCGATCTCATGCACGACCGCGTGCGGCTGGGATTTGACATTGCCCATACTGCCACGCTGGAGGCGGTGGGGCGCGCCGTGCGGCACACAGGCCGGTACAAGGAAGTGCTCGAACTTCTGGATAACCTCCTGACGCGGGCGCCGAATGAGGAGTTGAGCAATTTCCGGGATCGTCTGATTTGGGAAACATCTCTTGCAGCGGAGAACGGCAGCCACTCCGCTGCACGTTCGGCTGCCGAGGGTGCGATTGCCAACCGGCTGTATTCCGAAAGGGCACGCGTTCTCACTCAATCGCTGTCCGCGCGCAGATTCAGCAGCGGTGACCGGACCGTCTACTTCTGTACGGATATCAATTATTTTGCGGGTACCTGCGTCGCGATGTTTTCGCTACTTCGCAACAACTGCATGCTGTGCGGCGCGTGTTCGTTCAATGTTGTCTGTGCCGATGATGCGGTGGAACTGGCGACCGATATTTTCGCGAAGATCGGAGCTGCATTCGGCGTTCCAATCGGCATAGTGCCGGCGAGCGAATTGTTCGGGACGGCAGGCAATTTCAAGAGCGATTGGGGACTCTTCGCGCCTGGTCATGGATTGTCCGATGCCGCCTATTATCGCATTTTTATGGCGCAAAACCTGCTCGCCCGCGGCATAGGCGGCCGGGCCCTCTATATCGATTCGGATACGTGCGTCGGCCATGGGGTGGACCGGATTTTCGAGTTCGATATGAAAGACAAGCCGATCGCTGCGCGGCCCGAAATCCTGGTCCCGGAAATTGCCCGCGCCGCCGCAATACTCGGCGTCGAACCGGCCAGATATTTCAACTCCGGTGTACTTTTGTTCGATCTCGCCCATCACGACCTACCGGCTGCGCTTGCCCGAACCGTCGAAATTGCGCGCGACCAGCAGGAGTTGCTGACATTCGTTGACCAGTGCGCGCTCAATCTGGCGTTTCGGGATTGCTACACACCGCTGGCGGAGAGATTCAACTGGTTGCTGCGGCCGACGGCACCGCAAGACGCATTTGCGGACGAATCGGTCATCCTGCATTTCATCGCTCGCCCGAAACCGTGGGACCCCATGTATGCAAACGCGCATTGCATGCGCTGGGTTCGGGAATACGTCATGCTTTCCGAACTGTTGCCGCAGGAAATGTCCAGGCGCCTGCTCGCCTCGCAGTTCGCCAATTTTGGGACTGCCTGTTCCGGCGAGGGGGCGTAATGTCCGAGGCAGTTTGGGAAAATGATGGGGAAGAGCGTGCGGTCAAGGTGGGGGGCCCGGCCGCGCGACGCGCAGCCCAGCAGGAACTGAGCGCCGCAGTTTTTTTCGCGCGCGCGGAGGCCTTGTCCGAAAAGGGTGCGGCAGCGGCAGATATCGTGCAGCAGCTTGTCCTGTTTGTTGGCGCTACGCCGGACGGTGCCCACAGGAACCGGTCTGACTTTGTGATGCGTCATGCCCATGCGGCTTTTCGTGAAGGACTGCGCCATGAAGCCGTGATCCTTTACGATT
Source organism: Rhizomicrobium sp. (assembly GCA_035502175.1). GTDB lineage: Bacteria > Pseudomonadota > Alphaproteobacteria > Micropepsales > Micropepsaceae > Rhizomicrobium. The sequence goes on from DATJUS010000045.1 coordinate 16,046, forward strand.
GGCTTGCCCGGGGCGGCCAGGGCAATGCCATGTGCGAAATGCGCCGCGCGATGTGGCGCCAGCAGAACAACGATCCGCAAATGGCCCTGCGCATCATGGATGGTTTGGAGGCGAGCAGGCCGCTCGATGACAAGGGGGCGCTCGTCAAGGCGCGGGCGCTTGTGGCTCTCGAACGGTACGAGGAGGCCGTGGCGCCGCTCAAGTTTGTGCTTGCCGCCAAACCGGGGAAACTCGAAGCCGTCCGGCTGCTTTTCGCGGCGCTCGAAGGGGCGGGAGACAGAAACGAACTGCGCGAGCCGGAAAAATTCCTGGAAGGGATGCCGGCCGATCAGCAATTCGAATTCCTGCTGCAGGCGCGCCTGGCCTGCGAGGATTACATCGGCGCCGCAAAGCTGTGCAGCGAATATCCGGCTTCCGTCGCCGGATTTGGCTTGCAGCGGATCGGCCACATCATGCATGCGCTGGTCCCCAAACGAGATTTCGAAACGATCGATGCGCTGTTCGATGCCGCCGGCGGTGCCGCATCGGCGTCGCACGCCATCATCAGCGCGAAACTTCGCGCGCTTCTGATCCGCAAGGAACTCGAAGCCGCCGAGCGGATTCTGCGCGAGGCGGAGCCGCTGCTCAATGCCAGCAGCGTGTCGGATCTGCGCCTGCGCAAGCTCGAATATTTCTGTCTTAGCATGCAGCTCGATCGTGCCGTCGAATACCTGGACGAGTGCATGGCGCAGGAAGCCACGGAATCGGCTGAACTTCCACATGGATGGACGGCGACGGCCGCCGGCCTTTATTCGGCGCGGCGCGAATGGGGGAAGATCTTCGATCTTCTGCATGACCGCGTACGGCTGGGTGCTGACATCGGCAATACGCCTTTGCTGGAAGCGGTGGGAAGGGCCGCACGGTACACCGGCCGGTACAAGGAAGTGATCGAGCTTTTGGAAGAGCAACTGTCGCGGGCACCGAATGAGGAGCTGGAAAATTTCAGGGATCGCGTATTGTGCGAGCGCGCCCTTGTTGGAGCAATCTGCAAAGAAGAGCCTTCCCAGGGTGTCGGCGCCGACACTGTCATCGCCGACCCCTTTCTTGCGGAACGGGCGCGCAATCTTTCCTTCTCTCTGTCGGAACGGGAACGGGACGAAAGAGAACGGACAATCTACTTCTGTACGGATGCGAATTACCTCGCGGGTACGTCCGTCGCGCTGCATTCGCTGCTTCGGAACAATCCTGCTTTGCGCCGGCGATGCGCGCTGAATGTCATCTGCGCCGACAACATACTGGATTTTGCCGCCGACATTTTCCGGCTTACTGGTGCCGCCTTCGGGGTTTCAATCGATGTCGTGCCAGCAAGTGCGGTGCGCGGGACTGCCGGCCATTTCAAACGCGAATGGGGCTTTTTCGCCGTCGGTCACGGATTGTCTGCTGCTGCGTATTATCGCATTTTCGCGGCACAGAACCTGCTTGCGCGCGGAATTGGTGGACGAGCACTCTACATCGATTCAGATACCTGCGTCGGCCACGGCGTGGACAAGATTTTCAGATTCGACCTCGATGGACAACCATTGGGCGCCAGGCTTGGGATCGTTGCCGAAATCTCCCAGGCTGCCGCGGCGATCGGCGTCGAGCCGGAGAGCTACTTCAATTCGGGCGTCTTGCTGTTCGATCTCGACCATCCTGCCCTTCCGGCTGCGCTCGCCCGTGCGGCCGAGTTCGCGCACAGCCGGCAGGATCTGCTGACATTTCATGACCAGTGCGCGCTCAATCTGGCCTTTGCCGGCTGCACCACGCCGCTGCCCGAGGCGTTCAACTGGTTTCTGCGTGCCACGGCTCCCGAGGAGCCGGCGCATGAGCCGGTCGTCCTGCATTTCACGGCCAACCCGAAACCCTGGGACCCGATGTATCCGACAAATCATTGCATGCGCTGGATCAGGGAATACGTCATGCTTTCCGATCTTCTGACGCCGGAAATGCGCGTGAGGCTGCTGACATCGCAATTCGTGAATTTGGTTTCTGCCGGTCCTGGTCAGGGTGCATAACCGAACAGTTCCATCGCTTTTGCGAGCTTATTGTTGAGCTGAACGATTGTCATCGGCTCAAGCTTTTCGCGATGATCGCCTGGCGTTACCTTTCGCACGAAAGCCTTGGGCTCCTCCTTTTCGGGGCGGACATCGGCCCAGGCAAGAATTTTCCCAATGAGTTCTTCGTCCGTCGACCAGTTGAACGCGCACGCGATCGCCTCAATAAGCGCCCGCTTGCTGAAAATGTAATCCTCGTATCTGAGCACCGTTGTCGTGTCCCATCCGACGATGGGGGCATATCCCAGCATCGTTCTTGACATGGCCCTCGACCGGCGCAGCACCGTCACATCTATGCCTGCGCTGAGAGCACGTTTGCGTTGACGCAACAGCCGTCCCCTCATGCCCGTCGTTCCGGCATTCTCGTCCGGCAACGGGTGCGAATATGCGTTTGAGAAGAATTCACTGACCAGCGCGTCGCGCGGATCGCGCACAAACAGCAATTTTGGGCTCCGGCGGAATATTTCGCTCGATAACAATATTCGTGGCATGTCCCGGAACCCGCCATAGACATTTCCCGGGCGAAGGAGATCGAGGAGCGCCGGATCGTTCACGTATTCGGAAATCTCGACATTGTTCCAGAAAAACGTATCCCCGACAGGAACGAATTGACGCCGGTTGCTTTCGCCAATCGTCCTGCAGATATCATTAAATATGGAACTGCCGCATTTGCGCACCGAGAACACGAAATACATCGGTCCATTGAGGTCGCACGCGACATCGAACGCGACCTGCCGCCCGCTGGCGAGTGTGAGCACGACTTCGGTCAAAACATCTCTTTCCCGGGTTGGTCAGCTGTTGCTTTGCCCGGAATGATATTTCCTGGACCGATCGACATCGAGAGGGGCGATTTTGTTAATCGGGGTGGTGAGATCAAATACGCCCGGGAAACTCGATATCCGCGAAGCTCCCGGGAGCGTTGCCGCCTGCTTCAGCAGCCGTCTGCGTCGGTGCTCCGCTAGACCTTGCGCGCGACACCGTGCGCCCAAAGCTGCGCGCCGAGGATTACGAGCGGCACGAGCGTGAGAAGGAACGTCAGATGGTACCAGATCGGAAATTTCATCCAGAGGTGGATGTGGTCTGGCACGAACAGCAGGAGCAGCGCCAGGCCGAGGATCCACGGCGCCCGGCCGCTTGCGGGCGCAATAACCTGAACTACAGCGCCAGCCACCACGGAGCTCACCGCGCCGATCGAGAGCCTCGCAATCTTCATCGGAAGGGTAAACACCAAAGCGTGCTCGACTTGAACGTAACCCGGGAGCCAGAGCCGCAAGCCAATGTCCAGCACGGTCGCCACGATCCACCAAGCCACGAACCCCGCAACGATGCCACCTATCGTCCGCCACATGACGTGTTCCCCGTCTCTTGCCTAGTTGGATTATAATAGTCTAATTAAACTATGAAGGCAAGACTTTTGATTCTCGGCGTGCTGCATCGGGGGAATTTCCATCCTTACGAGATCAAGCGCCGGCTCGAGAACGCGATGGTCGAGTGCTACATCGATGTCGATGTGGGGACGCTTTATTACGCGATCCGGCAGCTCGAGAAAGAAGGCCTTATTTCCCCGGTGAGCCAGGAACGCGTCGCCCGCGGCGGTATGCGCACGGTTTATAGCATTACCCCCACGGGAAAGGCGGAATTCCAGAAGCTGCTGCACGCGCAGTTTGAACAGGAGGGTCCGGTCTCGCAGACGCTGTACGGCGCGCTACTCTTCCTGCACCTCGGCGACATCGAGGTCGTGGAAACGCTCGTCCGCAAAAGGATCGCCCGCCTCGACGAACTCATCGCCAAGCTGGACCCGATCAGCCAGGAGCTGGCGGGCGTGCTGTCCACCGGCGGAAAGCACCTGTTGCGACATATAGAAGAGCAAAGGCGGCTCGACCGCGAATGGCTGAGAGGCCTGCTCGCCGATGTGGAGGCCCGCCGAGTGCGCGACGTTCCCGACCCGCGAAAGCTCGGGCTCGCTCCGAAAACATGAATCGAGGGGGCGTGACGACGCCCAAAAGCCCGGAAATATCCTTTCTCCGGGGTTGACCGGCAGGGGTGCCGAATCTATATAGCCGGACCTTCATGGACAGGCTGTCGGCGCTTTTGGGCGCCGAAACGCTGGCTCGAAGTCAGTCTGGGAAGTGTGAAATTGCGCGATTGGGGCGGTTTTCCGGCCCAATCCTCCGCAAGTCCGGGTCGGTCCGGGATGGGCCGGCCCATTCGTTCGTTTGTGAAGTCGCGTGCGACGCGACGGAATGTGGAACCAGGAATGCCGACGATCAACCAGTTGATCCGCAAGCCGCGCGGCGAAAAGCCCAAGCGCAACAAGGTGCCGGCGCTGACCGGCTGTCCGCAGAAACGCGGCGTATGTACACGCGTCTATACGACGACACCCAAGAAGCCCAACTCGGCGCTCCGCAAGGTCGCCAAGGTGCGGCTCACCAATGGCTACGAAGTGGTGAGCTACATTCCGGGCGAAGGACACAACCTGCAGGAACACTCTGTTGTGCTGCTCCGCGGCGGCCGTGTGAAGGACCTGCCGGGCGTCCGCTACCACATCATCCGCGGCGTGCTTGACACGCAGGGCGTGAAGGACCGCAAGCAGCGGCGCTCGCTCTACGGCGCCAAGCGCCCGAAATGATCTGAGCGAAGCGAAGATCATCCCGGCCGAAGCAAAACGAAGAGCCGGGATCGGTCAGGAAAGAGAAAGAGACAGGAAAGACACATATGGCCCGCCGCCGCCGCGCCGAACGCCGCGAGATCGTCCCCGACGCCAAATATAGCGATCTGGTGCTCGCGAAATTCATGAACAGTCTGATGTACGCCGGCAAGAAGGCCGCCGCGGAACGGATTGTCTACGGCGCGTTCGATACGATCCAGTCCAAGACCAAGCAGGACCCGCTCCAGCTTTTCCACGAGGCGTTGCGCAATGTGAGCCCGGCGCTCGAAGTGCGTTCGCGGCGCGTAGGCGGCGCGACCTACCAGGTGCCCGTCGAAGTCCGTCAGGACCGAAGCCGCGCGCTCGCGATCCGCTGGATCATCAATGCGTCGCGCGCGCGGAACGAGCCGACCATGATGGGCCGGCTGTCGGGCGAACTCATGGATGCTGCCAACAATCGCGGCTCGGCCGTCAAGAAGCGTGAAGACACGCACAAGATGGCCGAGGCGAACCGCGCCTTCTCACATTACCGCTGGTGACGCGTAACTAGTTCAAGGATCCGGCCATGGCTCGCACAACCCCGCTCGAAAAATATCGCAACATCGGCATTGCCGCGCATATCGATGCCGGCAAGACGACGACGACCGAGCGCATCCTTTATTACACGGGCAAGAGCCACAAGATCGGCGAAGTGCATGACGGTGCCGCCACCATGGATTTCATGGAGCAGGAGCAGGAGCGCGGCATCACCATCACTTCGGCGGCGACCACCTGCTATTGGAACGATCATCGCATCAACATCATCGATACGCCGGGCCATGTCGATTTCACGATCGAGGTCGAACGTTCCATGCGTGTGCTCGATGGTGCAGTCGCAGTCTTCGACGCGGTCGCCGGCGTCGAGCCGCAGTCCGAGACCGTGTGGCGCCAGGCCGACAAATATCGCGTCCCGCGCATCTGTTTTGTGAACAAGATGGATCGCATCGGTGCGGATTATCCGCGCTGCATCGCCATGATGATCGATCGTCTGGGCACGCGTCCGCTGGTTCTGACATGGCCGATCGGCACGGAGAGCGAGTTCAAGGGCATCGTCGATATCGTCCGCATGAAGGCGATCGTCTGGCGCGACGAGCAGCTCGGCGCAAAATTCGACGAAGTCGAGATTCCCGGCGATCTGATGGCCAAGGCAGAGGAGTTGCACACGCAGCTTGTCGAGATGGCCGTGGAAGAAGACGAAGAGCTGCTGGGCGCCTATCTCGACGGCAAGATGCCGACGGTCGAGCAGATCAAGGCGTGCATTCGCAAGGGCGCGATTGCCTTCCATTTCGTCCCGGTGATGTGCGGGTCCGCGTTCAAGAACAAAGGCGTGCAGCCCCTGCTCGATGCGGTCGTCGATTACCTTCCATCACCGCTTGATATTCCGCCGGTTGAAGGCACCGTTCCCGGCAAGAACGAGGTGGTGGCGCGCCCTGCCGACGACAAGGCGCCGTTCTCGGGCCTCGCGTTCAAGATCATGGATGACCCGTTCGTCGGCTCCATCACATTCGTGCGTGTCTATTCGGGTACGGTTTCTTCGGGCACTGGCGTGCTCAATTCGGTCAAGGAGAAGAACGAACGTGTCGGCCGCATGCTGCTGATGCACGCCAACAGTCGTGAAGACGTGAAGGAGGCCAATGCCGGCGATATCGTGGCATTTGCTGGCCTGAAGTATACGACAACAGGTGAGACGCTCTGCGATCCGAATCATCCGGTGATCCTGGAAAGGATGGAATTTCCCGATCCGGTTATCGAAGTCGCGATCGAACCGAAGACGAAGGCCGATCAGGAAAAGATGGGCATGGCGCTCGCGCGCCTGGCCCAGGAAGATCCGTCATTCCGCGTTTCAACCGACGCGGAATCCGGGCAGACGATCCTGAAGGGCATGGGCGAACTCCATCTCGACATCAAGGTCGATATTCTGAAGCGGACCTACAAAGTCGAGGCGAATGTCGGCGCGCCGCAGGTTGCCTATCGTGAGACGCTGTCGAAACCGGTGACGATCCAGTACACGCACAAGAAACAAACCGGCGGTTCGGGCCAGTTTGCCGAAGTGAAAATCGAGTTCGAGCCGTTGCCCCCTGGCTCCGGTTTCGTGTTCGAGAACGACGTCGTCGGCGGATCGATTCCGAAGGAATTCATTCCTTCGGTGGAAAAGGGCATCAAGGCGCAGAAGGAGGCCGGCTTGCTGGCGGGCTTTCCCGTGATCGATTTCCAGGCGCGCCTGATCGACGGCAAATATCACGAAGTGGACTCCAACGCGCTGACCTTCGACATCGCGGCGCGCGCGGCGTTCCGCGAATTGGCGTCCAAGGGTGCCGTCAAGCTGCTCGAGCCGATCATGAGCGTCGAAGTCGTAACGCCCGAGGATTTTCTGGGCGGCGTGATCGGCGATCTGAATTCGCGGCGCGGGCAGGTGCAGGGAACGGATTCGCGCGGCAATGCGCAGGTCGCCACTGCCATGGTGCCGCTCGCCAACATGTTCGGCTACATCAACAATCTGCGTTCCATGACCCAGGGGCGCGCGCAATACACAATGCAATTCGACCACTACGAGCAGGTCCCGCAAGCGATCGCGGATGAAGTGAAAGCGAAGTACGCCTAAGAAACTGTCAGGAGATCCACATGGCAAAGAGCAAATTCGAGCGGACAAAGCCGCACTGCAACATCGGCACCATCGGTCACGTCGATCATGGCAAGACGTCGCTGACGGCTGCCATTACCAAAATCCTGGCGGAGCAGGGCAAGGCGCAGTTCACGGCCTATGACCAGATCGACAAGGCGCCGGAAGAAAAAGCGCGCGGCATCACCATCTCCACGGCGCATGTGGAATACGAGACCGACAAGCGGCACTACGCCCATGTCGACTGCCCGGGTCATGCCGACTATGTAAAGAACATGATCACCGGCGCCGCCCAGATGGACGGCGCCATTCTCGTTGTTTCCGCCGCAGACGGCCCGATGCCGCAGACCCGCGAGCACATCCTCCTCGCGCGCCAGGTCGGCGTGCCGGCGCTCGTCGTCTACCTGAACAAGGTGGATATGGTGGATGATCCGGAGCTTCAGGAACTCGTCGAGCTCGAAGTGCGCGAGCTGCTTTCAAGTTACGGTTTCCCCGGCGACACCATCCCGATCGTGCGCGGCTCCGCGTTATGCGCGCTTGAGGATCGCGAACCAAAGCTGGGTCGCGATTCCATCACGGAATTGATGAAGGCCGTGGACGAGAACATTCCTCAACCTGAGCGTCCGATCGACCAACCGTTCATGATGGCGATCGAAGACGTGTTCTCGATCTCCGGTCGCGGCACGGTTGTTACCGGCCGTATCGATCGCGGCGTCGTCAAGGTGGGCGAGGAAGTGGAAATCGTCGGCATTCGCCCGACGCAGAAGACCACGGTCACCGGCGTCGAAATGTTCCGCAAGCTGCTCGACCAGGGCCAGGCGGGGGACAATGTCGGCTGTCTGCTGCGCGGCATCGAGCGCGATGGCGTGGAGCGTGGCCAGGTGCTGGCGAAACCGGGTTCGATCACGCCGCACACGAATTTCAAGGCGGAAGTCTACGTGCTCACCAAGGAAGAGGGCGGCCGCCACACGCCCTTCTTCACCAACTACCGGCCGCAATTCTATTTCCGCACCACCGACGTGACGGGAATCGTGAAGCTGCCGGAAGGCACCGAGATGGTGATGCCGGGCGACAACGTCTCAATCGACGTCGAGCTGATTGTTCCGATTGCGATGGAAGAGAAGCTGCGCTTCGCCATCCGCGAAGGCGGCCGCACCGTCGGATCGGGTGTCGTCGCGAAGATCGTGAAATAAGGCGGCGAAAGCCTCGGGCGGATATCGGAGAAAAGAACATGCAGGGTCAGAACATCCGTATACGGCTCAAGGCTTTCGATCACCGTATTCTCGACAATTCGACGCGGGAGATCGTCAACACGGCGAAACGCACGGGCGCGCAGGTCAGGGGTCCGATCCCGCTGCCGACCGACTTCGAGCGCTTCACGGTGAACCGCTCCCCGCATGTGGACAAGAAGAGCCGCGAGCAGTTCGAAATCCGGACTCACAAACGGCTCCTCGACATCATCGATCCCACGCCGCAGACGGTCGACGCGCTGATGAAGCTCGACCTTGCGGCCGGCGTCGATGTCGAGATCAAGCTCTAAAGGAAACGCGGATGCGCACAGGCGTCATCACGCAGAAAGTGGGCATGACCCGGCTGTTCCTTGAGGATGGCCGGCATGTACCTGTCACGGTCCTGAAGCTCGATGGCTGTCAGGTCGTGGCGAAGCGGACGGAAGAGAAGGATGGCTACACGGCTGTCCAGCTCGGCAGCGGCTTTGCAAAGACCAAACGGCTTACTCAGGCCGATCGCGGTCGCTTTGCAAAGGCAGAAGTCGAGCCGAAGCGGAAACTCGCGGAGTTTCGTGTCGATAGTGCGAACCTGCTTGAAGTTGGCGATGTTGTCCTTGCCGATCACTTCGTGCCGGGTCAGAAGGTGGATGTCACCGGCATCACCATCGGACGCGGATTCACCGGCGCGATGAAGCGCTGGAACTTCCGAGGGTTGGAAGCAAGCCACGGCGTGTCGATCTCGCATCGTTCGCTGGGCGGCACGGGCGGACGCCAGGATCCGGGCAAGACCTTCAAGAACAAGAAGATGCACGGCCATTACGGCGTCGACCGGGTGACGACCCAGAATCTCGAAATCGCGAAGGTCGATGTCGAGCGCGGGCTGATCATGATCAAGGGCGCCGTTCCAGGTTCAAAGGGCGGCTGGGTGATGGTGCGCGATGCCGCCAAGCGGCCGCGCCCCGATGCGGCTCCGATGCCGGGCTCCGTGCGCAAGCCGGAGCGCAACGGCGCGTCTGCACAAGCCGCGGAGGCGTGAGATGAAAGCGCAAGTGGTCAATCTCGACGCCGACGGCACGACCGAAATAGAGCTCAAGGATTCGATTTTCGGATTGGAGCCCCGCACCGATCTGATTCAGCGCGTGGTCGTCTGGCAGCTCGCCAAACGCCGTGCCGGTACGCACAAGGTCCTGACCCGCGGCGAGATCAATCGCACAAAGAAGAAGATGTACAAGCAGAAGGGCACCGGCCAGGCGCGGCACGGCGCGCGTTCCGCGCCGCTGTTCGTCGGTGGCGCCAAGGCGATGGGACCGGTGCAGCACAGCCATGCCTTCGATCTGCCGAAGAAAGTGCGGGCGCTGGGACTCAGGCATGCGCTTTCGGCGAAGGCGAGGGATGGCGCGCTCGTCGTGATCGAAACCGCGAAGGCGGAAAGCATCAGGACGAGGGAGCTTGCAAAGCGCCTCGGCAAGATCGGCGCGGAGAATGCGCTGATCGTCGACGGCGAGTTCGACGGCAATTTTGCGCTCAGTGCGCGCAATCTGCCGGGCATCGGTTTGCTGCCGACGGCGGGCCTGAATGTTTATGACATTCTGAATCGCGACAAGCTCGTGCTCACGCGGGCGGCGGTCAATGCGATCGAGGAGCGGCTGTCGTGAATAATTATGACGTCATCCTGTCGCCGGTGATCACCGAGAAGGCGACCAAGCTCAGTGAGAGCAATCAGGTCGTGTTCCGCGTGGCGCAGTCGGCGACGAAACCGCAGATCGCCAAGGCGGTCGAAAGCCTGTTCAAGGTCAAGGTCAAGGCCGTCAATACGATCCAGCAGAAGGGCAAGTCCAAGCTGTTCCGCGGTCGTCCCTATCGGCGCAGCGATATCAAGAAAGCGATCGTGACCCTCCAGGAGGGTTACCAGATCGACATCACGACGGGACTCTGAGATGGCGCTCAAACAGTACAAGCCGACCACGCCGGGCCAGCGTCAGCTGGTGCTGGTCGACCGTTCCCAGCTGCACAAGGGCGGTCCGGTCAAGAACCTCACCGAAGGTCAGACCCGCAATGGCGGCCGCAACAATACCGGCCGTGTCACCGTGCGCTGGCAGGGCGGCGGCCACAAGCAGCGCTATCGGCTGATCGATTTCAAGCGCCGCAAATTCGATGTGCCCGCACGCGTCGAGCGGCTCGAATATGATCCCAATCGCACGTCTTTTATCGCGCTCTTGAAATACAAGGACGGCGAGCTGTCCTACATCCTGGCGCCGCAACGGCTTGCCGTTGGCGACATGGTGATCTCGGGCGAGCGGGTCGACGTGAAACCGGGCAATGCGATGCGGCTTTCGGCCATTCCGGTCGGCACAATTGTCCACAATGTTGAAATGAAGCCGGCCAAGGGCGGCCAGATTGCGCGCTCCGCCGGCACCTATGCCCAATATCTCGGCCGCGACGCGGGTTATGCGATGCTGCGCCTCAATTCGGGCGAAGTGCGGCGTGTGCCGCTCGAATGCATGGCGACGATCGGCGCCGTTTCGAACCCGGACCATATGAATGAAATCATCGGCAAGGCCGGTCGCAATGTGTGGAAGGGGCGCCGGCCGAATGTGCGCGGCACGGCGATGAATCCCATCGATCACCCGCATGGCGGCGGCGAGGGTCGCACCAAAGGCGGCCGCCATCCGGTCACGCCGTGGGGCAAGCCGACGAAAGGCGCCCGCACGCGCAAGAACAAGCGGACCGACAAATTCATCATGCGTTCGCGGCATGCGAAGAAGGCGCAAGGGTAATTAGATGGCTCGTTCAGTCTGGAAAGGTCCGTTTGTCGACGGTTATCTGCTCAAGAAGGCCGAGACCGCGCGCGGTTCCGGCCGCAAGGACGTGATCAAGACGTGGTCGCGCCGTTCGACGATCCTGCCGCAATTCGTGGGTCTCACCTTCGGCGTCCACAACGGCCACAAACATATTCCGGTGCTTGTGACGGAAGACATGGTCGGGCACAAGCTCGGCGAATTCGCGCCGACGCGCACATTCTACGGCCATTCGGCCGACAAGAAGGCAAAGAGGGCTTAAATGGGCAAGAAAACGCGCGCGCGCGTCCTTCCCGCCGACAAGGCTCAGGCCATTGGCCGGTCAATCCGGACGAGTCCGCGCAAGCTCAATCTCGTCGCGCAATCCATTCGCGGCAAGACCGCCGAGCAGGCGTTGAACGAATTGACCTTCTCGCCCAAGCGGGTGGCCAGGGACGTCAAGAAGGTTCTCCAGTCGGCGATAGCGAACGCCGAGAACAATCACGATCTCGACGTCGACGATCTCGTCGTCAGCGAAGCGAGCGTCGGCAAGAATCTGGTGCTGAAGCGCTTTCATGCCCGCGCGCGCGGACGCGGCGCGCGGATCGAAAAGCCGTTCGCGCAAGTAACGATCATCGTGCAGCAGAAGCGCGAGGAAGAAGAGAAGAAAACGTCGAAACGTGGCCGCGGAACTTCCGCGGCGGCAAGGGAGACGGCCTGATGGGCCAGAAAGTCAATCCGACGGGCCTTAGGCTCGGCATCAATCGGACCTGGGACTCGCGCTGGTACGCGGGAAAAAAGGATTTCGGCCGGCTGCTGCAGGAAGACATCAAGATTCGCCAGCATTTGTCCGAGCGGCTGAAGCAGGCGGGCGTGTCGCGCATCGTCATCGAGCGGCCACACAAGAAGTGCCGGATCACCATCCATTCCGCGCGTCCGGGCGTTGTCATCGGCAAGAAGGGCGCCGATATCGAAAAGCTCAAGAACGACGTGCAGCGCTTCACGAACGACGAAGTGCATCTGAACATCGTCGAAATCCGCAAACCGGAAATCGATGCGAAACTCGTCGCGGAGAATATCGCCCAGCAGCTCGAGCGACGCGTGGCGTTCCGTCGTGTGATGAAGCGCGCCGTGCAATCGGCGATGCGGCTCGGTGCGCAGGGCATCCGAATCAATTGCGGCGGCCGGCTCGGCGGCGCGGAAATTGCGCGCATGGAATGGTACCGCGAAGGCCGCGTGCCGCTGCACACGCTGCGCGCCGACGTCGATTATGGCGTGGCAACAGCCAAGACAACCTATGGCACCTGCGGCGTGAAGGTCTGGATCTTCAAGGGCGAGATCATGGAGCACGATCCGATGGCGACGGAACGTCGCCAGGTGGAAGCCTCCGATCCCAATCGTGCCGCCGGCTCCGGACGTTCGCAGCAGACGCCTGCACACTGACGGATCGAAACAATGCTGCAGCCCACCCGTACCAAATATCGCAAACAGCACAAGGGCCGTATTCACGGCCCGTCAAAAGCCGGAACCGCCCTCAATTTCGGCGCTTTCGGCCTGAAGGCGCTGGAGCCGGAGCGAATTACGGCGCGCGAAATCGAGGCCGCGCGGCGCGCGATCACGCGCCACATGAAACGCGCGGGACGCGTGTGGATTCGCGTGTTCCCGGATGTGCCGGTTTCCAAGAAGCCGGCCGAAGTGCGCATGGGTTCGGGCAAGGGCGCGCCGGAATACTGGGTGGCAAAGATCAAGCCGGGCCGCATCCTGTTCGAGGTTGACGGCGTGGATACCGAAACCGCGAAGGAAGCGCTGCGGCTCGGCGCTTCCAAACTGTCGATCAATACCAAATTCATTGCGCGGCTTGAGGTCTGAGAGATGGCGAAGAAACAGAAAGACGCCGGCGATCTTCGCCACCAGAGCGCGGATGAGCTTGGCGACGCGCTCGCAAAGCTGAAAAAGGAACAGTTCAACCTGCGATTCCAGCGCGCGAATGGCCAGCTCGAGAATACAAGTCGGGTGCGTGTGGTGCGCCGCGATATCGCGCGCATTCAGACCGTGCTCGGCGAACGCCGCCGGAACGCGGCGCAATAGAGACAAAGGAACGAAAATGCCCAAGCGCATCCTTCAGGGCGTCGTGGTCAGCGGCAAGAACGCCAAGACGGTGGTGGTCAATGTCGAGCGCCGCTTCACGCATCCGGTAATGGGAAAGACCGTGCGCCGGTCGAAGAAATACCACGCCCATGACGAGAACAAGGAGTTCAAGGTGGGCGATGTGGTCCGCATCCGCGAGTGCCGTCCGCTCTCCAAGTTGAAGTCCTGGGAAGTGATCGGACGCGTGGGCGCCCAGGAGCGCGGCACGGGAGGGCAGTCATGATCCAGATGACGACGGAACTGGATGTGGCCGACAATTCCGGTGCGCGGCGGGTGATGTGCATCAAGGTACTGGGCGGCTCGCGGCGCAAATATGCCGATGTCGGCGACACCATCGTGGTCAGCGTGAAGGAAGCCATTCCGCGCGGCCGCGTGAAGAAGGGCGAGGTGCTGAAGGCCGTGATCGTGCGCACTGCGCACGGCGTGCGCCGTCCCGATGGCAGCCTGATCCGTTTCGATTCCAATGCCGCGGTGCTGGTCAACAACCAGAATGAGCCGATCGGTACGCGTATCTTCGGACCGGTCACGCGCGAACTTCGCGCGAAGAACCATATGAAAATCATCTCGCTCGCGCCGGAGGTGCTGTGATGGCTGCACGGATTCGCAAGGGCGACCGGGTGGTCGTGATCAGTGGCCGCGACAAAGGCAAGAAGGGTGAAGTGCTGAGGCTGTATCCCAAGGACGATCGCGCGCTGGTCTCCGGTGTGAACATCGTCAGGCGCCATCAGCGGCAAACGCAGCGCCAGCAGGCGGGCATCATCAGCAAGGAATCGCCAATTCATTTGTCCAACATCGCGCATGCCGATCCGAGAACCGGAGAGGCGACGCGGATCGGCTTCAAGATGGAAGGCACCCGCAAGGTGCGCTTCGCAAAGAAATCCGGTGAGGTCATCGATGTCTGAGAAGGGCGCGAAAGAACCGCGCGCGAAGAAACAGTCTCAGCCGGCCGGCAAGGGCCAGGACGGAAAGGCGGAAGGCAAGAAGGCGAAGGGTGAAGGCAAAGCGGATGCCGCGAAGGCGGGAGCCGGTGTTGAAGCGGCAGATGCCGGTCGGGATGCCAACTACGTGCCCCGCTTCAAGAAGCGCTACGAGGAAGTGATCCGTCCGGCGCTGCAGAAGGAGTTCGGCTACACCAATCCCATGCAGGCGCCGCGGATCGAGAAGATCGTGCTCAATATCGGCGCGGGCGAAGCGTCCGGCGACCAGAAGAAGATCCAGTCCGCGGTCAATGATTTGACGGCCATCGCAGGCCAGAAGGCGGTCGTGACACGTGCGAAGAAGGCCATTGCGACGTTCAAGATCCGGCACGGGCTGCCGATCGGCGTGAAGGTCACGCTGCGCCACGATCGCATGTACGAATTCCTCGATCGCCTCGTGACCATGGCGCTGCCGCGCGTGCGCGATTTCCGCGGACTGAACGGAAAGAGCTTTGATGGCAACGGCAATTATGCGCTGGGCCTCAAGGAACATATCGTGTTTGTCGAGATCGACTACGACAAGACCGAGAATGTCTGGGGCATGGACATCATCATCAACACGTCGGCACGGACCGACGCGGAAGCGAAAGCGCTGCTCAAGGGCTTTCAGTTTCCGTTCATCAACTAACCAGAACGGAACTCGCATGGCGAAGCTGAGCCAGATCAACCGCAACAGGAAGCGCGAACGGATGGTGGCGCGCTATGCCGCGAAGCGCGCGGCACTGAAGGCGAAGACGGAGGACATGTCGGTAGCTCCCGAGGAGCGCTTTGCAGCGCATCTCGAGCTCGCCAAGCTGCCGCGAAATTCCTCGAAGACGCGCATTCATCATCGCTGCGAATTGTCGGGCCGGGCGAGGGGTTACTATCGCAAGGTCAGGCTGTCGCGCATCGCGCTGCGCGAGCTCTCGAATTTCGGACAGGTGCCCGGCATGACCAAGGCGAGCTGGTAGGAGATTCCATATGGCGATAACCGATCCCATCGGCGATCTTCTGACGCGAATCCGCAACGGCCAGCTGCGCGGCATGGCGAAGATAAAGTCGCCCAATTCGCGCCAGCGGATCCGGGTGCTGGATGTGCTGCAGGCCGAGGGTTTCATCCGCGGCTACGCGGAGGTGGAATTCAAGAGCGGCCAGCGCGAACTCGAAATCGAATTGAAATATCACGAGGGCCGTCCGGTCATTCGCGAACTGAAGCGCATTTCGACGCCTGGCCGCAGGGTCTATGCGTCCGTGCGCGATCTGCGTCCCCACCGCAGCGGCCTCGGCGTTTCCATCGTCTCCACGCCACAGGGCGTGATGACCGACACTTCAGCGCGCGAAAAGAACGTCGGCGGCGAAGTTCTTTGTCACGTGTTCTAGGCGGCGAGCAAGGGAGTAGAAACAATGTCCCGTATCGGCAAGAAGCCGGTCCCGCTGCCCAAGGGCGTCACCGCCACCATCGAGGGCAAATCGGTCCGGGTCAAAGGTCCCAAGGGCGAATTGAGCGTCCGTCTGGCCGACGAAGTCGAGGCGAGCGTGGGCGCCGATGGCGTCGCGATTGCGCCGCGCGAAGGTGCGGAGCGCGGCCGCGAGATGTGGGGCTTAAGCCGCACGCTGGTGAACAATCTCGTTACGGGCGTTACCCAGGGTTTCTCACAGAAGCTCGAAATCAATGGCGTCGGCTATCGCGCGGCAGTGCAGGGGAAAAACCTGCAGCTTCAGCTCGGGTTCAGCCATGACGTAAGCTATCCGATCCCTGACGGCATCGGCATCGTCTGCGAAAAGCCGACGATGATCATGGTCAGCGGTATCGACAAGCAGCTGGTGGGACAGGTTTCGGCGGAAATCCGCGCCTGGCGCCCGCCGGAGCCGTACAAGGGCAAGGGTGTGAAATATGCGGGGGAGCGCATCCGCCGCAAGGAAGGCAAGAAGAAATAGCCATGACGCGCGATTCGGATCTCTTTTCCAGGCGCAAGCGGCGCAACCGTTATCGCCTCCAGCAATCGGCAAATGGCAGGCCGCGCCTGTCCATCTTCCGGTCGGGCCGGCATATCTACGTCCAGTTGATCGATGATGGCGCAGGCGCGACGCTCGCGATGGCATCGTCAAACGAAAAGGAAGACCGGCCCGCAAAGACATGGAATGTGGCGGCGGCGGCGGTGGTTGGAAAGAAGATCGCCGAACGCGCCATCGCCAAGGGCATAAGGCAGGTTGTGTTCGACCGCGGCGGCTATATCTATCACGGGCGCGTCAAGGCGCTGGCGGAGGCCGCGCGCGAAGGCGGCCTCGAATTTTGAGCGAAGGGACGACAGATGGCGCGTGAACGTGAACCCCGCCAGCGCGAAGAACGCGACAGCGAATTCGTCGACCGGCTGGTGCATATCAATCGCGTGGCGAAGGTGGTCAAGGGCGGCCGCCGGTTCGGTTTTGCAGCGCTTGTGGTCGTTGGCGATCAGCGCGGCCGTGTCGGCTTCGGTCATGGCAAGGCACGCGAAGTGCCCGAAGCGATCCGCAAGGCGACCGACGCTGCCAAGCGCGCCATGTTGCGCGTGCCGCTGAAGGATGGACGCACGCTGCATCACGAAACGCGCGGTCATCACGGGGCAGGCAAGGTTCTGGTGCGGCCGGCGCCGGCCGGTACCGGCATCATCGCGGGCGGACCGATGCGGGCGGTGTTCGAGTCGCTGGGCGTAGGCGACGTCGTCGCCAAATCGCTCGGCACGTCCAACCCCTACAACATGGTACGGGCGACGTTCGATGCGCTGAAGCTGCAGCAATCACCGCGCATGGTGGCGCAGCGGCGCGGACGCAGCGTAAGCGAAATCATTGCCCGGCGCGAAGGCGCGCCCAAGGCCGAACAGGCGCCGGCAGGGTAGTGCAGTTCGATGGGCATTTTGCGATCCACCCCTCACCTGTCATGGCCCGCAAAGGCGGGCCACCCAGGTTTTGCAGTCAGCGTTGCTCGGACCGCGCACTGCGCACGGCACAACGACTATATGATTCAGGTACCATCTGGGTGGCCCGCCTTTGCGGGCCATGACAGTTTTGTTATTTGGCTCTCGAGGAGAAAATTATGAGCACTCCGGCGCGATATAAGCTGGTATTGCCTCCCGGTACGCGTGAACCTCAGACGCCGGAGGGTGAATTCCGTGCTCCTGATGCGCGGGTGCAGGAAGGTATTCGGGCATTTCCCCACGACACGGTACTTAGATCGGGCCAAGGGCGAAGTGGCCGTTTTTGGATTGAAGTAACTGCAGAAAAATATGACCAACGAAAAAGGGACGACAGCATTCCGCCAGGCACGGACGTAATTCCTCTGGGAAATACGGTCACGGTCCGCCAGGTCCGTAGCGCCAATCGCAGACCCGAGAAGCAGGCGGCGACGTTGCGCGGGCTGGGGCTCGGCAAGATTCGCCGTACCCGCACGCTCGAGGATACTCCGGCAGTACGCGGCATGATCCGCGCCGCCGCGAACCTCGTCGAGATCGTCGAGGAGAAAAAGTCATGAGGCTCAATCAGCTCGCCAACAATGAAGGCGCCCATCGCCGCAAGGCGAAGGTGGGTCGCGGCTCTTCGTCGGGTCTCGGAAAGACCGCGGGGCGCGGCGTGAAGGGCGCAAAGGCGCGCACGGGTACGAAGGTGTATGGTTTCGAAGGTGGCCAGATGCCGCTTTACATGCGTCTGCCGAAACGTGGCTTCAAGAACATTTTCGCCAATGATTTCGCCGAGGTTGGACTTGCACGCCTCCAGAAGGCGATCGATGAGAAGAGGCTCGATGTCGCGGGGAAGATCACCGAGGAAGCGTTGAGGAAAGCGGGCCTTGCGCGGGCAAGCCGTGACGGAATCCGGCTGCTCGGCGGCACCCTGAGCGCAAAGATCGAAATCGAAGTCGCGGGTGCATCATCCGGCGCGGTCTCTGAGATCGAGAAAGCCGGCGGTTCCGTCGTGCTGACATTCAAGAAGCCGGTCCACATG
>DATJUS010000046.1:0-59057 GCA_035502175.1 Rhizomicrobium sp.
ACGAAAGCCGAGACGTCTTCGACCGACACATTCAGCTCTTCGGCGAGGAAGTGGCGGAAGCGCGCGCTGTCGAGCACACCGGCCATGCCGACGATCATGTTGTGCGGCAGGCCGGAGAACTGGCGCAGCGCCCACACCATCGCGTCGAGCGGATTGGTGATGCATATGACGAACGCATTCGGCGCATGCGCCTTGATGCCTTCGCCGACCGCGCTCATGACTTTGAGGTTGATGCCGAGAAGATCGTCGCGGCTCATGCCCGGCTTGCGCGGCACGCCGGCTGTGACGATCACCACATCCGCGCCCGCGATGTCGGCGTAAGAGTTCGTGCCCTTGATCTTGGCATTGAAGCCTTCGACCGGGCCGGACTGCGAGATGTCGAGCGCCTTGCCCTGCGGCAGGCCTTCCATGATGTCGAAGAGGACGATGTCGCCCATCTCCTTGATCGCCGCGAGATGGGCGAGCGTGCCGCCGATTTGTCCGCCGCCGATGAGCGCGATCTTCTTGCGAGCCATGGAGAAGTCCTTGTGTTTGGGAAGCCGGGCCGGTTCCTAGCGCGGCGGGACCCAAGCTTCAAGCACGCCTTTTTTAAGCCGTTTTCCGGGCTCTCCGGGCGATGATCGCGAAGGGGATACAGACGACCGCGAGGCCGATGGCGAAAAGGATTCCCAGCGTGTCGGTCCAGGAATAGAGGACCATGAACACGACTTCGATGAGCAACGAGAGCGCTGGCAGCACAGGATAGAGGAATGCCCGATAAGGCCGCGCCAGGCCAGGCTCGGTGCGACGCAGGACGAACACCGCGACCGCCATCGCAATGGCGCCGACGCCGTTCAACGTGCCGATCAGCGCGAACACCCGCTCGAATTCGCCGCTGACAGCAAGACCGACGGAAAAGACTGCCGTCAGCAAAAGCGCGATGGTGGGCGTGCCGCCTTTGTTGACGATGGTGAACCAGTGCGGGAGCAATCCATCGCGCGCGAGCGAAAAGATGATGCGCGGGCCGCCCATGATGTTGGCATTGGCGCAGCTTGCGACCGTGATCATCGCGGTGAGCGCAAACAGAACCTTCGCCACAGGGCCGAACTGTCCAAGTACAATCGTGAACGGCAGCGGCGACGACGCAACGCCATGCAGGCCGAGTGCATAGAGAAGCGCGCCGTTGACGCCGATATAGAGCGCCGCCGTGAGCGCCATGCCGATATACATCGCGCGCGGCAGATCGCGGCCGGCGTTCGTCAGCTCCTCGCCGAAATAAAAGGGAGTGTCCCATCCAGCATAAGCGCCGCGCACGAGTTGATACGCTGCGATCATCGCGCCCCATCCAAGCACCGGCGCTGCGGCAACTGCCGGAGGAAGAGGCTGCGTCTGTGGCGCGAACAGGACAGCGGCAACGCAGAACACCGCGAGCATCGTGGCCTTGATGAGGCTCGTGCCCTCCTGCAGCGCGCGGCCCTCGCGCAGGCCTAGGATATTCGCGCCGAACAAGCCGAGCAGCATCGCAACCGCGACGCCGATCGTGTGCTGTCCGGCCCAGGGCCAGATCAGCGGCAGGAAATTCGCAAACGAGATCGCAGCCGCGCCCGTGCCCGCAACGAATGCGAGCCAGTTCGCCCAGCCGATGATCAATCCGCCGACATCGCCGAACGCGCGGTGCGCGTAGTTATAGACGCCGCCGGATTTCGGGATCGCGGTGCCGAGCTCGGCGAGCACATTGCCGTTCAGCGCCGCGTTGAGTGCGCCGAGCACCCAAAGCCCCATGATAAGCGCGATACTGGGTACGCTCGCGGCAATCGCATTCGGCGCGCGCAGGATACCGGAGCCGATCATGTCGCCGACCGCGACCGCGACACCGAACGTCACGCCGAGAATTTTCAGAAGATGGCCGCGCTCGTTGCCGGCAATGCTTTCAACGACGCTCATGCGGTTCCCCTTCCTTTCGCGATGGGGTCATGTCCATGCGCCGATGTCAAAGAAACAAAAAGACGGATGGAGGCTTGCGCATCCATCCGTCTTTTGAAGCGCGAAACGCGAAAGCCTTAGACGGCTTCCTTCAGTTCCTTGGCGGGGCGGAAGGAGACCTTCTTGCTCGCCTTGATCTTGATCGCTTCGCCGGTGGCCGGGTTGCGGCCCATACGGGCAGCGCGCTTGCGCACCTGCAGGATGCCGAAGCCGTTCAGGCGGATACGCTCGCCCTTCTTCAGGTGCTTCGTCATCATGGTGATGAGATCGTCGACGATTTCGCCGCCCTGCTTGTGGGTCAGCTTCTGCTTGTCAGCGAGCTCGTTGGCGAGCTGCTTGGTGGAGAGCGTTACGGTCTTCGGCTTTGCAGCGGAAGGCGCCTTAGCGGTGGTAGCCATTGTTGCCTCTTAAGAGAATCACAAAGAAGCTTAATTTTACGGCATTTCCTGCACATTGCGAATCCAGTGGCGAAACGCCGCAAAATTCGCAGTGCACAAAAGCCCGATAAAATGGGCAGAATCACGCTGTCGAGTTCGTGAGTGTGTGCGATGGCCAAGCGGCGCGTGTTGAAAACCGAGCGTGGCGTGACCCTGACGGAGGCCATCCTGTTCGATGGCCAGCCGCGCAAAAAGGTCGGCGTCGTCTATGAGGTCAAGACAAAGAAAAAGCCCGCAGGGCGGGCTTTTGAGGACCTTGCAGCGGCGAAGAAATACTTCGCCGTGCAGGTCAGCCTGGGGAAGGATTAGGCCTCGGCGCCGGTATCCGCGCGCTCGGCGATACGGGCGGACTTGCCGCGGCGGCCGCGCAGATAATAGAGCTTCGCGCGGCGGACCTTGCCCTTGCGCACGACCGACACGGAGTCGACCAGCGGCGAGTAGACCGGGAATACACGCTCCACGCCTTCGCCATAGGAGATCTTGCGGACGGTGAAGCTCTCGTTGAGGCCTTCGCCCTGACGGCCGATGCACACGCCTTCGAACGCCTGGATGCGCTCGCGCGTCTTCATCTGCTTGGCCTTCTCGTCGAAGGTCTGTTCGACGACCTTGACGTTGACCTTCAGCGTGTCGCCGGGGCGGAACGCGGGGTGGGCGGTGGCGCGGACGGCCTTCATCTGCTCGGCTTCGAGCTGTTTGAGCAGGTTCATAAGGAAGTCTCCGTCAGGCTGAAATTCGATAGGAAGCCGGGGCGTATAGCCTACCGTTTGGACTTTTCATAGGGGGTCCAGAGGTCCGGACGCCGGGTTTTTGTAAGGTTTTCCGCGGTTTCCCGCCGCCATTTGGCGATTTCGGCGTGGTTGCCGCCCAGAAGCACCTCCGGGACGTCCCGGCCCTCGAAACTCTGGGGGCGGGTGTATTGGGGATACTCCAGCAAACCGTGGCTGAAACTCTCGTCTTCGGGGGAGGCTTCAGCCCCCAGAACGCCTGGGATCAGGCGAACCGCAGCCTCGATCAGCGCCATGGCCGCGATCTCGCCACCGGCCAGCACGAAGTCGCCGAGGCTGATCTCTTCGATGTCACGGGCCTCGATGGCGCGCTGGTCCAGCCCCTCGAAGCGCCCGCAAAGGAGAACGGCTCCAAGCCCCTTGGCGAGTTCGCTCACGCGCTTCTGCGTCAGCGGCAGACCGCGCGGCGAGAGATAGATCAGCGGACGCCCAGCCCGCTCCACCGCATCGATCGCCGCACACGCCACATCGGCGCGCATCACCATGCCCGGGCCGCCACCCGCAGGCGTGTCGTCAACGGTGCGATGCTTGCCGAGGCCGTGTTCACGGATGTCCCGGACCTCGAGCGACCAGAGTTGCTTTTGCCGCGCGCGGCCGAGGATCGACGCGTCCAGCGGCCCCGGAAACATCTCCGGGAAAAGCGTGAGAACGGTCGCAGCCCAGCTCACAGCTGCTTCTTGAATCCGAAATGGCTCTGCACGAAGCCGAGGCGGCGATAGAAGAGATGCGCGCGCGAACGGCGCGTGTCGGAGTCGAGCTGCACAAGACCGCAACCGGCTTCGCGCGCCAGACGCACCGCCTCTTTCATCAGCGCCGTGCCAACATCCTTGCCGCGCATATCCGACACAACGCGCACGGATTCCACGAGCGCACGCCGCGTCCCCTTGCGCGAAAGACCTGGAATGAACACGAGCTGGAGCGCGCCAACCATGCGGCCTTCGCTCTCCGCGACCAGCATGTGGTTGTACTGCTCCTTTTCCATATCGGCGAACGCCTTGGCGTATTCCTCGGAAACGCCGGCGCCATCGATCGCCTTCTCGCGGTTTTCGGCAAGCTCGTCGTCGGACAGCATCGCCACAATGGCATGGAGATCGTTCTTGGTCGCCATGCGGAAGGTCAGATCGCTCATTCGACGGTTCCTCTTTCTCCGGATTCGACTTCTTCGGGCTCTGCGATGACGACGCGCCCGGCTTTGAGATCGACCACCGGCACGAACTCTTTCGCAAACGGCAGCATCACCGTATCGCCGTCACCGCGCGCGATTTCGATGACGTCGCTGGCGCCGAAATTGTAGATCGCCTTGATCGTGCCGATGACGCGGTCGGCTTCGTCCATCGCGGTGAGCCCGATCAGATCGGTGTGATAAAACTCGTTCTCCGCAGGCTCCGGCAGAACCTCGCGCCGCACGAACAGTTCGATGCCGCGCAGCGTCTCCGCCGTATTGCGGTCCACGACTTCGGCGAAGGTCACGACGGCTTCGTCGGCCTTCGTTGTCTTGGCGTGCGACACAGTAAAACCGCGCCCGTCCTTCGCATGCAGCCGGCGATAGCGCGCAAGAGCATCGGGCGTTTCGGTGAAGGTTTTCACCTTCACCTCGCCTTTCAGCCCATGCGCGCCGATCACGGCGGCCAGAAGAACGTCGCGGCTCACGACACTTAGGCGGCAGGCGCCTCAGCGGCGGCTTCCGCGGCCTTGGCGGCGGCAGCGGCGCGTTCCTGCGCCTTCTTCTTCGGCTGCGCCTTCTGCGGGTTGTTGTGCACGCGCGCCTTCACGACGCCGGCATCCGAAAGGAAGCGGTGCACGCGGTCCGACGCGGTCGCGCCCTTGGCGATCCACGCCTTCGACTTCTCAAGGTCGAGCTTGAGGCGGTCGGCATGCTCACGCGGGAGGAGCGGGTTGTAGAAGCCGATCTTCTCGATGAAACGGCCGTCGCGCGGGCTGCGCGAATCCGCGATCACGATGTTGTAGTGCGGGCGCTTCTTCGTGCCGGCGCGGGCAAGTCTGATTTTGAGAGCCATGTCGTTTCCTTCCGTTGAACCGTAAAACTGTTGAACCTATTTCCGGGGCATCATGCCGGGCGGCATACCGCCGCCACCGCCGAACATCGACGCGAGCCCCTGCATCGCGCGCCCGCCCTTGCCGACCTTCTTCATCACGTCGGACATCTGGCGGTGCATTTTCAGGAGCTTGTTCACTTCGCTGACCTCAACGCCGGCGCCCTGCGCGATACGCTTGCGGCGCGAACCGTTGATCACGTCGGGATCGCGGCGTTCGTGCTTGGTCATGGAGGAAATGATCGCCTCCTGACGCGTGAGGATCTTGTCGTCGAGACCTGCAGCATCGAGCTGACTCTTCACCTTGCCGACGCCGGGCAGCATCGAAAGCACGCCCTGCATGCCGCCGAGCTTCTTCATCTGCTGAAGCTGCTGCGCGAGATCGTCCATGTCGAACGATCCCTTCTTCATCTTGGCCGCGAGCTTTTCGGCCTTTTCCTTGTCGATGGTCTCCGCGGCCTTCTCGACCAGCGAGACGACGTCGCCCATATCGAGGATGCGGCGCGCGACGCGATCAGGATGGAACGGCTCGAGCGCATCGAGCTTTTCGCCGACGCCGAGGAATTTGATCGGCGCGCCAGTAACCGCGCGCATCGACAGCGCCGCACCACCCCGCGCGTCGCCGTCGGCGCGCGTGAGAATGATGCCGCTGAGCGCGACGCGCTCATTAAACGACTTCGCGATGTTCACCGCGTCCTGACCGGTCAGCGAGTCCGCGACCAGCAGGGTCTCGTGCGGGTTCACCTGCGCCTTGACCTGCGCCACTTCGCTCATCAACTGCTCGTCGATGTGCTGGCGGCCGGCGGTGTCAAGGATCAGGACGTCATAGCCGCCGACCTTCGCGCTCGCCATCGCGCGCTTGGCGATGGCAACCGGATCCTGTCCGGCAACGATAGGAAGTGTCGCGACGCCGGCCTGCTCGCCAAGCACGCGCAGCTGCTCCATGGCGGCGGGACGCGAGACGTCGAGCGACGCCATCAGAACTTTTTTCTTCTCGCGCGTCGTGAGCATCGTCGCGAGCTTCGCCGACGATGTCGTCTTGCCCGAACCCTGCAGACCGACCATCAGGATCGGCGCGGGCGGCGAGCCGAGATTGAGCGTGGCGCTGTCGCTGCCCAAGGTCTCGACCAGTGCGTCGTGCACAATCTTGACGACAAGCTGGCCGGGCGTGACCGAGCGGATGACATCGGCGCCGACCGCACGCGGGCGCACCTTGTCGATGAAGTCCTTGACCACCGGCAGCGCGACATCGGCCTCGACCAGCGCGGTGCGGATGTCCTTCAGCGCCTCCTCGACATCGGCCTCGGTAAGCGCGCCGCGCCCGCGAAGCCGGTCAAAGGTAGCGCCGAGGCGCGATTGCAGACTGTCGAACATGCACCACCAAATTCCTCCCCGTTTAGGGGGGAGGTGTCGAGCGTAGCGAGACGGAGGGGGCCCCTCCACCGCTACGCGGTCCCCCTCCCCCGCTTCGCAGGGGAGGACACAAAGCAGTAACGCCCCAGGGGGCGCACCTGCGCTGCCTGGGGGCGATCCCCAGCGCCGGGCCGGGGACCGGAAGCGACTAGGTCGGTTCCGGAAGCGGGCGGGTTTTAGGCCCAAGACCCTCGCGAGGTCAACCAGACCCCACCCTCACCATGGCCGGGCTTGGCCCTGCCGTCCATGGAGCAGCCGATCAGGCTCATTTGTTCCAACTCTCGGTTAGATCGTCCCAGTTCGGATTGACCTTCTCGATCAGGGCGATCTTCCAGTCCCGCTTCCATCGCTTCAGATTGGTCTCGCGCCGGATCGCATCCGCGTAAAGCGGGAACTCCTCGCAATAGACGAGCCGCGTCACATTGTACTTCTTGCAGAATTCGGATCCGCGGCCTTCGCGATGCGCCTGCACGCGATCGAACAATTTCGATGTGACGCCTATGTACAGCGTGCCGTGACGTTTGCTCGCGAGGATATAGACGATGCCGCTCGGTCTGGGCATCGCGCGAGTTTCAAAAGATGGATGGCCGGGTCAAGCCCGGCCATGGTGAGAAGCGGGAATAACCTTATTCAATTCGGCCATTCTCCAATTCCACCATGGGCGGCCTTGAGCCGCCCATCCATGTTTCGTGCATGCACAACTGTTGCAGTGGATGGCCGGGTCAAGCCGGCCATGGTGAGGACTGGGAGAGACTTTAATGCTTCGCGCCTTCTTGCCACTTGTGGATCGCCTTGATAGGCGCCCAGTCGCTGGGTGCGAGCAGGTTGATCACGTTGAGGGTCAGGTTGTCGCGGATCACGCAGGCGGTGAAGATTTCGAAGGCGAGTGCGATGGCGATGACATACCGCGCGCGCAAACGCGAGGCGATGAAGAAGCCGGTCGACATCATAAACGTGTCGGACAGCGAATTGAGGATGCTGTCGCCGCGATAGCCGGCGGCGAGCGCCTGCTGGCGATAATGCTCGATCGTCGCCGGTGTGTTCTCCGTGATCTCCCAGCTGATCTCGATGCCCATCGCGATCAGCAGACGCACGCCGAACGGCAGACGCGGCGCAATGAGATGCAGCAGTCCGAAGAAAATGAAGCCGTGAATGATGTGCGAGAAGCTGTACCAGTCGGCGAGCTGCTGCGACATGTCGGGGCTGAACGGGTCGTTCACCCACAACATCAGATGTCCGCTCGCCGCAAAGAATGGCTGGCCGAAGATGTGAAGCACCGTGGCCTGAAGCGCCAAAAGCGCCGCAGCCGCGCCGTAGATCCAGTATTGTTGCGTGCCCCCCGGACGCGTCACTTCAGACCCAGCCTCTGTTTCAGATAGGTATAGCTCAACGCCCACATGTCGGCCTGCGCGGCGTTGGTCGAGCCGGGGCCGTGGCCGCCGTCCTGGGATTCGTTGAACAGAACGTCGTGACCCTGCTGCTCCATCTTCGCGGCCATCATACGCGCCCAGATCGGCGTGACACGGTCATCGCTGGTTTCGGTGATGAACAGGATGCCGGGATATTTCACGTCCGGCTTCACGTTCTGATACGCCGAATATTTCTCGATATAGGCGCGGTCTTCCGGCTTGTCGGGATCGCCGTACTCCGCGACCCACGACGCGCCCGCGCCGAAGCGCGTGTAGCGCAGCATGTCGACCAGCGGCCGCTGCGACACGACGGCGTTCAGCATCTGCGGCTGCTGCGTCATCGTCACGGTGGTGAGCACGCCGCCGTTCGAGGCGCCGACGATGCCGAGATGCTGCGGCGTCGTGAAGCCGCGCGCTTCGAGGTCTTTGCCGACCGCGGCGAAATCGTCGAACGCGCGCTGGCGATGTTCCTTCAGCGCCGCCTGATGCCAGCGCGGGCCAAACTCGCCGCCGCCGCGGATGTTGGCCACCGCAATCGCGCCGCCCTTCGAGATCCACACCTGCCCTGCATCGAGCG
Organism: Rhizomicrobium sp.; assembly: GCA_035502175.1. Classification (GTDB taxonomy): domain Bacteria; phylum Pseudomonadota; class Alphaproteobacteria; order Micropepsales; family Micropepsaceae; genus Rhizomicrobium. Next base: position 8,638 of record DATJUS010000046.1, read on the forward strand.
GACGGTGGCCGTCATTCCAGTACCAGGGATTCAGCGACAGCTCGAACCCGCCATAGGAATAGAGAATGGTCGGGACTTCCTTCGTGTCGCCGGCGCGATGGATGAGGAAGTACGGCACCTTCGTGCCGTCTGCCGAGGTCGCCCAGAACTGTTCGCTGACGATGTTCTTGGCGTCGAACAGCGGTGCCTGCGATTTGATCGCGACCGCTTTGCCGTCGCCCGTGTCTTCGTAGAGCGTCGGCGGTTGGAGGAAGCTCTCATAGGTGAAGAGCGCCTCCGTGCCCCAATCGTCGGCGCTGACAACCGTGGTCGAACCGCCTTTGGGAAGATCGAGCGTCGCGTCATTCCAGCCATCTTTGCCGGGGCGGAAGACATGCACGCTGCCTGTGACGTCGTGGTAGATCGAGACATAGACAGCATCGCGCCCGGCCGACACGGTGTCGACCGTCGAGTGCTCATCGGGCGCGAACAAGATCGCGATCTTCGGCATCGCCTTGGTGCGGATGAAATCGGCGAGCGGGAACGCGAGCAGCGCACCACGCGGATAAGTCTGGTCGCCGACCTTCCAGTCGTCACGCAGCGTGAGGATCAGATTACCTTTGGTCATGCCGTGAAGCTGCGCGCCCAGCGGCAGTGGCAATTTCGTCGTCGTGCCGTCCGCGGCCATGAACGAGTGTTCGCTCTCGAAGAAGGTCACGCCGCGCTCGATCAGCACCGTCGCATCCTTGGTCGTGAGCCCCTCGGGCCCGTGAAAGACGATCTCGCGCACCGAGATGTCTTCGGGACCGACCTCAAACACCTGTTTCGCGGCCGAGAGCGGCGTGCCGCGCTTCCACATCTTCAGGATGCGCGGATAGGACGACTTCGTCATCGTGCCCGGGCCGAAATCGGTCGCGAACAAGATCGTGTTCTCGTCGACATAGTTCGCAGACGACTTCGCGGCGGGCAGTGTGAAACCGTCGGCTAGCAACTGATGCGTCTTCGGATCGAACTCGCGCACTTCCGACGCGTCACCACCGCCGGGCGACAATCTCACCAGACAACGCGCATCCGACGGCGTGCATTGCGCACCCTGGAACACCCAGTCCTTGTGCTGATCGGCATCGAGCTTGTCGACATCGAGCAGGATTTCCCATTTTGGATCGGCCTTGCGGTATTCATCCATCGACACGCGGCGCCACAACCCGCGCACATGCGCCGCGTCCTGCCAGAAATTGTAGAGCTTGCCGTGATCGACATTGCCGAGCGGGATGCGATCCTTGATGTCGAGCGATTTCAGCAGCGCTCCGCGCGTCTCGGCATAATAGGGATCGGATTTGAGGACGGCTTCGCTCTTGGCATTCTGCTCCTTCACCCAGGCGAGTTGCTTCGCGCCCCAGATATCGGTGAGCCAGTAGTTGGGATCGTTGTCGGCGACCTCCGCGGCGAGCGCCGCTGCCGTGAATCCTGCGAAAGCCAGACCGAGCGCGATTTTACGCATCACTTTTCCTCCACTGCCCGCCTTTCCATGCCACAGGAACCCAAGCGGGCGAAAGGCGGATAGCGGCTTCGTGAACGCACTGGCGGGGGCGTGATGACGCGCCTATATAGGCCCCATGACGGCCTTCCTGAAAATGCACGGTCTTGGCAACGATTTTGTCGTGTTCGACGCGCGCCGCGAACGGATCGTGCTCGATGCCGCGAGCGCGAAGGCGCTGGCCGACCGCCGTTTCGGCGTCGGGTGCGACCAGGTGATCGTCATCGGCGAAGGCAAGAACGGGTTCGACGCCGCGATGCGCATCTACAACGCCGATGGCGGCGAGGTGGAAAGCTGCGGCAACGCCACGCGCTGCGTCGCGCGCCTGTTGATGGAAGAGAACGACCGCGACCGCGTGACCATCGACACGCCGGGCGGCCAGCTTGTGTGCCTCGATGCCGGTGCGGGAACGGTGACCGTCGATATCGGAGCGCCGCATCTCGACTGGAAAGACATTCCGCTCGCCGAAGCCATGGACACCAACCACATCGCGTTCGAGATCGACGGAAGAAGTTTCGACGGCGTCGGTGTGAATGTCGGCAATCCGCATTGTGTGCTGTTCGTGGACGATGCCGAGCGGGTGCCTGTTGCGACGCTGGGACCCAAGATCGAGCATCACGAACTTTTTCCGGCGCGCATCAATGCAGAATTCGTCAGCGTGAAAGGTCGCTCGCACCTGCGCATGCGCGTTTGGGAGCGCGGCGCAGGGATCACGAGTGCCTGCGGCACGGGCGCTTGCGCGTCTGCCGTCGCCGCGGTTCGCCGTGGGCTGACGGATCGCAAGGTGGATGTGCTACTGGACGGCGGAGCGCTTGCCATTGAATGGCGCGAAAGCGACGGCCACGTGCTGATGACCGGGCCGGCGACGCTCGCCTTCAAGGGCGACGTCGATCTCGGAGCCTATGCCGCGTGATCGAAGTCGTGACCTTTGGCTGCCGCCTGAATGCCTATGAGTCCGAGGCGGTGAAGGCGCGCGCGGGCGAAGCCGGTCTCGACAACGCGATCATCTTCAACACCTGCGCAGTGACCGCCGAGGCGGTGCGTCAGTCTCGACAAGCGATCCGCAAGGCGCGCCGCGCGCACCCGGCCGCGAAGATCATCGTCACAGGTTGTGCCGCGCAGACCGAGCCGCAAACATATTCCGGCATGGATGAAGTCGATGCCGTGCTCGGCAATGCCGAGAAGCTCGAGGCCCGCTCCTATTTCGATCTCGGCGAACGGGTCCGCGTCAACGACATCATGTCCGTGCGCGAAACCGCGTCGCAATTCGTCGACAGTTTCGATGGCCGTGCGCGTGCGTTCCTGCAGGTGCAGAACGGTTGCGACCACCGCTGCACTTTTTGCATCATTCCTTACGGGCGCGGAAATTCGCGCAGCGTCCCGATGGGGGCTATCGTCGAGGAAGCGCGCCGACTGACCGACAGGGGCTTCTCCGAGATTGTGCTCACCGGCGTCGATCTGACCGCCTATGGCGCCGATCTGCCGGGCAAGCATACGCTCGGACAATTGGTCTCCAAGATCTTGAAACTTGTTCCGGCCGTGAAGCGTTTGCGCATCTCCTCCATCGACTCTATCGAGGCCGACCCGGAACTCATGCGCGCGATTGCCGAAGAAGACCGCCTGATGCCGCACTTCCATCTCTCGGCGCAGTCGGGCGATGACATGATCCTGAAGCGCATGAAGCGCCGCCATTCGCGCAAGGACACCGTTGCATTCTGCGATGCGGTGCGCCGCCTGCGGCCGGAGACATCGTTCGGCGCGGACCTGATCGCGGGCTTTCCGACCGAAACCGACGCGATGTTCGAGAATTCGCTGAAGCTGGTGGACGACGCCGGCCTCACCTTCCTGCACGTCTTCCCCTACAGCGCCCGCAAGGGTACCCCGGCCGCGCGCATGCCGCAGATCAACGGCGCGATCATCAAGGAACGCGCGGCACGCCTGCGCGCGAAGGGTGAAGCGGCACTTGCGGCGCGGAACGCCAGCCTCATCGGCACGACGCAAACCCTGCTGATGGAAAAGTCCGGCCTCGGCCGCACGCCGTGCTTCATGCCGGTGCGCTCCTCGGGCGAGCCGGGCACGTTCGCGGATGTCCGCATAACCAACATCGAAGACAATCATCTGATCGCAGCATGAGAGATTTCGGAGAAGCCCCTCCCCCGCTCACACTGTTTGAGCGGTTGAAAGAAGGCCTGTCGCGTTCCACCGCGGGCCTGAGCGACAGCGTCACCGGTATCTTCACGAACCGGAAGCTCGACGCCGGCTCGATCGCGGAACTGGAAGAAGCATTGATCCGCGCAGATCTCGGCGCCGCACAGGCCGACCAGATCGTGCGCGCCATCGCCAAGGACCGGTTCGATGTCTCGATCTCGGATTACGATCTGAAGCGAATGCTCGCCACGGAGATCGGCAAAATCCTGAAGCCCGTTCAAAAGCCACTGACGGTCGACAAGGCGAAGTCGCCGTTCGTGGTTCTGGTTGCGGGCGTGAACGGCACCGGCAAGACCACCACCATCGGCAAGCTCGGCAAGCGGTTTGCGCGCGAGCGACTGAACGTGATGTTCGCCGCCGGCGACACATTCCGCGCCGCCGCCATCGAGCAACTCAAGATCTGGGGCGAGCGCATTGGTGCGGAAGTGGTCTCGGGCGCCGCCGGTGGCGACGCGGCGGGTCTCGCCTATGACGCATTGGAGAAAGCCCGCGCGCAGAAAGCCGACGTCCTGTTGATCGACACGGCGGGCCGCCTCCAGAACAAGGCTGGTCTGATGGCGGAACTGGAAAAGATCATCCGCGTCATCAAGAAGGTCGATCCGACAGCGCCGCACGCCGTACTGCTGGTCCTCGACGCCACCACCGGCCAGAACGCGATTGCGCAGGTCGACGCCTTCAAGAACACGGCCGCGCTGACCGGCCTGATCATGACAAAGCTCGACGGCACGGCAAAAGGCGGCATCCTGGTCGCGCTGGCGGCGAAATTCGGTTTACCCGTTCACTTCATCGGGGTTGGCGAGGGCGAGGACGATCTGCAAGTCTTCGATGCCGAGAATTTCGCCAAGGTCCTGACAGGCGCCTCATGAATCCGCAGCTACGCCGCCTCGCCCTCGATCTCGGGCCCCTGTTCGTCTTTTTCATCGCCTACCGCTTTGTCGGCATCTATTGGGCAACGGGCGTGTTCATGGTTGCAGTGCTTTTGGCACTCGTTCTCGATTATGTGTTCGAGCGGAAGCTGTCCCCCGTTCCGATCATGACGGCGATACTGGTGGTGATCTTCGGCGGGCTGACGCTCTATTTGAAGAACGCACTGTTCATCAAGATAAAGCCGACCGCGCTCTACCTGTTGTTCGGCCTTACGCTGCTTGGCGGGCTCTACTTCAACCGCCTGTTTCTGAAATATGTTCTGTCACTTGGTTTTGAGCTGCCGGAATCCGCGTGGCGGACCCTGACATTACGCTACGGCATATTCTTTCTCGCGCTCGCCGGCGCAAACGAGATCGTGTGGCGCAATTTTTCGGAAAGTTTCTGGGTCGACTACAAGGTCTGGGGCGTGATGCCGCTTATCCTCCTGTTCTCCATGAGCCAGGCGCCTCTGCTGATGAAGCATCAGCCTGCCAACAAGCCGGACATCAAGCAGCCGGATTAGTCCCCGGCGTGAAAACGGCCTGATCCTTCGTTTCACGATAGTGATTCAGCGCCCAGACGACACTCGGGAACGCAAGCTCCGTCCACGGAATATCTTCCCACGCGAACAGCGCGACTTCGAGGCTTTCCGTGCCCGGAGCAAAATGCGGCGTGCGCAACCGCGCGCGGTACATCAGTTGCACCTGCGAGATACGCGGCACGGAATAGACGGCGAGCAGCGCGTCAAGTTCTATTTCGCAATCCGCTTCTTCTTTTGCTTCTCGCTTTGCACCATCTTCCGGCGTTTCATGCTCTTCGAGAAATCCCGCGGGCAAGGTCCAGAAACCTCTGCGAGGCTCGATCGCGCGGCGGCACAATAGTATTTTGCCGTCATGCACCACCACCGATCCGACGACGATTTTCGGATTGCTGTAATAGATATGGCCGCAATCCCCGCAAATATATCTTTCCATAGTGTCTCCGTCCGGAACACGGCGCGTGAAGCGCGGTCCGGGTGGCGGCGGAATGTATGCGGTCTTGTCGTTCATCTACGCGGATTGTGCCGAAGCGTCGCATGAAACAAAAGTTCGAAATCGCCGATAGACATCGCGCTCACAAAAGCGATAGAGACTTGCCGCGCTTCACACACACGATTAGTGTTCTTCGTGCGAGCGACTTCAAGAGGGATCACCCCGGCGTCTCGCGGGTAGGTTTGAGTGAGCTGGCGATAAAACGCCGGCCGGCATATTTGAAAAACATACCGGGGGTTTTCTCATGAAAGTTCAGCGCAGACCGAACGGAGGGTTCGATCTCGCACAGGCACCGTCCCATCTCATTCGACGCTGCCAACAATATTTCGGCGATCTTTATGCAATGGAAGCCGGCGCACGCGAACTGACGCCGCAGCAATTCACCGTGCTGGCCGCACTCGAACACAATGAGGGTGCGAGCCAGACCGCGCTTGTCGACATCACCGGCATCGACCGCTCCACGCTCGCGGAAATGGCCCGCCGCATGGTCGATAAAGGTTTGCTCGAACGCGAACGCACTGAGGAAGATCAGCGCGCGAATTCAGTCGTCATCACGGCGAACGGACGCAAGGCGCTGCGCTCGGCGCGCCTTGCGGCGGAGCGCGCCGAACGGATGATGCTGGATTCACTGCCCGCCTCCGACCGCGTGAAGCTCGTAAAGATGCTGGGGCAGATTGCTGCGGCGGCGGAAGCGTATGAGATGAATGGCGGCGCAAAAGCTGCCCGCAAAACCTCGCTGCGCCGGCGCCGGGCGTAAGCCCCTCTATTCAAATGCGAATGTCGAGCTGACTGCCCATTCGGGCGGGCTGCGCCGGTGCGGCTGCCGGGCGCGGCGCGGCCGGAGCGGCCGCCTGCTTGAAATCCATCGGCGCGAAATTGTCGCCGCCCTTTGTGTCAGCCAGCGCGGACGCGAACGCCTTGGCATTCGGCTGCGCCTGCGGCGCCTGTCGGGCGGCCTGCTGCGCGGCGATGAGAAGATTGGCGCCATTGAGCTGCATGGCTTGGACCCTCGCAGAACATGGTTTGCAAAGTCTTAAAGCTGCGCGGCCTTGATCGCGGGCAGAAGCTGGCTGTCGCGAACCTCCGGCGTGATCTCGCCAACGATGCGCGCGCGGATGATGCCATGGCCATCGATCACGAACGTCTCCGGCACGCCATACACACCCCACTCGATGCTCGCGCGGCCGTCAGAGTCGAGCGCGATCCGCTGAAACGGATCGCCACCGTTCTCCGCGAAGAACGCGCGGATCTTCGCCGGCGCATCTTTCTGCACGAGACCGTAGAGGGCGAAGTCCTTCCGGTTCGCGAGCGTCGCAATCACCGGCGCCTCGCTGTGGCACGGCACGCACCACGACGCGAAGACGTTGACGACCGTCACATGGCCGGAGGAAAGTTCGCGCGGCCCGAAGCCCTGCGTCCCGGCATCGAGGGGCGGCATCTCCAACCGCGGCACGGGCTTGTCGATCAGCGCAGACGGCAGAACATCCGGCGAAGGCTGGATCAGGCTGTGGAACAGGACACCGGCAAGCACCAGAAACGCCAGCGCCGGAAGAACATACAGAAGACGCCTCACGGCTTGCGGCCTTCGAGCGCGGCGAGCGCCGCCTTCGCGTGCCGATAGGACCGCAGCGTCAGCCACACCGCACCTGCGATTGCGACAAACGAAATCCCATAGGCTGGCCAGACATAGGCCGCATAACCGCCCATCGCCCAGAAATTGCTCATGCCTCACCTGTGAGCATGAGACTGCGGACGCGGCGGGAAAGGATTTCTGTCCGGATACGGATCATCCAGAGCGTGAAGAACAGGAACGTGTAGCCGAGTGCCATCGCGAACAGCGGCCAGAGATAGACCGTGGAGATCAATGGGCCCCCGCTCCGCAGGATGCTCTCGCCCTGGTGCAGCGTCGTCCACCAATCGACGGAGAACTCGATGATTGGCAAGTTCACTGCGCCAACCAGCGCGAGGATTGCAGCCGCGCGCGCGGCGCGCGTCTCGTCCTCAATCGCATTCCACAGCGCGATGTAGCCGAGATAGAGAAACAGCAGCAGCAGGAACGACGTCAGCCGCCCATCCCACACCCACCACGCGCCCCACATCGGCCGTCCCCACAGAGATCCGGTGATGAGCCCGAGCGCCGTGAACAGCGCGCCGAGCGGAGCCGCCGATTTCGCCGCGACATCGGCGAGCGGATGACGCCACACCAGCCCGACGAGCGAGGCGACCGCCATCAGCCCATAACCCATCATCGCCGTCCACGCGGCGGGGACATGGATGAACATCACGCGCACCGTGTCGCCCTGCTGATAATCCGGCGGCACGGTGAACCCGAGATAAAGCCCCGCCGCGAGTAGCACAATCGACGCGGCCGCGAGCCACGGCACAAGCGTGCCGCTCAGTTGCATGAAGCGCGTCGGGTTGGCGTAGCGGAGCATCTGGACCTAGCTCCCCAGATTGAGCCGAAGTGCCGCTGCCGTGGCAAACGGCGAAAGAACGCAGGCAAAGAAAGAGAATGCGGCCAGCAGCAGAAGCGCGCCATTGCTCAATCCGTCGAGGACCGCCAGCACCGCGCCGGCGCCGAAAATCACGGCCGGCGATAGCAGCGGCAGCACGATCAGCGGCAGGATCAGCCCACCGCGGCGGATCGACAAGGTCAGGCCCGCGCCGACCGCGCCGATGGCACTGACGGCTGGCGTCCCAACCAGCAGCGACACGAACAGCGCAGCCGTTGCGTTCTCGGGAAGACCGAACAGGACAGCCAACAACGGCGACAGGATCGTGAGCGGAAGTCCCGTCGTCAGCCAGTGTGCAGCCGTCTTCGCGAATGCCGTCGTTTCGAGCGCTTGTGGCGCCAGCGCGATCACATCGAGAGAACCATCCTCGAAATCCGCCTGGAACAGACGATCGAGCGCGAGCAGCGACGCGAGAACCGCCGCAACCCACAGCACGCCCGCCGCAATCCGCGCGAGCAGTTTCAAATCTGCGCCGACGCCGAGCGGAACCAGCGTCGCAACGGCAGCGAAGAAGGCGAGCGCCAGCATCGCGCTTCCGCCTGCACGCGTCGCCAACCGGATATCGCGGAGCAGCAGTGCACTCATAGCACCAGCCTCTCGCACGCGATGCCGAGTAGTTCATGCGTCGCGACGACCGCGATGCCGCCACGCGCGCAATACGCCGTGATCAGATCGGCTGCGATCGTTTTGCCGGCAGCATCGAGCGACGCCAGCGGCTCATCCATCAGCCACAGCGGCCGCCCGCAGAGTTTCAGCCGCGCAAGCGCAACACGTTTCTTCTGACCTGCAGAAAGATATTGCCCCGGCAGATCGGCGAGCCGCGTGAGCCCAACGGCGTCCATCGCCGCCTCGACATCTCCATCACCGCGATAGAGCCGCGCAAAGAACGATAACGTCTCGCGCACGCTCATCTGCGCTTTCACTGCATCGTGGTGCCCAAGCCAGCCGACAAGCTTGCCGCGCTCCTCGGCGTCTTCAGCATCGCCGATGCGGATCGTTCCGGATGCCGGATCGAGAAATCCTCCGAGCATGCGCAATAACGAAGTCTTCCCCACGCCATTCGCGCCTTCGACGCAGAGCGCCTTTCCTGCCTCAACCCGAAAACTCAAGTCACGAAACAGCACCCGCCCCCCACGGATGACGGTCAGTGCATTTGCTTCGACGGACTTAATCGAGGCGGCCAATCAAACCCCATTGTCATGGCCCGCGAATGCGGGCCACCCAGGTGATAAAAGCTTCGCTCTCTCAAGTGAAGTCGCAAACCTTATGTGCTGCAACTTCGCGCAGAACCGAACTGGGTGGCCCGCATTCGCGGGCCATGACACCAGCTAATACATATGCTGCCCGCCGTTGATCGACATGGTTGAGCCGGTCACGAAACCGGCATCGTCGGCGACCAGGAAGAGAACGCCGCGGGCGATCTCTTCGGCCTTACCGAGGCGGCCGACAGGGATGCGGGCCTTGATCTTGTCGAGGACGTCGGGCGGGACGGCCGCGACCATGTCGGTGTCGATGTAACCCGGCGCGATCGCGTTCACGGTGATGCCCTTCGGTGCACCTTCCTGCGCGAGCGCCTTGGTGAAGCCGTGGATGCCGGATTTTGCGGCGGCATAGTTCACCTGGCCGTATTGCCCAGCCTGTCCGTTGATCGAACCGATGTTCACGACGCGGCCGAAGCCGCGGCTGAGCATCCCGTCCCACGCCGCCTTGCACATGTTGAAGCAGCCGCCGAGGTTGGTATCGAGCACATCGTCCCAACCGTTGCGCGCCATCTTTTTCATCGTGCCGTCGCGGGTGATGCCGGCATTGTTGACGATCACGTCTACCGGGCCGAGATCGGCTTCGATCTTCTTCACGCCGGCCTGGCACGCGTCGAAATCCGCGACGTCCCACTTGTAGACCGCAATGCCGGTGCGCTCGGAGAACGCCCCGGCGCGTTCGTCATTGCCCATGTAGTTCGCGGCGACCTTGTAGCCCGCGTTCTTCAACCCCACCGAAATCGCCTCGCCAATGCCGCGCGTGCCGCCGGTGACGATCGCTACCCGTGCCATGCCGTTCTCCCTGAAATCCGGCCGTTCCCCGCCGGTATGGTTTATTTCTTATAACACACAGGATTGCCTTGTCCGGGCAAGCCCTTGGCCGATGCGCGCCTGCCCGCCGAGGGCCTTCGCTCAAAGGAGCCGGGCGATCAGCGGGTTCCTTAAAACATAAGAAATCATCGCCGCTTAGGGTGGGGGACCAGCCGCAGGCCAAGGCAGCAACGAGCCCTCATGGACGCCACCGACATCGAGTCCCCAACACCGCGTGCTCGTTACATGCCGTCGCAGGCATTGCTCCTCGATATCGCGGAGCGGCTTCTGATCCTGGCGATCTATGGGCAATTCGCGGTCAGGCTCCTGACCCTGAGCTTTGGATCGCTGAACATCGGCAGCGCATTGCTCGTGATGTCGGAAAGCATTCCGCTCTTCTTCCTCGTCGTTCGCCGCTTCAGCGCGAATATCTCGCGCGATCCCTTCGACTGGAGCGTTGCCATCGTCGGCACCGCGGTTCCGCTGCTGATCATGCCCAATCCGGCAAGCACGCCGCTGCTCCCCGGACTGGCTTGCGACATCATAATCATGCTGGGTTTGTGCACGCAGATCGCGGCCAAGGTCAGCCTCGGGCGCAGTTTTGGAATCGTCGCCGCCAATCGCGGCATCGAGAGCACAGGCCCTTACCGCTTCGTGCGGCACCCGATGTATCTCGGCTATACGATGACCCATGTCGGGTTCCTGATGCTGATGCCGTCGGTGCTGAACGCGATCCTCTACGGTCTCGCCTTCTTCCTTCAGATCATCCGCCTGATGCGCGAAGAGAATGTGCTGGTCCAGGATTCAGACTATCAGGCGTTCAAGAACCGCGTGCGCTACCGGTTGATACCGGGCGTCTTCTGAACCGCCATCATCTGCCTCTACGGCGTGCACCGCGCGACGACAGCACGGCCGCGAGCAATCCCAGCGCAACGCCGCTGCCGAGCGCGATCAGCGCTGCGGTGCCGAACCGCGAATGGATCCTGTATTCCGCCCTGCGCGCCAGCATGCGCGTTTCATCCATGACGTCGGACGCGGAAGCCTGGAGCCTCTGCTCCAGTTGCGATGCAAATCGGCGCGCTTCCGCGCGCAGCAGCTCCAATGCGCCGGGCCGGACCTGATCGTCATAGTCTTCGTCGGTGTAGATATCGCTCATCGGATTCATTGTCCCGCTGGCGCAGAAGAAAGGCAACCACCGTCGGCCGCGCTTGTTAACGCACCGAGTCTCCTTGCCGAAACGCTTTCGGGCTCGACCCGGTCCAACGCTTGAACGCGCGCGAGAACGCGGCCGGATCGGAAAACCCGACGAGATAGGCCGTCTCATTGACGGAGACTTTCCGGCCGCCAAGATAATCCAGCGCAAGCCGATGGCGCAGCGCATCCAGCACGGCTTCGAAGGTCGTGCCTTCTTCCTTGAGGCGGCGGAACAACGTTTGCCGGCTCATGCCCATTTTCCCGGCGACCGTCTCCATGCTGGCGTCGCCCTTGTGCAGCACCGGCATCAGCAGGGCTTCGACGCGACCGCGCATCGTCTTTGATTTCTCGAGATCATGGATCAGCGCGTCCGCACGCTCACTCAATACGCCGAAGACGTAGCGTGGCTGAGGCTGCAGGCGATGAAACATCCATCGCTCGTCAATCATCATCGCGTTCCATTTCGCGCCGAACGTCACCGGCACCTCGAATATGCGCTCATACTCGTCGCGATATTCCGGCGCGGGATGGGTGACGCAAATCCGTTTGGCGATTTGCGTGACGCCGAAGCGGCGCGGTCCGCAAACCATGCGCGCGAAGGTGGACTCCGTGAGCTCGGGAAAATCATTCGGATTTTGCCGGTTGTCGACGGCCCATAGCCCGCCATCCTCCTGCGCCGTGCGGAATCGATCGGGACCGCCGTCGAATTCGATCACCAGTCGCCCGAACCGGCTGAGCTGCTGAAACGCTTCGAACATCGTCTCGGAGGCATTGGCGATAAGACCTACGACCGACACCTCGGCGATATCGTTCGCCGCGCCATAGTGCAGCGCGAGCGCCGGATCGCCGGTGAGCGCTTTTCCCGCGCGCATCAGCAGAACATACTTTTCAAAGGGAATGCGGTTGTCCTGATCCGCGAGATCGGCAAGCGCGATCCCCGCGCGCGCCAGTAGCTCGCCCCGCGGCGCGCCCCGCGAAACGGAGAACTCCGCAAGTCCGCGGGCAAGGCCCGCCGCAACAGTCAGCCCGGATTTGTTACCTGCGATCATGTTTCTGGTGCCGGCCGTCATGGGCAAGAGCACCGCGCTCCCTACCTAAAGGTAGCAACGAAAGTTGGGGGAGCAAGCCATGATGGGCAACGAACCGGTGATGGCACATCTGCCCACGCTGAGTTTGCACATTCTGGGCGGCAGCATCGGAATCCTCTTCGGATGGGCAGCCGTGCTCGCGGCGAAGGGCGAGCGGCTGCATCTGCTGTTCGGGAAAATCTTCCTCGTGGGCATGGCTTTGATGGCGCTGGCAGCAATCACGCTCGCGATCGAACTCACGCCGCTGAAGAAAATGGAACAGGCCAACATAGGGATGGGCGTCGTGGTGCTTTATCTCCTCTCGACATCATGGATGGCCGTCAGGCAGCCGCCCGGTACCACGGGTACATTCGAGAAAGCGGCACTTGCGGTGGCGGTCGCGGCCTCCGCAACATTTCTGTTCTGGGGCGCGCTTGCGCGCGCGCCGGGCGGTTATGACGGTTACCGGGCGTCCTTCTATTTTGTGCTCGGCGGCGTCGTCGCCCTGTTCGCCGCGCTCGACCTGCGCGTCATCCTGAAGGGCGGCGTGCAAGGCAGCGCACGCATCGCGCGGCACCTGTCGCGCATGTGCACCGCATGGTTCATCGCCAGCGCATCGTTCTTCTTCGGCCAGCAGAAAGTGATGCCGGAATGGGTGCAGGGATCGAAGGTTCTCATCGCGCTGGCCCTCGCGCCGCTCGGCTTTCTGATTTTCTGGCTCATCCGTGTGCGGATCGGAAGCCGTTTCAAGCGTCCGACGCCCGCCACCGCAGTTTCATAGGAGACAGACATGCCTGCCGCCACGTCGCCCGAAATTATTGCCGAGGACGAAAACAGCGCATACGAGGTTTCACTGTTCCGCCTGTACACGCTGCGCGGCACCTATCTGCTCATCGCCGCCGCGATGGGAACGCAGATCTGGCCACTGGTTTTCAGCCATCGCCATTGGGACGATCTGATGCACGGCGTTGCCGTGAGCATGCTGGCGGCAATCACGGCGCTTTGCCTGATCGGGCTGCGCTATCCGCTGAAGATGTTGCCGCTTCTGTTCGTGGAGTTGGCCTGGAAAACGATCTGGGTGCTCGCGATGGGGCTGCCGCTGTGGCGGGCCGGGCAGATGGACGCCAACGCGCAGGACGACATGACCGCGTGCCTGATGGGCGCGATCTTCCTGATCGTCATCCCATGGGGCTACGTCTGGCGGCACTACGTCAAAGCGCCGGGTGACCGCTGGCTGTAGCCTTACCGCTCCACGCACATAGCGATGCCCATGCCGCCGCCGATGCAGAGTGTGGCGAGGCCCTTGTGCGCATCGCGCTTGCCCATTTCGTAGAGCAAGGTCGTCAGCACGCGCGCGCCGGATGCGCCGATCGGATGGCCGATGGCGATGGCGCCGCCGTTTACGTTCACTTTGTTCGTGTCCCAGCCCATGTCCTTGTTCACGGCGCAGGCCTGCGCGGCGAACGCTTCGTTGGCTTCGACGAGATCGAGATCGGCGGCTTTCCAGCCAGCGCGCTCCAGCGCCTTCTTCGACGCCGGGATCGGGCCCGAGCCCATCACAGCCGGATCGACGCCGACCGTCGCCCACGATGCGATGCGCGCAAGCGGCTTGAGGCCACGCGCCTGCGCTTCCTTCGCCGTCATGAGCACCAGCGCAGCCGCGCCGTCGTTGATGCCGGACGCATTCGCGGCGGTCACGGTGCCGTTCTTGTCGAACGCCGGCTTCAGACCCTGAATGCCTTCGATGGTGACGCCATCGCGGATGAACTCATCGGTATCGACAACCGTGTCGCCCTTGCGGCCTTTTATCGTGACCGGCGCGATCTCGTCCTTGAACTTGCCGGCCTTGCGTGCGGCTTCGGCCTTGTTCTGCGACGACACGGCGAATTTGTCCTGCATCTCGCGTGTGATCTGCCATTCGCGCGCCACGTTCTCCGCCGTGATGCCCATGTGATAGCCGTGGAAGGCATCGATCAGACCGTCCTTCAGCATCGTGTCGATGAATTCGAGACCGCCCATCTTCTGGCCGGCGCGCAGATACGCGGCATGCGGCGCCTGGCTCATGCTTTCCTGGCCGCCTGCGACGATGATCTTCGCGTCGCCGTTCAGGATCGCCTGATAGCCGAGCGCGACCGCGCGCAGGCCCGAACCGCAAAGCTGGTTCACGATCCATGCCGGCGTGTCGTACGGGATGCCCGCATTAACCGAGGCCTGCCGCGCCGGGTTCTGGCCCTGCGCCGCCGTCAGGATCTGACCCATGATCGTCTCGGAGACGTCCTTGCCTTCGACATGCGCACGCGCGAGCGCCGCGGTGATCGCGGTCTTGCCGAGATCGTGCGCCGCCACATTGGCGAACGAGCCATTGAAGGAACCCACGGGGGTGCGGGCGGCGGAAACGATGACGACGTCTTCCATGGGGACCTCTTTCGCAGTCGCGATGTTGCTTGCGCGTGCAACCTGCCGCGAATGCGAGCAGCGGTAAACGGGATAAATTTATCCCGTAATATCAGTGGCTTAATTTCCGCATGCCAGTTGAGGCTTTGCTGCAATCGCGTAAAAACACTGGACAGAGTGGGAAATGTGATGCTTTTGTTAGAAATCCAGGCGCCCTTCGAAGAGGCGCGAAACGCGTATCAATTCAAACGGTTGGGCTGACGGTGGAAGACAAGAGCAAGGCCGATCCGGTCGTCATCAAGAAGTATGCGAACCGGCGGCTCTACAACACGCAGACCTCGACCTACGTGACGCTCGATCATCTTTGCGAGATGGTCAAGGAAGGCACGGAGTTCGAAGTGCGCGATGCGCGCACCGGCGAGGACATCACGCGCTCGGTCCTGACCCAGATCATCTTCGAGGAAGAGGCCAAGGGCCAAAGCCTGTTGCCGATCAAATTCCTGCGCCAGCTCATCCGTTTCTATGGCGACAGCTTGCAGGGCTTCGTCCCCGGCTATCTCGACATGTCGATGGACAGCTTCACCAAGAACCAGGAAGCGATGCGCAACCGCATCGCAGAAGCATTCGGGGGCGGCAGCCAGGTCATCGAGAACATGACGCGCCAGAACCTCGCGATGTTCGAGCGCGCCATGCAGATGTTCTCGCCTTTCGCGCCCAAGCCGCGGGCTTCGAGCGAGGACGAGCCGAAAGTGAACGGCTCCAGCGATGCGAAGGCCAAACCGTCGGAAGACATCAGCGAGCTCAAGAATGAGATCGAGGAGATGCGCCGGCAGCTTGCGGAATTGAGCCAGCGGAAATAGCAGACGGTTCTGACCTGCGAATATCCTGATCGCCTATAGACGTCAGACCTTCATCCAATCCGGATCGATCACCGGTTGGCCGAAGTGGAAGCCCTGGAAATAGTCGACGCCGAAGCTCTCGAGCAGCGCGGCTTCCTCTGCCGAGCCGACCCATTCCGCGACGGTCTTCAGCTTGAAGTTCTTGGCGAGGTCGACGAGCGTGCGCACGAAAATCTGGTTGTCCGGCGACGTCGTCAAATCCTGCACATAGGCGCCGTCGATCTTGACCATGTCGACATGCAACATCTGCAGGTTTCGGAACGAGGTGTAACCGGCGCCGAAATCGTCGATGGCGACGCGACAGCCAAGCTCGCGAAGCTGGCTGACGAAATTTGCATTCTCTTCGAAATGATGCAGCGCCGCGGTTTCGGTCAGTTCTACGATCATCCGTTTGGCGATGGATGCGTTGGCGCGCACATAGTCGATGAAGGATTTGAGCCAGGCGGGATCGCCGGCCGTCGTGCCCGACACATTCACGCCGAGGACGACATTCGGATTCTCATGCAGCTTCGCGACCGTCATCTCGAGCGCACGGCGGTCGACCAGACGAACCAGGCCGAGTTGCTCGGCCGCAGGAATAAAGTGGCCCGCGGACAGGATGGCGCCATCCGGCGTGCGCATGCGCAGCAGACATTCGTGATGCGTCACCAGGCGCGTCTTGGCATCGATGATCGGCTGATAGGCGAACAGAAGCCGGTCGTCCTTGAGTGCCGCGACCACCTCGTCCGCGATGGTCATCAGGCGCAGGCGGCCGGTCTCGAGCTGCGGCGAGCGTTCGTAGATCGCAAAACCGTCGCGGCCGGCGGCGCGTGCGCGCGTGAGGGTTTCTTCCGCGCGCAACATCGCTTCCTGGCTCGACGACGCGCCGTGCGGCAGAAGCACCGCACCGGCGGAACACGTGGCCGATACCATGCCGGAGCGCGTGTCGATGATCCTGTCGCGGATCGCGCCCCGCAGGCGATCCGCGACCAGCCCCAGTTCGCGTTCGCTGCAATTGCCGAGAATGACGCCGAACTTGTTGCCGGCCGTGCGTCCGATGATATCGGTGGAGCGCAGCATGCGCGCCAACCGCTCACCGACGGCCACGATGACTTCGTCAGCGGCGTCGAATCCGTAGGTGTCGTTGATCATCGCAAGACGATCGATCGACGCAACCAGGAAAGCGCAATTCCGCTCTTCCGCCTTCGCCTTGTCGATTGCCTGCGCGAGTTCGATGCGCAAGGCGTTGCGGTTCAGCTGGCCAGTGAGTTCGTCCCGGGTCGCAAGATAGCTGAGGCGCTGGGTCTCCTGACGGCGCTCGGTCACGTCGCGCATGACGCCGACAAGGCGCTCCGTCGCACCACCCGCGCCCGGGATGCGCGTGCCCAGAACGCTGAACCACACCGTGCCCATGGCCGATGCGAGTTCGAGATCGAAATTGAAACTCGCCGGTGCGTGTGACTTGCTTGCGATGATCGACGCGAATTTCGCGCGTCCCTCGGCATTGGCGAAACTCATCAGCGTGCGGCCACTGCTGATGCTCTCCGAGCCGTATTGATTGGGCAGAATCTCGCGTGCGCCATCCCATATGATGGTGTCGTCCGCGACGGTCCACGAGAACGTGACGACGCCTGCGCCCGACACGGCAAGCGTCAGCCGCTCCGCGTCCTCTGCTGCACGCAGCACGGAGACATTGTCGGCAGCTCTGTTCTGCAGCGACGTCGTCAACACATCCACCATCCCATGGCCGTTTTCCGGCCTTTGGAGCCATCATGGCGGGCGCGACTTAAAAAACTCGAAACTTTTAGGACAAAGCGTGCAACCAAACATCCCGGCGCGCGCTTTGCCTTAAGAAGCCGTTATGAGCGCGCAAACAACTTTCGGTATTGGGCGGGAAAGGGACGCCTGGAAAGCACCTCTCAAGGTGCCGCGTCTTGAGAAATCGCCTGACTCCAGCGCTTCCCATGGTGAAGATCACAATAATCATGCCATGCAAGACCGTCGCGGCAAAAAGCCAACGCGGCGCACGGCGTATCATTTTGAAACAGTGGGGCACGTGCCGCACTGGCACGGTCCGGTGCTCAACACGGCATTCGCCGCGCAGGTTATCGGACAGGCGCTGAACGCGCATGAGGATGCGCCGACATCAGCGCGGCTGGCGTATCGCGCCAGCGCGCACATCGGCCACCCTTTCCTGCTCGACGACCACGTCTGAGCGCGGCGCCAGCGCGAGCAAAATCCCCAGCAGACCCGCAGCGGAAAACAGAAATAGCGCCGGCATCGCGCGGACGCCCCCGGCGGTGAAAGCCGATGCACCAGCAAGCAACGCACACGATGCGGCGATCGTCTGGAGTGCTTGCGCACGCAGATTGCGAAGCTGGCGCAGGCTGAAGGCGATCATTGCGACCACCGAGAACAGCAATGGGGCAAATGCGAGCATCGCCAAGCCCGTCGCGGCAGCCGTTATCCCCGCGACGCACGCAATGCTCAGGATCGCTCCGACCAGCAGCGGCATCACGGGGCCGCGAAACGAAAGACGCACCGCGAGAGCGAGAAACACCGGTGCGGATGCCGAGACGATCAGCGTGACGGACAGAGCAAGCTGCACTCCCGTGGCGCCGGCCGCCGCCAGGGCCGCATACAACACGCAGGCAAATCGCGCGTAGCTTCGGACATCCGGCGACGCTCCTCCAATGGCGAGCCAGCCGCCCATGGCGGCCGCAAGCAGCATGACGGCGAGCGCGATCATCGCCTCTCCCGTAGCTCCGCGAGGAGCGCCTTGATCTCCTGAAGTTGCCCTTCGATGCGCGCGAGGCGTTCGTCGGCGTCGTCGCGCGGAACCGGTGTCGAGATGCCGGCATGCCTCGCGATATCCTGTGGTGTCACACCAAGAAGCGCCGCCATCACGCGCACTTGCGGGGCAGCAATTTCGCGCTGGTCTTTCCAGACTTCTGCAATTTCGTGTTCGCTCAGCCCCAGCGCAGCTGCGAGATCAGTGCGCTTCAATCCGCTTGCCGCGAGACGCGCGTCGAACCATTCCGAATCGAAGAAAAGCGCCATGGCGCAAGCAAGTATGCGCTTTGCGCGACGGGCTCGCTACCGGATTGGCGCGAAGGCCGGATGATTCAGCATTGCGACGCCCATCACCTTGCCGTATCCGCCGCCGCCCTGCACGACGACGACCACGGCGTCATGCGGCAGGCCTTCCATGCCGGAGCGCGGCAGATCGATCGAAAGCGGCTCGCCCTTCCACTGGCCGACGGCTTTCAGATCGCCCACGACATTGTGATAGGTCATCGTGCGCCCATCATTCTCGCCACCGCCGATCGCGACGGTCGCCTGACCGCGCAGATGGAACATCCATACCGTCGCAGGCTGCTTCGCAGTGCTGCGGTCCGCGGAGCCGCCGATGGCGATATGCAAAGCGTTGGCATTTTCCTTCATCGCAATCGAAACATCGTCGTTCCACGTTTCGCGCGCGCTGGTGTCGATGGCGGTTTCCACGGCCTGCTCGCGCGAGCCCACGACATCGCTGACGCCATCGACGATGATCTGCGGCGTGTAGACCGCGCTCTGCCCCATCTGCGCCGCGTATGCTTTCTGGCGGCGCGTGTTCGTTTCGCTGGCCAGCGTGTCCTTCCAGCCAAGCATGTCCCAATACGTCACGGGCAGGCTCATCGGCAGGACGTCGGGACGCTTGGTCAGCTTGGCGAGCAGCGCATCTGCGGGCACGCACGAACTGCATCCCTGGCTGGTGTAGAGTTCCACCACGACGGGCCGCTTTGCCTGTCCCGCAACAGCCGAAAAGCCGCAGAGAACCAGCGTCGCCGCCAGCCCGCCGGCGAACGCCTTGGGAACCAGTGTCATGGGCCGGAGCATAGGCAAGGGAGCCGCCCGCCTCCAGTCACTTCGTCTTGAAGCCGTGTTTCGCCAGCTCAATTTTAAGCGTCTTGAACGCATCGGACTCGGGAATGACCCAATTGACCTGAACCCGCTGAACGCAGGCCGTGGGAACACCCGCGGACATCGGCGGACTATAGGTCCAGCTGCGAACCGCTTCTTTCGATGCGTCGTCGAGCCGCAGCGAACCGCTTGACTGGTCGATCACCGGAGCGCCTGTGCGGCCATCCGCGCCGATCACGAAACTGACCATGGCGGTCCCTTCCTCACCCAGCACGATCGAGAGGATGGGATAGTTATCGGCGCGATGCTCGTTCGTCCCGGTGGGCCTTGAGATGTCCGGGCTGCTGCAAGGCGGCGGCTCCGCAGCGGCGCTTCGGATCAAAAACAGCGACGTCAATGCCACTGCAACGCCGCGCACGATCATCGCGCGTTCTCACCCACCGATTTGTAGATGATCTCCTGACGCAGGGCGTTTGACATCTTCGTCAGCGCACCGTGTACGCGCGCATAGTAGTCCGGCGTGCAGGTTTCCTGCGGATGGTCGATCTTGAGCGACAGATGCATGTTGAGCGCACGCGGCGCCGGCCGGTCATAGTCGATGCGAAGGTGAATCTGATCGGCGTCGACGGCCTGGGAATCCGGAACCGCGATCAGCTTCATGCCGGCCGGAAGCGTCAACTTCGTGTCTTCCTCTGCATCCACCGATGCACAGACATAATCGCTGCTGCGGGTGGCCGGCAGAGAACCGCCGATAAGTTCGGTGAAATAGAACGGCTTGAACGACAAATGCGCGGGAAGCGAGCCGGTGCCGGGAAAGACGATGGCGTTGGGAACGTGATAGGTCGCGCTGTAGCTGGTCGGATCGCTGAGCGAATGCGAATCGCCGCGATCCAGCGTTCCTTCCGCGCCCGGTCCAAGTCCGTTGCGGAACAGATCGTTCTCCTTCCCGGCGGGGATCGCCTGCATAAAGGCGCGTAAAAGCACGCCATAGGCCCCGCTTCCGGAAATCTTCGTCGAGCCATCCGCGCTGCCATCGGGATTGATCTCCACCTTCGCGGTCGCGCGCACCGAGGAATTCAACGAGGTCGGAACCGGCGTTCTGGCGACCGCGCCTGTCGACACCAGCACAACCGGCTTTCCGGTATCGGTGTAGGGCAGGACACCGAAGGGTGCGATCTGCGCGGTCGAGTCCAGATAGAGATTGAACGCGGGAATATAGGTGATCACGTGATCGAAATTGTGCGGGGATGCTGCGTCCGGAAGCTTGTAGGTCGGAGATGCGACACGGATGAGAACCGCACTGCTGTCGATACCTTTTGCCGTCAGGAGTGCCTCCAGCAAAGCGACGTGATCCTTGCAATCGCCGAAGCGGTTGGCGAGCACGGCACTCGCGGGATGCGGCACGAACCCGCCATTGCCGAGCACGATCTCGACATAGCCGATATGGCTGGACACCCACTCGTAGAGAATTTTCGCCTGCGCGCGTTTGTCGGTCACGCCCTTGGTGAGATCGTCGGCAAGCGCGCTGATTTCCGCGGTCGGCTTGGCGCGGTCCCCGACCTGATCACGATAGGACCGCGCGACATCCGCGTAGTCGGCATAGGACGTCAAGCGGATATGCGGTGAGATGTCGTCTTCGCTCACGGCATCGCTCTCGAGTGTCGCCGGCGTGTCGTTGTGGAATTCCCATGTCCAGCGCTTCTTCCCGCCGCCCGCTTCCGGAACGCCGCCGGTCATGCCGGACGCATCGACCGTGAGCTTGAGCGAATCCGGCGCCGTGACGGCGTAACGCACGTCGTGCATGGCGATGCCGCGGCCGAATTCAGCGCGCAAATCGTAACGGCCCGGGAACCACGGCTTGAGCTGACGGTGCACGCTTACCATCACAACCTGATCGCCGACCTCCAGATTGGGATAGAACACGGTGAGAAGATGAAGATCCTGAAAGCCCGGCATCGACGTCTGGCCGAAGCCGGAGAAATAGCTGCTCTTGGGAACATCGATACGCGTGCCATTGGCCTTCAGCGTATAGGCCTCCTTCACGTCCAGGGTCTCGTAGTCCTGGGTAAAGGAGAGTTGATGCTGATGTAGCAGCTGAACGCCTTGCGCGTTCAGGACACGGAACGAGACTTCATGCGAGTCGGCATAACTGCCATCGGGAAAGACCTCGACATCGACGTGCTCTTTCGTGATCTCGAACGGCAACGACGCCGGCGTCGCCGCCTGCCCCGCCGTGGCCGCAAGCAGCAGCCACAACGCACCTAAACCCGCACGCATGAAAACACCCTCAACCCCTGAGCGAAGGATAGAGGCTGTCGGCGATTTAATCCAGCGGCACGCGCAGTTTACGCCGCGACGAGATTGCGCAGGACGTACGGCAAAATCCCGCCATTGGTGAAATAAGCGACCTCATCCGCGGTCATGATCATCAGCACCAGCGGCATCGGCGCGGTGGTTCCGTCCGGATAGTGGATGGTCGCCGTCACCTTCATGCGCGGCGTGATCTTTCCGGAGAGACCCGGAATGTCGATCGCCTCGCGGCCGGTGAAGTGATAGTCGCGGCGCGTCTTGCCATCGGCGAACGCGAACGGCGCGACACCCATACCGATCAGGTTGGAGCGGTGGATACGCTCGAAGCTCTCGGTGATCACGGCGCGAACACCCAAGAGCTTCGGTCCCTTCGCCGCCCAGTCGCGCGACGAACCGGTGCCGTATTCCTTGCCGCCGACGATAACGGTCTGCATGCCGTCCTTCTCGTAGCGCATTGCAGCGTCGAAGATCGACATCGTTTCGCCCGACGGGGCGCTCTCCGAGTAATAGATCGTGTTGCCACCTTCGGCGCCGTTCATCATCTCGTTCTTGATGCGAATGTTGGCGAAGGTGCCGCGCATCATCACTTCGTGATTGCCGCGACGCGCACCATAGGAGTTGAAATCCTGCTGGCGGATCTGGCGTTCCTGCAAATAGATGCCGGCAGGTGACGTCGCCTTGATCGAGCCCGCGGGCGAGATGTGGTCGGTGGTGATGCTGTCGCCGAACAGCGCAAGGATGCGTGCGCCCTGAATCTCCTGCACCGGCTTCGGCTGCAACGTCATGCCTTCGAAGTACGGCGGGTTGCGGACATAGGTCGAGCCGATGTCCCATGTGTAGGTCTGGCCCTTCGGCGCCTTGACCTTCTTCCAGTTCGACGTGCCTTCGAACACATCGCCATAGCGCGTGCGGAAGCTCGACGCCTTCACCGCCTTGCGGATCGTATCGGAGATTTCCTTCGGGCTCGGCCAGATGTCCTTCAGATAGACCGGCTCATTGTCCTTGTCGTAGCCAACCGGCTCCTTCGTCAGATTGATATTGATCGAACCCGCGAGCGCATAAGCGACAACGAGCATCGGCGAGGCGAGATAGTTCGCGCGGACCTGCGGATGCACGCGGCCTTCGAAGTTGCGGTTGCCCGACAGCACTGCGGCGGTGACCAGATCGGCGCTCGTGATCGCATCCGCGACCGGCTCCGGCAACGGCCCAGAATTGCCGATACAGGTCGTGCAGCCGTAACCGACGAGATCGAACCCGAGCTTGTTCAGCGGCTTGTCGAGTCCGGCCTTCGCGAGATAGTCGGTCACCACCTGGCTGCCCGGTGCGAGCGAAGTCTTCACCCACGGACGCACTTTCAAGCCGCGTTTCACGGCATTGCGCGCCACGAGTCCCGCGCCGATCATCACGCTCGGGTTCGAGGTGTTGGTGCACGATGTGATCGCAGCGATCACGACATCACCGTGACCGATCGTGTGCTCCGTGCCTTCGATCTTCGCGCGCCTGTTGGCGTCGGCTTCTTTCTTGTAGGTGTTGATCAGCGCCTCCGCGAATTTGTGCGCGGCGTCGCCCAGCGGCACACGATCCTGCGGACGCGCGGGACCGGCGAGCGACGGCTCGACCGTGTTCATGTCGAGCGCAAGCGTGTCGGTGAACACCGGCTCTTCGCTCTTGGCGGTGCGGTACATGCCCTGCGCCTTCGCATACTTCTCGACCAGCGCGACGCGCGCCGGTTTACGCGCGGTGTCCTTCAGATAGCGCACGCACTCGCTGTCGATCGGGAAGAAGCCGCAGGTCGCGCCATACTCCGGCGCCATGTTGGCGATGGTGGCGCGGTCTTCCAGCGCCATCTCATCGAGACCGGGTCCGTAAAACTCCACGAACTTTCCGACCACGCCCTTCTTGCGCAGCATCTCGGTGACCGTGAGCACGAGATCGGTTGCCGTCACGCCTTCGCGCAGTTTGCCGGTCAGGCGGAAACCGATGACTTCGGGGATAAGCATGGAGATCGGCTGACCGAGCATCGCGGCTTCGGCCTCGATACCGCCGACGCCCCAACCGAGCACCGATAGACCGTTGACCATCGTCGTGTGGCTGTCGGTGCCGACGAGCGTATCGGGGAACGCCATCTCGACGGCCTTGCCCTTCGCGTCCTTGGCTTTGCGCGTCCACACCGTCTGCGCGAGGTATTCGAGATTCACCTGGTGGCAGATGCCGGTGCCCGGCGGCACGACGCGGAAATTTGCGAACGCCTGCTGACCCCAGCGCAGGAACTGATAACGCTCCATATTGCGCTGGTATTCGATCTCGACGTTCTGCTTGAACGAATTCTTATGGCCGAAATTGTCGACCATCACAGAGTGATCGATGACGAGATCGACTTCGGCGAGCGGATTGATCTTCTCCGGATCGCCGCCGAGGTTCTTCATCGCATCGCGCATCGCGGCCAGATCGACGACGGCGGGCACGCCGGTCAGATCCTGCATCAGCACGCGCGCCGGGCGGAACGCGATCTCGCGATCCGAGGTCCTGTCTTTCAGCCAGCTCGCGACGGCACGAATGTCATCCGCGGTGACGGTCTTGCCGTCTTCAAATCGCAGCAGATTTTCCAGCAGCACTTTCAGCGAATAGGGCAATCGCGAGATGCCCTTGAGCCCGTTCTTCTCAGCCGCTGTCAGGCTGAAATAGGCATAGGTTTTTCCGCCCACCGTCATGGTACGGCGGGATTTGAAAGTGTCGAGACTGGTGGCCACGGGAGCGCCCTTTGAAAAGGGGTTTGTGAATGGCGCCGGTTTAGTCAGATTCCGCCGCTGTGCCAAGCATTTTGGCGGCGATTGTGTAACAAATGATGATGATCGTGAGCGCATCCCTAAGAGACAAAAATGAGCAATACCAACACCGTGCGCGTCGAGCGCAAAGATGCCGTTACGACGGTCATTATAAATCGTCCGGATGTGCGCAATGCCATCGATCGTCCGACCGCCGACGCGCTGGTGGAGGCGTTCATCGCCTTCGAACGTGACGAAAGTGCGAAGGTGGCCGTGCTGTGGGGCGCGGGCGGCACGTTCTGCTCCGGCGCCGATCTGAAAGGCGTGGCCACGAGCCGCGGCAACCGCCTGGAAGAACCGACAGGAGCCGCACTCGATGGCGCGGCACCCATGGGCCCGACGCGGCTTATGCTGTCCAAGCCGGTCATCGCCGCTGTGGCCGGCTATGCCGTCGCAGGCGGGCTCGAGCTCGCCTGCTGGTGCGATCTGCGCGTGATGGAGGAAGACGCGACGTTCGGTGTGTTCTGCCGCCGGTGGGGCGTACCGCTGATCGATGGCGGCACCGTGCGCCTGCCGCGTCTCGTTGGACAATCACGCGCGCTCGACATGATCCTCACCGGCCGCGCCGTCGGCGCGGAAGAAGCGTTGTCGTTCGGACTCGCGAACCGCGTCGTGCCCAAAGGTGAGTGCCGCGAGGAGGCCGAGAAGCTCGCCGCCGAGATCGCCCGCATGCCGCAAACCTGCATGCGCGAGGACAGACGTTCCGTATACGAACAGTTTGGCCATGATCTGCCCGGCGCACTCGCGAACGAGTTCGTGCATGGCGGACGCACGCTCGCATCGGGCGAGACTCAGAGAGGTGCCGCGCGTTTCGCCTCCGGAAAGGGCCGCAGCGGCAATTTCGACAATATTTAGGGATTTCCTGCGAAGATTACGGGCTTAAAATCGCCCCATTCCTTAAGTGATATGACGACGTAAGGCTTGCGGGGGCGCGAGCGGAGCGGGACTGACGAGAACGATGCGCGCGATGTCCAGGATCGGGACCGCTCTGCTGTTGTGTTTTCTGTTCGCTGGCGCGGCCCGCGCGCAAGACCAGATGAGCGCGCGCCTCAGCCAGGAACGCGTCGGCGACATCGAGCCGGGCACCTACAGCGCTGGCCGGACTTCCTTCACGCTTGATCGCTACGAAGACAAATTCCTCGTGCGCTTCGCCGGCGATCCGGAGATCTATGTTCTCTATCCCGACCGCGCATCGCTCGGCGGCCGCGTGCTGAAATTCGATTCCGGCGCTGTCGTATTGCGCGTTGCAGGATGGGGCGGCATGACGCTTTATACCGATGGCGATCCAGGCGGCGTGCCTGCGGAGCGCACGGGCGACAGCCTGCCGCCTTCGCTCGGCTTGATCTCGCTTTCCGAAATGGAGAATGCCGCGGAGGACGAGGCCGAGCACCTCGCCTATTCGCGACGCGTGCACGTGAATTTCACTGCGGACTGGAACGCGCTTGCCGGCGACGCGCGGCTGCGTGCGCTCGGCTTCGACGCGCTTCAGAACACCGCGCGCGGGATCGAGCGGTTTGCGTCCAGCGACAAGGCGCGGGGCGCGTTCGCGAAGAAGATCGATCAGGTGCGCCTCGCACTCGGCACCAAGCCGATCATGTTCCTGTCGGGACGCACGCTGAATGTGACGTTCAACGCGCAGACCGGCTATATCGGGCGCGCTTCGTCCCGCGGCATCTGTCGCGCGCTTGGGCAGGTCCTGTCGGTTCCTGCGCCGAACTAGCCCGGCGTCCAGCCCTCGGGCGCCATCTCGAATTTCGAGAACTCAAATCCCGGCGCGACGGTGCAGCCCGCCAGCGTGTAAGCCCCAAGAGAGCGGGCGCTTTGCCATGCGTGCGACGGAACGACGATCTGCGGGCGCTCGCCCTTCTCGATTTCGTTGCCAAGAATGAACCGCGCCTTGCCGATGCCGAGCTCCAACGGCGCGCCGCGATAGAAGTGCCAGATTTCAGCGGCATCGACGCGATGCCAGCGCGACACCTCGCCTTCACGAAGGAGGAAATAGATCGCCGTCGAATACGCGCGCTCACCGGCGTCGCGGAACATCTCGCGATAGTGGCCGCCTTCCGGGTGCGGCTTGAGATCGAGCAGGGCGATCAGGGGCGCAGCTTCGTCATTCATGGCAGCAACGGATTCTTGGCGCCGCGCTGAAGCAGTACACGGACGCCGGCGATCAGAGATTTGGTATCGGCGAGCGCGTTGTGCTGACGGCCCTCGAAGGGCACGCCCAAGGTTGGCCCCACGTCGCAGGAATGAAGCCTTGCCGTCGGCACGCCATTGGCATTGAACCACGGCCGCAGGTTGATGAAAGGGGGCGGCGGCGCGAAACCGCTCACCCCATAGAGCCGGATGTTGTCGACAAAGATCAGATTGTCGGTGCCGAAAGCCATCGTTGTGCCGCCTCCGGAAAATCTCAGAAAGTCCCCATAGGCTTTCGTGAAGTCGACGCCATGCGCGGCGATGTCTTCATTGGTGATGCCGGTGAGCGTCACCAGATAGTCCGACAGCACGGGATTGAGACGTGGACGCACCAGCACATCCATCTCCGCTTCGACCTCGAATGTCGCGGCGTTCACGCGCACGGCGCCGATCTGCACAAGTTCGGTGAATTCGCCCGGTCGCGACCAGCGATTCGCCATCGAACCGTCCCATGCAGTGAATTCGAGGTCGTAAACGACTGCGGAAGTCCCTGTTCGCTGTGGAAAATCTGTCATCGATGGAACCGAATCAAACACCCGCGCATAATTAATGCATTGTTAACGCGCACAGGCCGACCCTGTGCATGCCGGAAAGCCAAGCGATGGAGAACACCATGGCGGCCCTTCAATCTGTCTCCCGCGTCGAAGCCTTTCAATCGGAACTCCCGGAGGCGCTGACGCCTGTCGCAAGGCTCGCGATGCTTCATGGCGAAGCGCAGGAGACGGCCCGTCTCGCCAATGTTCTGGGCCGGTCCGTCCACGTCGCAATCGCGTTTGCCGTCATGGCCACGGCCACCCTCGCGCTCGGCGGCAACGGGTTTCTCGAAGGGGCTGTTTGGGCAGCGTTCGTGACCGTCGCGATCATTGCCATCGCCGTTGCCTATCGACGCACCATCCGCAAGCCGTTCGAGCGCGCGGCGCTTAAATCTTTTTCACAGGATTTGAACGCGATCCTCGTGTTCTCCGGCTTCGCCTGGGGCGCCGGTTCGTTCCTCGCCCTTCCAGCAGCGGCAGGCATAGCGGCCACGGTCGCATTCAGCGCGGGCGCCGGTGTGGTCATCGCGCTTCTGTTGCGCGAACAGGAACGCGTTTTTCTCTTTCTTGCGCCAGTCGCTGCGCTTACCTCATTTGCGTGTGTGCTGCGCCCGCTGGCCGGCGGCGCGCTCGACGCAGCCATGGTGTTGATCGCATGCAGCGGGCTCGCCGCCCTCGTGGCCTGGTTTGCACAGACGCGAACAAACGAAGGCGGAATTGTGGAATTGGCAGGTTTTCCGCAGACATAAGGCGCTTTCGGCCGCAGGTCATGCAGCGTTAATATGGGCTACGTAGTATCGCCATCCGGCGACCCGCCCACCTAGCGCAGACCCCTCATGAACCTTGCAGCACCGACTCTTTCCAGCGGCGACGAAACCGAAGCCGCGCAGCGCCTCTCCACAGCTTCGAAATCCACATCAGATCCTGCACTGCTCGCGTTCCTCCAGGGATTGTTCAAGAACGCGGCGCCCGAAGACATCAACCGCTTCACGCCGGAGTCGCTCGCGGCCCTCGCCCGCCTCGTCTTCAAGCGCGCCAACGCGCGCAAGAGCGGTGAAACCGCCCTCGACGTGTTCTCGCCGAACGCCGAAGAAAAGGCCTACGGGCTGAATGAATCCATCCTCGTCGCGATCAACGACGACATGCCGTTCCTGTTCGATTCGCTGATCGGCGAGTTGAATGCGCAGGGCGCGCGCCTTCGCGTCGTGTTCCATCCGATCATCAAGCAGGACGGCGGCGCGATCAGCGTGATCGTCGCGCTGCTCGATCCGCTGCCGGAAGAGAAGCGCAAGGCACTGATCGACGGCGCCAGCACGATGTTCGCGCAGGTGCGCGTGGCTGTGCACGACTGGCAGGCCATGGGCGGCAAGCTGCTCGATGCCATCGCCGGCCTCAAGAAACACCCGCCGCATATCAGCGCGCAGGAGCTCACCGAGAATCTGTCGTTTCTGGAATGGCTCGCTGACAATCACTTCACCTTCCTGGGATGCCGCGATTATCGCTACACACAGGGCGCAGATGCACGCCTCGATCCGATCGAGGGCAGCGGCCTCGGCGTGCTCACCGACACCGGCACGAAGGTGGTGCAGCGCGGTTCGCTGACGCCGCAGATCATCGCTTTCCTGATGCAGCCCGATCCGCTGATCATCACCAAGTCGAACGAGCGCTCGCTCGTCCATCGCCGCGTGCATATGGACTATGTCGGCGTGAAGATCTTCGACGATGCCGGCAAGCTCACCGGCGAGCGCCGCTTCGTCGGCCTTTTCACCTCCAGCGCCTACAGCAAGCGCCCGAGCGACATCCCGCTGCTGCGCACCAAGGTCGAGCATGTGAAGCAGCGCGCCGGCCTTGCGCCCAACAGCCATGACGGCAAGGCGCTGGCACATATCCTCGACACCTATCCGCGCGACGAACTGTTCCAGATTTCGGAGGACGATCTCTTCCCAATCGCGCTCGGTATCCTGCGCCTCGGCGAACGCCCGAAGGTGAAAGTGTTCGTGCGCTTCGACCGCTTCGACCGTTTCGTCTCCTGCCTCGTCTATGTGCCGCGCGACCGCTACGACACCGAGGCGCGCGAGAAGATTCACGAAATTCTGGCGAAGACCTTCAACGGCCGCATGTCGGCATCGACGCCGACCATCGATGAATCCGCGCTCGCGCGCGTCTACTACATCGTCGGCCGCAACGAAGGCCCGCGCCCGCATGTCGACCTGCATTCGCTGGAAGGCAAGATCCGCGACGCGATCCGCACCTGGGAAGACGGCTTCAGCGAAGCCCTCGCGGCCAAGCACGGCGAAAGCCAAGCTGCGCAGATCGAACATGCGCGCGCCGCGCATTTCTCGCCTGGCTATACCGGCATGTTCACCCCGGAAGAAGGCGTCACCGATCTCGAAGAGGTCATCGCGCTCGCAGCTAAGCCCGACGGGCTGAAATTGAAAGCCCGGGCCTATCGCAAGCCGGATGATGCACACAGCACGCTGCGGCTGAAGCTGTATCTGCTCGGCGAAGTCTTGCCATTATCCGCTTCTCTGCCGGTGTTCGAAAATCTAGGCATGAAGGTCATCGCCGAAGACGCGTTTTCGGTGACGTTCAAGGACGATGCGGGCTGGAGCCATGACGCGGTCGTCCTCGATTTCGAAATGGAGCGCGCCGACGAAGGCGCCGCGGCCCTTGACGACATCAAGGCGCCGCTGGAAGAAGCATTCCGCGCCGTCGTTTCGGGTGAAGCGGAAAGCGACGGCTTCAACAGGCTCGTACTCTGCGCCGGTCTCGCGTGGCGTGACGTCACGATCCTGCGGGCGGTGACGAAATATCTGCGCCAGGCCGCGATCAATTTCAGCCAGGACTATATCGAGCACGCGCTCGGCCGGAATCCCGACATCGCGCGGCTGCTGGTCGAGCTGTTCCACACCGCCAACGACCCGTCCGGCGACGACAAGCGCGACGCGCGTATCCGTCTGGTGCAGACCAAGATCGACAAGGCGCTGAACGACGTTCCGAGCCTCGATGACGATCGCATCATCCGCCGCCTGCGCAATGTCATCGCAAGTGTCCTGCGCACGAACTACTACCAGCGCAGCGAAGACGGCACGGCGCGTCCGGTCTTCGCGATGAAGCTCAATTCGCAGAAGATCGAAGAGCTTCCTGCGCCGCGTCCCCTGGTCGAAATCTTCGTCTATTCGCCGCAGGTCGAAGGCGTGCATCTGCGCTTCGGCAAGGTCGCGCGCGGCGGCATCCGCTGGTCGGATCGCCGTGAAGATTTCCGCACCGAAATTTTGGGACTCGTGAAGGCGCAGCAGGTGAAGAATGCCGTGATCGTGCCGGTCGGCGCGAAGGGTGGATTCTATCCGAAGCAGATGCCCGTCAATGCGACGCGCGACGAGACGATGGCCGCGGGTATTGCCGCCTACAAGCTCTTCATCAACGCATTGTTGGACGTCACCGACAATCTGCATTCCGACGGCTCCGTCGTGCCGCCGCCGAACTGCCTGCGCCACGATCAGGACGATCCGTATCTGGTCGTCGCTGCCGATAAAGGCACCGCGACGTTCTCCGATATCGCCAACGGGATCGCGGAAGGCCGCGGCTTCTGGCTTGGCGACGCGTTTGCCTCAGGCGGCAGCCATGGCTACGACCACAAGAAAATGGGCATCACCGCGCGCGGCGCGTGGGAAGCCGTCAAGCGCCACTTCCGTGAAGAAGGCCGCGACATCCAGACGACACCGTTCACCTGCGTCGGCGTCGGCGACATGTCGGGCGACGTGTTCGGCAACGGCATGCTGCTGTCGAAATTCACGAAGCTGGTGGCGGCGTTCGATCACCGTCATATCTTCATCGACCCCGATCCAGATCCCGCGACGACATGGGAAGAGCGCAAGCGCATGTTCGATCTGCCGCGCTCAAGCTGGGACGATTACAACAAGCAGCTCATCAGCAAGGGCGGCGGCATCTTCCCGCGCACGCTGAAAGAGATCGTGCTGTCGCCGGAGATGAAGACGCTGACAGGTCTTACCGATGAGAAGGCCACGCCCGCGGAACTGATGAAGGCGCTGCTCAAAGCGCCGGTCGATCTTTTGTGGTTCGGCGGCATCGGCACTTATGTGAAATCGGCGGCGCAGACCAATCTGGAAGTCGGCGATCGCGCCAACGACGCCATCCGCGTCAGCGGCGCCGATATCCGCGCCAAGGTTGTCGGCGAAGGCGCGAACCTCGGCTGCACACAGCTCGGCCGTATCGAATATGCAATCGCCGGCGGACGCATCAACACCGATGCGATCGACAATTCGGCCGGCGTGGACACGTCTGACCACGAAGTAAACCTGAAGATTCTCTTCAGCGGACCGATGCGCCGCGGTGAGGTCACGCAGGACGCGCGCGACGACATGCTGACCGCGATGACCGACGATGTCGCCGAGCATGTTCTGGCCGACAATTACGACCAGACGCTGGCGCTCTCGGTCGCGCAGGCACGCGCGAACAAGGACCTCGACGCGCATGGGCGTTTCATGCGCGAGTTGGAAAGCCGCGGGAAGCTCGACCGCGCGGTGGAATTCCTGCCTGACGACGCTCAACTGCGCGCGCGTGCACAGAACGACAAGGGGCTGACGCGTCCCGAACTCGCGGTGCTGCTGGCTTACTCCAAGCTCGATCTGAAGGACGAGTTGCTGGCCAGCACCCTGCCCGACGATCCGCATTTCTCGTTCGAGCTGGCGAGCTATTTCCCCGACCTGATGGTGCAGAAATTCCGCGGCGAGATGGAAAGCCATCGCCTGCGCCGCGAAATCATCACCGACGTGCTCACCAACCGCATCGTCAATCTTGCCGGCCCGGTATTCGTCTCGCGCATGAAGGAGATGACCGGTGCACCGGGCTCCGAGATCGCGCGTACCTATGTCGTGGCCGAAGGTGCCTTCGGCCTGTCGACACTCAAGGAACGCGTCGATGCGCTCGACGGCAAAGTCGATGCCGCGGTGCAGACGGCGATGTACACCGAGATCGCGGAACTGCTGCGCCGCCTGGGTCTCTGGTTCATCGCCAACGTTCCGGCCGACGCCGATTTCGCCTCGACCATTGCGCTCTATCGCGCGGGACTTGAGAAGCTGAAGGGCCGGTTCGAAGGCCTGGTGTCCGAATACGAGAAGCAGGACACGCTGGACCACATCGCCGAGATGGAGAAGGCCGGCGTGCCGCACGATCTCGCCGACGAGATCGGCGCGCTGCCGCTGTTCGGCACGGCGCCGGAAATCGCGCAGATCGCCAGCAACAAGAGCCTCAGCGTCGACCTCGTGGCCGGCGCCTATTTCGCCATCGGCGCGGAGGTCGGCATCGACCGCTTGCGCGGGCTATCACGGCGAATCGTCGGTCTCGAGCATTGGGACCGCCTTGCGATCCGCCGCCTGAACGACGATCTGTTCTCGGCGCAACGCGCGCTCACCAATGACGCGCTCTCGCTGCTGGATCCGGGTAAAGCGAATGGCACACGCGAAGACGGCGCGGCGGCGGCGAAGGCATGGGTCAAGCAGCATGAAGGCGCATTGGCGCGGGCCAAGGCGTTCCTCGCCACGCTCGAAAGCGCAGGCGAACTTTCGATTGCCAAGCTCACGCTTGCCAACAGCCAGATCCGCGAACTCGCGGCGCGCTAGGACGCCTTGCACGCGCCGTCGTGGACGATCCTAGCGTTTGCGTTTTCCGACACGCAGATGCCGGAATAGGTCTCTTCCTTGCCGGTCGCGGGACTGATCGCGCAGACGGGCTTGTAGAGCATCGAGCACATGTCGCCGCCTTCGCAGGCGCCATCGTGCAGGACGCTCGCGCCCGCATTTTCGGCCATGCAGGCGTTGTTGACGGTGGACTTTTTCCCGTCTTTCAGGACGCAGACAGGCTTTGCAATGCGCGAACAGGCCTTCTGTTCTGCTTGAGCCGCGCCAGTTGCGAGAACTGCCGCGGCAATGAAGGCGAGGAGATGTTTCATGGATGTCTCCAGCAGGCCCCAACCTTCACACTCTACACCAGCGGCGCGCGCTAATCGACCTTCAGTGCGGCGCGGCGCGGAATCTCGACGGCGAAGACCCACGCGTTGCCGATGGAGAGATAAAGGCACGCGATCTCGCTCGGGATCAGAAGATAGAGCGAACGCACATCGCCCAGGATCAGTCCAACGCCGGCCAGTACCGGCAGAAGCGTCCCGCCATAGCCGAGGACCGCGCGTACCGTACGCGGGCCTTTCGAACCCAGCACGCTCGATTGCTCGCTTTCGGGAAAGTGATAGGCAAAGATCGAAACGCCGGTCAGGATCGCGGCACCCGTGACAATGAACTCGCCGCCCAGCACCCATCCGGGCTGCGACGGCACGATGCCGAACAGACCGAGCAGCAGCATCTCGAACTGCATGAACAACGCGATGAAAGCGCGGGAGAGATAGCCGTAGCCCTGCAGCATGTGGCTCAAGCTGATCGTAAGTCCGACGAACAGCAGGCCAGCCAACGTCGCACTGACTGCGGCGATGGTCAGAAAATAGTCGTGCCAGGAAAGTATCGCGGCCTGCATGCGCCGTTCCCCTCATGCGCGAGCTTGCGCAGCATGAGGGGATTCTGAAGCGATGGCTACAGTGGCGCCATGCGGCCCTCGCGTGTTACCGCGGCGCCATTCTGATCGAGCCGTCGAGGCGGACGCATTCGCCGTTGAAATACGGGTTGCGGATCATCTCGAGCGCGAGCGACGCATATTCCGGCGGGTTGCCGAGGCGCGGCGGGAACGGCACCTGCGCGCCGAGCGCCTGTTTCACCTGCTCCGGCGCTGCGGCCAGAAGCGGCGTGTTGAACAGGCCCGGCATGATCGTGTTGCAGCGGATGCCTTCCTGCGCGAGGTCGCGCGCGACCACGAGGGTGAGCGCATTCACGCCGCCCTTCGAGGCGCTGTACGCCGCCTGGCCGATCTGACCATCCTGCGCTGCGACCGATGCGGTGTTGACGATCGCGCCGCGCTCGCCGCCTTCCAGCGGATCGAGCGAGAGCATGCCCTGCGCCGCGATCGCGATGCAGCGATAGGTGCCGACGAGATTGATCTGGATGATGAAGTTGAACGCATCGCTCGGGAAGCGGCGGATCTCGCCGGTCTTCTTGTCGCGTGATGCCGTCTTGATCGCGTTGCCGGTGCCGGCGCAATTCACGAGGATGCGCTCCTGGCCATGCGCGGCGCGCGCCTTTTCGAACGCGGCGACGACGCTGGCTTCATCGGTGACGTTGGCTTCGCAGAACACGCCGCCGAGTTCGGCCGCAA
Source organism: Rhizomicrobium sp. (assembly GCA_035502175.1). Lineage (GTDB taxonomy): Bacteria > Pseudomonadota > Alphaproteobacteria > Micropepsales > Micropepsaceae > Rhizomicrobium. The sequence continues at coordinate 43,459 of DATJUS010000046.1, forward strand.
CCGCTTCGCCCCTTGTCTTGTTCATGTCGAGCAGCGCGACCTTCACGCCTTTCGCGGCCAGCGCACGCGCGGTCGCTTCGCCGAGGCCCGATGCGCCACCGGTGATGACGGCGGCGATCGAAGAATTGAGTTCCATGTTTCTCTCCCTGAATTTCGCTGGCGGACTCTTAAACCGGCCCGCGCCTCCAACGCAAAGCGTACGCTAGGTAAGCACGATCTGCGTCTGTGTGACGACGGCGACGAGCTTGCCGTCTTCGCGCGTGATGCGCGTGGTCCAGACGGAGGTGCTCTTTCCCACATGCACCGGCGTGGACTCGCCGGTGACCGTCTGGCCGACCTTCGCTGCGCCGATAAAGTTGGTCTTGCTCTCCATCGTCGTCGTGCCGGCACCCGGCGGCAGATTGAGGAACGCACCTGTGGCGCCAAGCGTATCGGCAAACGCCATGATCGCGCCGCCATGCAGTGTGTCGAAGGTCGTGCAGATTTCCGGGCGCACGACCAGCTTGCCCACGATCTTCGCCTTGGTCGCTTCGACGATTTCCACGCCGATCAGCCTGGCAAGCGGCTGCGGCCCGTCCGCGATTTTCTGGTCTATCGCCATGTTTTTCTCCTCTGCCCATCCTAGCCGGGAGCAACCCCCAATGGCCACTTTTCCGCCACGGAAGACAGGAGGATACTGACACATGGCCAGCACCATAGACCTGCCCGATCCATCAGCACCGCAGCTCCCCGCCGTTATCGCGCGCAATGAGCGCACGGTGCGCGAAGGCTTCTGGAAAAAGCTGCTGCGTGTGGCGGGACAAATCCCGTTCGCCGACGACGCGGCGGCCGCCTATTTCTGCGCGACCGATCCGGCGACGCCGAGCAAAGTGCGCGGCGTGCTGCTCGCAGCCCTCGCCTATTTCGTGATGCCGTTCGACGTCATCCCGGATTTCATCGTCGGCCTCGGATTCACGGACGATGCCGCAGTGCTCGCGATGGCGATCGGCCTCGTCGCCAAACACATAACGCCCGAGCACCGCGCGAAGGCGCGTTCGGCACTAAACCTCCCGCCCGAGAAGAAATGAAATACGCGGAGATCGAGAAGTTCTGTCTCTCGCTGCCCGGCGCGACGTTATCGATCCAATGGGGCAGCGAGCACGTTTTTAAGGTCGGCGGCAAAATGTTTGCGCTGATGGGGCCACCGGTGTCACGGCCCCAAGGTCTGTTCTTCAAAGCAGGCGAAGCAAGCTTCGATATCCTCACCAAGGCAAAGAACATCATCCCGGCGCCTTACCTCGCTCGCGCAAGGTGGGTGAAGCTCGAAAAGCTCGATGCGCTCAACACGAAAGAGATGAAAGCCTATCTGAAGCAAGCGCACGCGCTGGTGGCCGCAGGCCTTACCAAGAAGAAGCGCGCAGAGCTTGGACTCGCCTAACGGACTTTGGCGATTCTGGGCGTGAGACTGTCGGTTGTCACGCTTGCCGGCGTACCACCGACAAATTCGATGCCGATTCCCTGATCGTGATGACGCGCGACACGGCCTGCCATCTGACCGATCAATACGAACTCGCCGATCGGCGGCCGCACGTCGGTCTTCAGCGACACGCCGCTCACCGAAAGATCCATCACTTCGCAGGCGACGAACTGGCCGTCGGCACGCGTGAAGCGCGCGATGCCCTTCGTCGGCGTACGATCGTGACGGCGCAGCACATTGTCTTCGACCAACTCGCGATTCATGAACAGGATGAGCTGCTCTGCAATGCGCTCGCGCTTCATCGGGGTGCAGTTGAATCGCACGCCGAAATCGCCCGGGTTGTTACGCATGATGTTGCCTTCGAGACGTCCGAAGCCGTCCACGTACAACACGACCGGCGTGTTCATCTCGAGCTCGAGATCGCATTCGATCGAGGCGCCGCCCGGTGACAGGTCAACAACCTTGCAATGGCATTCGCGCGAATCCGCCGGCACGAACAGCCGTCCGCCCAAATCGACGCGCACGCGCCGGAAGCGGCGGCGTTCCGCCTTTGCCTTCGCGATTACAGGTTCGACATCTTTCATGCGACCAACCGGACCTCGCGGTCCTGCCCTTTCGTGCACAGTCTGTATGAAGGACGGTCAATAGATGGTTTACGTTTACCGCAGTGCGGGCCTCTTTTTTGCCGCGGTTAAGCGCCACTTAACCTTCGGGCGCTCCCGCGCTATAGCAAGCGGGCTGCCGCTCAACGCATCCGGAGACCTGTATGAGCTTTCCCCGCCTTTCGGCCCGTTTTGCCGCCATGTCTTTTGCGGCTGCTTTGCTTGCGGGATGCGTCAATGAAATTGCCCTGGACGATCTCGGGGATACGAAGCCCCAGGGTTCGGATTTCAACAAGGCCTTGTTCTACGACTACAAGGCGGTCGCACGTTCTTTCGGGCCCGTCGGCGCATCGGCCGGCGTTGCCTTCGACCAAGGCGGATCCGTGGAGCTGACGAAATTCAACAGCTCCATCGGCGGTCTCGCGAATTCCTATGCGGAAAAGGCGCTTCTCGCGGCGCGCGGATCGGTGGTCGAGCCGGAGCCCGGCATCGACGTGACGACCCACAAGATGCGTGACCGTCTGATCCGCGCCATCGAGCGCGGCCGCGACAATTTCCCGGTCGATGCGGCACGCGCCCAGGTTGATTACGACTGCTGGATGATGAACGCGACCGTGCCGTCGATGAAACGCGCATCCGGCAAATGTCTTGCGTCGCTCAACGTCTCGTTGGCCACACTGGAAACGAAGGCGAAGCCGGCGCCCGCGCCGGCGCCCGAGCCGCCACCTTCGGACAACACCGACAAACCCGCAACCTCGCCGGTCAATCAATGAAGGCCTTTGACTACATCATCGTCGGTGCGGGCAGCGCGGGCTGCGTTCTCGCCAACCGCCTCTCGGAAGATCCGAAGATCGAGGTTCTCCTGATTGAGGCCGGCGGTCGCGACAAATCGGCGATGATCCATATGCCGGCCGGTATCCCTGCGCTGATCGGCAAGCCCAATCCGTACAACTGGTACTACAACACCGAGGGCCAGCTTCACATGAACGGCCGCAGCCTCTATTGGCCGCGTGGCCGAGGCTGGGGCGGATCTTCGTCGATCAACGGCATGATCTATATCCGCGGCCATGCGCGCGATTACGACGGCTGGCGGCAGATGGGCTGCGACGGCTGGTCCTTCGCTGACGTGCTTCCTTACTTCAAGCGTGCCGAGACAAATCAGAACGGTGGTGACGATTTCCACGGCGGCAACGGCCCGCTTTATGTCTCCAACGGCCACTCGACCAATCCTCTGTTCCGCGCCTTTGTGCGCGCGGGCATCGAAGCCGGTCACAAGCAGACCGAGGATTTCAACGGCGCGCAGCAGGAAGGCTTCGGCCCTTATCAGCTCACGATCCGCGAGGGTAAGCGCTGGAGCGCTGCAAAGGCCTATCTGCACGACATCCTGAAGCGCCCGAACCTGACGATCGAATCCAACGCGCAAGTTTCGCGCGTGACCTTCGACGGCAAGCGCGTTACCGGTGTCGAATACATCCAGAACAAGCAGACGCAGAAGGCGCATGCGACGCGCGAAGTCATTCTCTCCGGCGGCGCCGTGAACACGCCGCAGGTGCTGCTGCTCTCCGGCATCGGCGATGGCGAAACGCTGAAGCGCTTCGACATTCCGATGGTGATGGAGCTGAACGGCGTCGGAAAGAATCTGCAGGATCATCTCGACGCCTCGATCCAGTACGAATGCTCGCAGCCGATCACGCTCTATAGCCAGGCCAATCCGCTGAACGCGCTGAAGACCGGCCTGCAGTACATGCTGTTCGGCACCGGCCTCGCGACCGGTCAGGGTCTGGAGTCCGGCGCGTTCCTGAAGAGCCGCCCCGATCTTGAGACGCCCGATCTTCAGTATCACTTCATCGCCGCGCTGATGACCGACCACACGCGCGTCAAAGCCGATCGTCACGGCTTCATGGCGCATGTCTGTCAGCTCCGTCCGCAGAGCCGCGGCTATATCTCTCTGAAATCCGCCGATCCGCTCGCGGCCCCCGTCATCCAGCCGAACTATCTCGAGGCCGAGGAAGACCGCCGTGCGATGCGCGAAGGCGTGAAGCTCGCGCGTGACGTGTTCGCCCAGCCGGCGTTCGATCCGTTCCGCGGCCCGGAGGTCATGCCCGGCGCGCACATCACCAAGGACGATCAGATCGACGCGTGGATCCGCCGCACGGCCGAGACGATCTATCACCCGGTCGGCAGCGCGAAGATGGGCACCGACGCGGACAGCGTCGTCGACACGCAGCTTCGCGTCTATGGCGTCGAGGGATTACGCGTGGTCGATGCGTCGGTCATGCCGGCGTTAGTTTCCGGCAACACCAACGCACCGACGATCATGATCGCGGAAAAGGCGTCGGACATGATCCTCGGAAAATCGCCGCTGCCGTCACAGAACGTTAAAGTTGCCGAAGACGGTCCCCGCGCGGCAGCCTGAGCGCGGTTGCGACGGTTACCGGCTATCTTCCACGGAACTTCGGGCCTATGCTGGCATTATGACTAGCATGAGAACCCTTCTCCTTGCCGGTGCTGCCGCGCTGTTCGTTCTTCCTGCGCAGGCGCAGAACACACGTCTGGACGTCAAGACGCTGAACTTCGACATGTGGTGTCAGGAGACGGCAAAGATCGATCCGGACCGTTGCGACAAGCGCACGCCGGAAGACGAAAAGGCGTTCGAGGCCTATCGTGCCAAGATCGAAAAATACGAAGTGCCGTATCTGAAGAACAAGGAAAAGCAGCAGATGTTCGATCAGAACGTGCTGCACAACGATCCCATCGACAATCCCGTCGACAAGAGCTACTCGGCGCAGACGCAAAGCACGCCGTCCAGCACCGAACCGCAGCCGTAGCGCGTCAGGCCGGCGACACCGAGCCGCCGATCATATCGAACACGCGCTTAAGGACGTCATTTCCGTGAAACGGCTGCACCGTCGGCCGGTCCTGCGACACGACCAGGCGCAGATGCGGCGCGCGCGAATGATTGCGCAACACCTGCATGGCAGGCGGCGGTGGAGGCGGCGGAGGCGTTTGGGCGTAGTTCGGAAGCGGCTCGCCCTCGCGTACGATCTGCGAAGCGACCAATCTCTGGAACGCGATAGGGCGGCCTGCGAGGTGCTGCGCATCCGTCAAGATCTGGGTCATGCCGATCATGCGGGTCGCTTCAGCGCCATTGAAGCTGATCGGTGCAAGAACGGTTTCGAGTTCGACCATGCCGCAATCGGCGGTCGCGCCGATCGAAGACAGGGATACCGGCTGATGCGTTTTCATCGCCTGCTTCAACAACGACCCGAGCGCGATGGCCGATTGGCCTTCCCAATGCGCAAGAAACCCCGTGCTCTTCAACTCCATGCCGTAGCGCTCGCACAACCCCGTCCCCGCAAGGCGATACATCGGGCGTCCCGGGTTGATCGCGTCGAGAATGAAAATGTGGGACAGCATGCGCTTGATGGCGCGCGGATCGATGTCGGTCTGGTCCGGAATGTCGCGGCCCTTGCGCAGACGGCTCCAGTAACCAACCAGAAGATGGGAATTCTTGTGTTTCATCGCATGCGCCCCAATGATCTTGCGCGGGGCGGTGATCCAGATCGGAACGCCGCCGCGCGTCTGGGATCACTGGAGAGCGAAAGCTATGCCAATCAGGTCCAGGGCCCTCTTGGCGCATACGGCCCGAAGAAGCGTACTTCGCGCGATTTCAGAAACGGCGTGAGCGCAAGCCCCGCAACAAATCCGCCGACATGCGCCCAGAATGCCGTCCCTGGTTGAGACGGATCGGTTAATGCCGCGCTCGCGAGCTGCATCGCAAACCAGATTCCCACAACCCACACCGCGCGAATCCAGAGCGGATAGAAAATGATCCCGAGCGGGATGATCACATGCACGCGCGCGCGCGGATACAGAAGCATATAGGCGCCGAGCACCCCCGAGATCGCGCCCGACGCGCCGATCATCGGCACCTGCGAATGGGGATCGATGAAGTCCATGGAGAGCGCGGCGAGAACTCCGCAGACGAGATAGAAGAGCGTGTAGCGCGTATGCCCCATCGCCTCTTCGATGTTGTTCCCGAAAATCCAGAGATACAGCATATTGCCGGCGAGATGCAGAAACCCGCCATGCAAAAACATCGACGTGAAGATCGTCGCATAGGCGGGAAGGCCCAGCACCTCTGAGGGCGGCGCGATATCGCCGGAATAGGCCGCGGGCGTGAAGCCCAGCACGGTTATCGCGGCGTCCATCCCCTTTTCGCCCAGCGAGAATTCCCATGCGAAGGCAGCCACGCAAATCGCGATCAGCAGCCAGTTGATGAACGGCGTGTGCTCGACCGGATTATCGTCCGAGAAAGGGATCATCCGCGCAGAACCTGGCTTTTGGGGAGCGCAATTGTCTCAAAACGGGCCATCCCAGAGGCATTTTGCGCGCCGGCGCGTGGCACAAATCCTGAAATGAGGGACGCGATCATTAAGGCTTGATCCATGTTCCCGGCGCGGGCGTGGCCAACCTCTTTAAGATGATCGGAGCGAAGGAGCCAGAGCATGTCCCGGTCCAGATTTGTTGTCTCCCTCATGACGGGAGCGGCTTTGGCAACGGCCACCGTCTCGCCGTCGATGGCGGGCGGCTTCTACACGGGCAGCGTCCCGGCAGCGACAACCGGCGGCGGCAGCACGTTCGGCGGCTACGGTGGTGGCGGCGGCGGTGGCGGATGTCACGGCGGCGGCGGTGGCGGCGGTTCGACGATCGTCATCAACAAGAACATCAACATCAACAAGAACCTGAACCTCAACAAGAACATCAACATCAACAAGGTGGTGGTGATCAACAAGATCAACGTGCAGGCAGCGGCATTCGCACAGGCGCTCGCTACGGCAAACGCCAGCGCAGGCGCGGGCGCGCAGGTCATCGTCTATGGCGGCGGCAGCTACGAGTTTGTGAACGTCAACAACAGCGGCGCCATCGGCTCCGTCGCCGTGGAAGCCGGCGGCCATTGCGAGATGCAGGAAGCCAGCGTGGTCAAGTCGATCCACGCGGTGTGCGTCTCGGCCGAAGGACGCGAATTCCCGGCGTCGCACATGCTGGCGGAAACCTGGGTCGATGCATCATACGAAGGCGAAGTCGCGCGCTGCATCGCGGGCAGCCATCTGAAGGTGACGATCGGCGATGTCGTGCAGTCCGATCAGGGCCTCGCGGGTACGTATTCCAGCGGTGTGATCCTGCAATGCGGCGAGCACGAAGCCGTGCGCCACTTCAAGGACGGCATGTTGAAATGCGCGCCGGCCATGGCGGTCCCGGACTGCACCGAGCGCACCAACCTGCGCAAATGGGGCACGGGCGATCTGTTCTTCACCTATCGCTCCAAGGTCTGCGCGGAAACGGCGCGTGCCGTCTCGCATGACGTGGAGCTGGACGCGAACTCGATGGGCGGCGGCGTCGGCGGCAGCGGCTCCTACTAAGCCGCCTTACGCATCGGCATCCATAAGCGGGAACGGCCCACAGCCGGGCCTTCCTGCGCCGATCCATCGCGCTTGCCCCCCGGGGTTCGGCTGGTATTGTGCGGCGCACTGAAATCCCCGCACCAGCCAGGTTTCCCCATGAATATCCACGAATATCAGGCCAAAGAGGTCCTGCGCGGCTTCGGCGTCGCCGTGCCCCGCGGCAAGGCCGCTTTCACCGTCGAAGAAGCCGTAGCGGCAGCCAAAGAATTGGGCGGACCTGTCTGGGTCGTGAAGGCGCAGATCCACGCCGGCGGTCGCGGCAAGGGCGGCGGCGTGAAGGTCGTCAAATCCATCGAGGACGTGGAGAAGGAAGCCAGGCGCATGCTCGGCATGACACTGGTCACGCACCAGACCGGCCTGCATGGCCGTGTCGTGCGCCGTCTCTACATCGAAGACGGTTCGGCCATCGACCGCGAACTTTATCTCTCTGCGCTGGTCGATCGCGAGACGAGCCGCATCGCGTTCATCGCTTCCACCGAAGGTGGCATGGACATCGAAGAAGTCGCGCACAAGACGCCCGAGCGCATCAAGACGTTCCAGATCGAACCCGCTGTCGGCTACTCGCCTTATGTCGGGCTTGAGATCGCGACGGCGCTGAAACTCAAGGGCGATCAGGCCAAGCAGTGCGGCTCACTCATCAAGTCGCTCTACGACGCGTTCCTCGACAAGGATATGAGCCTGCTCGAGATCAATCCGCTGGTCGTGACCAAGGACGGCAACGTCATCTGCCTCGATGCCAAGATCAATTTCGACGACAACTCGCTCTATCGCCACAAGGACATTCAGGCGCTGCGCGATCTCGACGAAGAAGACCCGATGGAAGTTGAGGCGTCGAAATACGATCTCTCCTACATCAAGCTCGACGGCTCGATCGGCTGCATGGTGAACGGCGCCGGCCTCGCGATGGCGACGATGGACATCATCAAGCTCTATGGCGAAGAGCCCGCCAACTTCCTCGATGTCGGCGGTGGCGCGACCAAGGAAAAGGTAACGGCGGCGTTCAAGATCATCGTCTCCGATCCGAACGTGAAGGGCATCCTGGTCAACATCTTCGGCGGCATCATGAAATGCGACATCATCGCCGAAGGCATCGTCGCCGCCGCGAAGGAGATTTCACTCTCCGTGCCCCTGGTCGTGCGCCTCGAAGGCACCAATGTCGAGAAGGGCAAGCAGATCCTCGCCGACAGCGGCCTGCCCATCGTCTCCGGCTCCGACCTCGCCGACGCCGCGCAGAAGATCGTCAAGGCTGTGAAGGGCTGATCGTGCGCCGCGTTGCCCTCGCCGTCCTGTTCGCGCTCAGCGCAACACCCGCGTTCGCCATTGACGCGAACGCGCCGGAGCAGTGCATCACGGGACCAATCGAGAAGACCTATGGCGGCACGACCTGGCTGGTCGTGAGTTGCAGCGACGGCAAGAGCCTCGTCTTCGTCGCGAAGGAAGGCGGCAAGGCTGCGCCCTTCGAATTCGACCTGACCTTCACCGGCAACGACTACGACCTCGCCGGCCACGGCAAGGGTGACCGCAAATTCACCGACGCCGCCTATGCCGATCTGCAGAAGCTGACGGGCAAGGATGTGCTCGACCTTCTGACCGCGACCAAAGCTGTGAAGGCGAAATGAAACAGCGCAGCACATTGGCCCTGCCGATCCTCGCGTCCGCGCTTCTGGCGTTCAGTCCAGCGCATGCGGACAAGGCGCTCGATCTGTTTCGCACGTTTTGCGCGGACACCAATGTCGACACATCCCTGGCCGTAGCGGCCGCTGACAAAGCCGGCTGGATGCCGATGCCGGATTCGCTGCTCGAGAAATTCAACGAAAATCTTCATATGACCGGCGCGCAGGGCCGCATGATGACGGGAGCGGATGGCATGTACATGCTGCTCACCACAAACGGCGCCGTGACGATCAACCAACTGACCGGGCGGGTTTGCACGGTGGCTGTGGCCGCGACGACGGCATCTCCCACCTCTGCTGATTTCGACGATCAGATATCCGCTTTTGCCAACGTGCCTCCCGCGCCGAGAGTATCGAACGGCTTTGTGATTTATGCCTGGCGCGCCGGCGCAGAACACAGCCACCTTACAGTCCCGTTCGACGAGAAAAACCTGAAGGCTTCTATGGCCGACGGTACGCTTCAGATTCTCATGACCAAGCATGACGACAAGATGCTGATGATCCTGATGATCGCGCCGACGGATTTCTCAGAAGACGCCCCCGCAGCCAAATCCGAAGATCGCAAATAGGAAGTCCATGTCCATCCTCGTCGACAAGAACACCAAAGTCATTTGCCAGGGCTTCACCGGCAATCAGGGCACGTTCCATTCGGAGCAGGCCATCGCCTACGGCACCAAGATGGTCGGCGGCACCTCGCCCGGCAAAGGCGGCACGACACATCTGGGCCTGCCCGTGTTCGACACCGTGCGCGAGGCAAAGGAAGCCACCGGCGCAGACGCGAGCGCGATCTACGTGCCGCCGCCGTTCGCCGCCGACGCGATCCTCGAAGCCATCGATGCGGAAATCCCGCTGATCGTCTGCATCACGGAAGGCATTCCGGTGCTCGACATGGTGAAGGTGAAGCGCGCGTTGTCGGGTTCGAAGTCGCGTCTCATCGGACCGAACTGCCCCGGCGTGATCACACCCGGCGACTGCAAGATCGGCATCATGCCGGGCCACATCCACCGCCGCGGCAGCGTCGGCATCGTCTCGCGCTCCGGCACGCTCACCTATGAAGCGGTGGCGCAAACGACGGCCGTCGGTCTCGGTCAGACCTCGTGTGTCGGCATCGGTGGCGACCCGGTGAAGGGCACCGAACATATCGACGTGCTGGAGATGTTCCTCGCCGATCCGGAAACGAAATCCATCATCATGATCGGCGAGATCGGCGGCAGCGCCGAGGAAGACGCGGCCGACTTCATCAAGCACAACAAGACCAAGAAGCCGATGGTCGGATTCATCGCCGGCGTCACCGCGCCTCCCGGCCGCCGCATGGGCCATGCCGGCGCGATCATCTCCGGCGGCAAGGGCGATGCGAAGTCGAAGATCGAAGCAATGCAGAGCGCCGGCATCCGCGTCTCGCCGAACCCGGCGGCGCTGGGCACGACGATGGTTGAACTGCTGAACGGGAAATAACTACTTCGCCGCCATCGCAGCACGGATCGTGTCGACCATCTTGTCTTCGGGGATTCGCGCCAGCTCAGGAAGCGTTTTGCCCGAAGCCATGAGCTTGCCCATCACGATCCAGGCGGCGCAGTAGGCTTCGCGCTGCATGCCCGTGTTGCCCTGGCCGAAGGTGTATTTCATTCCGATCTCCTGACCGCTCTTGGCGAGATCGGGAAGAATGCCTTTGAGCACAGCATCCTGTTTCGCGTAGCAGTTCGCGAGCCAGTGCTCGTTGGGATCGATCTGCGTGTAAGCCTTTTCGTCGAGGCCCGGCACTGCGGCCTGCGAGGTGCGCATCGCGAGGCCTTCGAGGAACATGGTTTCGCCCACCGGCGCGCCGAAGGAATTCTTCACATGGGCGAGCTGCATGTGGACCGAATGGGTCAGCTCATGCGCCAGCGCGATCTTCAGGATCGCGTTCTCGACCGGCATCAGCACCGTGACGGGTTTTCCGCCCATCGCCGGCGCGGTGAAGGCATTGTTGTCGAACTGGCCGACATAGAGGACCAACCGTGTTTCGATGGGCACTCCTTCCGTGCCGAGAAGCGCGTTGATCTTCTGGAACGAATTCCGCCCCTCTTCTTCGGCGGCCTTTTCGAGCGCCGGAAGCTGCGGCACCAGCGCGGGATAGCGCGACCAGGCGGCATCCAGCAGATGTCGCGCCATCTCGTCCCCATCGGGACCGGGCGGCACCGCGGCAAGGCCGTCTTCCTTCTTCCACAGGGCAAAGCGCGCATCGGCATCGATGGGTTTCGCCGTCGCATCCGCATAGAACGTCTCGAACCGCGGCACACGATTGTCGATGTCGAGAACATGCGGGGCTTCCGGCATGTGGGTCGCGCACCCGCTCGCCAGCAGTGCGGCACAAAGGACAACGATACGGCGCATGGAGCCTCCCTATTTCGGCGCCGGCGACCGTTTGCCCAGAAGATCGCGCAGCCAGGACTGCATCGGCCTCTCGAACGCGTTGAACGACAGCGCGCCAAGGCCGATGAGGACCACATAGAAGATAAGAAGCGCCACGCCGTTTTCAAAGAAGGCCGGCGTCAGTCCCAGATGCGCCGCCAGCAGCGCCAGCGAAAGCTGCATCGGGAAATGGATCATATAGGTCGAATAGGAGATGTCGCCGACGAACGAGAAACGCTGCCAGTTGCCGCCCAGCACACGCTCGTGCAGCGCCAGCGCCAATATCGTCAGGGGGCTCACCGTGTAGATGAACAGAAGCAGGAAGACATTGTCGCTGTCGCCGATATACCACTCCCCGACGTCGTCGGAGATGTGGCCCGCGATCCAATATGCGCCGTCGTGCAAAGGCGCGAAATAGCAATCGATCACGACCAGCGCCCAAGCCGCCAACGCAGCGATGCAAAGCGCGCGCGCGATAATTCTCGCGTTGCCGCGCGCCACCACGAACTCCGTCACCGCGAACAGCGATCCGCCAAGAAAGAATCCCATCACGCCGCGGGCGATGAATTCGTTCCACCACAGGAAGGGAATGGCGATCAGAGAGACGAGCAACGACCACCATCCGCCGCGCAATCCGACGCGGCACAGTGCAAAGAAGATGATGTACAGCAGCACTTCGATCGATACCGACCAGGATGGCCCGTTGAACGCCTGATCGGTGTTCGGCGGCAGCCATTGCTGCGCCATCACGAGGCCGGCCAGGAAATGCTGCGCGTCGTTCCTGTCGTAGATGAAGAAATGCCCGGTCGCGCGGTGGAAGAAATATTGCAGGACCGCCGCCGCGATCAGTGTCACGAAGAACAGGGGATAGAGCCGCGAGAATCGCAGCCACGCGAACTTGCCCAACCCGATCGCGCGCTCGCGGATCGCCGGCGCGTAGAGCCAGAAGAAGATGAATCCCGACAGCGCGAAGAACAGGTCCACCGCCGCCCAGCCGGCGTCATAGAGCGGCTTCAGTGCCCAATAAAAAGGCTGCGCCGTGCGCTGCCACCCCGCCTGCCACACCCCGCTGATGGCGTAGAAGTGCTGCCAATGCCAGATGACGACGGCGAGCGCGGCAACGCCCCGAAGGCTGTCCAAAGCATGCAGCCGCTTCATTCGTAAAATCGCCCCATTGAGCCCATATTAACGATGGAAAGCGTTGTATTGGCGAGCATTCGGCGGTACCACGCCGATCCCTTTTCGCGGTTTTCCGCCCAGGACCGGACGCGCCCAAGAAGCCCGTCTAAGCTATTGATATGACAAGTCAATCCTCGCCGGATCGTCTTAACCGCGCCTCCAACGACATCCTCGAAGCGACCACCTTCCTGCAGGGCACGAACGCGGCCTTCATCGAGGCGATGTACGCCCAGTATCAGGAGAACCCGGACGCCGTCGATCCAACGTGGCACGCCTATTTCGCCAGCCTCGGCGAACAAGGCCTCGACGCGACCCAGCTCGGCCGGGGTCCAAAATGGCATCGTGACGAGAAGCCCGACCTTGCGAGCGGCGATCTCGTCGGTGCGCTGACCGGGCAATGGCCACAGAAGGCCGGCGCGCAAACCGGCGACAGCCGTGCCGCGGCGCTCGATTCCATCCGCGCGATTCAGATGGTGCGCGCCTATCGCGTCATCGGCCATCTCGAATCCAATCTCGATCCGCTCCATCTCTCGCCCAAGGTGCCGCATGCGCAGCTTGAGCCATCCTTCTATGGCTTCAACGACGCCGACATGGACCGCCCGGTGTTCGTCGGCGGTGTGCTGGGCCTCGAGACGGTCACGCCGCGCCGCATGATCGACCTGCTGAAGCGCACCTATTGCGGCCGCATCGGCTACGAGTTCATGCACATCAACGATCCGGAGCAGAAGGATTGGCTTCAGCGCCGCATCGAAGGGCCGGACAAGGAGATCGCGTTCACACCGGAAGGCAAGCGCGCCATCCTGAACAAGCTTGTCGAAGCGGAAGGCTTTGAGAAGTTCTGCGGCGTGCGCTTCCTCGGCACCAAGCGCTTCGGTCTCGACGGCGGCGAGTCCACGATCCCGGCGCTGGAGCAGATCATCAAGCGCGGCGGCCAGCTAGGCGTGAAAGAGATCGTGCTCGGCATGAGCCATCGCGGGCGCCTGAACGTGCTCGCGAACGTGATGTCGAAGCCGTATCGCCAGCTGTTCCACGAATTCCAGGGCGGCAGCGCGAACCCGAGTTCTGTAGAAGGCTCCGGCGATGTGAAATATCACCTCGGCGCTTCGTCGGACCGCGAGTTCGACGACGTGAAAGTGCACCTGTCGCTGACGCCGAACCCCTCGCACCTCGAAGCCGCCGATCCGGTCGTGCTCGGCAAGTCGCGCGCGAAGCAGGCTCAGCTGGGCGATGTGCAGGCGCGCACGAGCGTGCTGCCACTGCTCATTCATGGCGACGCCGCTTTCGCAGGACAGGGTGTGGTCGCCGAATGTTTCGCGATGTCGGGCACCTTGGGCTTTCGGACCGGCGGCACGATCCACTTCATCGTCAACAACCAGATCGGCTTCACCACGGCGCCGATCTATTCGCGCTCCTCGCCCTACCCGTCCGATGTCGCACTGATGGTGCAGGCGCCGATCTTCCATGTGAACGGCGACGATCCCGAAGCCGTCGTGCATGTCGCGCGCATTGCTACCGAGTTCCGCCAGCTGTTCCAAAAGGACGTCGTCATCGACATGTTCTGTTATCGCCGCTTCGGCCATAACGAGAATGACGAGCCGGCGTTCACGCAGCCCTTGATGTACAAGGCGATCAAGGACCATCCGACCACGCTCGAGCTCTACGCGACGAAGCTGGTTCAGGAAGGCACGCTGGATCAGGGCGACATCAAATCGATGATCGGTGCATTCAACACGCGCCTGGACGAAGAATACGACGCCTCCAAATCGCATCTGCCGAACCGCGCCGACTGGCTCGACGGGCGTTGGACCGGTCTCGCGGCTGCGCCTTCGGGCGATCGCCGCGGCGAGACGACCGTGCCGGTCGAAACGCTGAAAAGCGTCGGCGCGGCGCTGACGCATGTGCCGGACGGTTTCCACATCCACAGGACCGTCGCGCGCCAACTCGAAGCGAAAGCCAGGATGTTCGAAACCGGCGAAGGTTTCGACTGGGCAACCGGCGAGGCGCTCGCGTTCGGCACGTTGCTGAAGGAAGGCGTGCCGGTGCGCCTGTCGGGCCAGGATTCGACGCGCGGCACGTTCTCGCAACGCCATTCGGCTTTCATCGATCAGCAGACCGAGGAGCGGTATCTGCCGCTCAATCATCTGGGCGGCGATCAGGCGCCGTTCGAGGTCGTCGACACGCTGCTCTCGGAAGAGGCAGTTCTCGGTTTCGAATACGGCTATTCCACCGCCGAGCCGAAAGCGCTCGTGCTGTGGGAAGCGCAGTTCGGCGACTTCGCCAACGGCGCGCAGGTCGTGATCGACCAGTTCATCGCCTCGGGTGAAGCCAAGTGGGGCCGCATGTGCGGGCTCACGATGTTCCTGCCGCACGGCTACGAAGGGCAGGGCCCCGAGCACTCGTCGGCGCGCCTCGAGCGCTTCCTGCAGCTCTGCGCCGAGCACAACATCCAGGTGGTGGTGCCTTCGACCGCCGCGCAGTTCTTCCACATGATCCGCCGCCAGGTGAATCGCCCGATGAGGAAGCCGCTCATCGTCATGACGCCGAAGAGCCTGCTGCGCAAGAAGGAAGCAGCCTCGCCGATCGCCGACCTCGCCACCGGTGGCTTCCAGGTGATCATCCCCGAGGTCGAGAAGGTCGCCGCCAAGAAGGTGAAGCGCGTGATCTTCTGCTCGGGCAAGGTGTACTACGACATCGTCGCCGAGCGCGCCCGGCGCGGCATCGAGGACATCGCGGTCGAGCGCATCGAGCAGCTCTACCCGTTCCCCGGCGACGAGTTCGCCGCTCGCATCGAGGCCTATCCCAACGCGAAGAGCATCGTGTGGGCGCAGGAAGA
>DATJUS010000047.1:0-3170 GCA_035502175.1 Rhizomicrobium sp.
TCACGCAGAAGCTGATTGGTGAACAGGCCGCCGCTCATGCCGATCTTACGGTGGATGCGCCAGATCGACAGCTCGATGCCCTCGGCGTCAAGCGCCTCCTTCCAGGCAAGGACGTGCTGATACACACTGTCCACCAGCGTGCCATCGAGATCGAACAGGAACACGGGCTCGATGCGCATCGTGTCGTTCCTCCTTGGCCAGGCGCCGATCAGGTCTTCTCCACGTTCCAGAACGGGATGATCTCCGGCATCCCGATAAATCCCTTCACATTGGAACGATAAGCGACCGGTTGCAGATACCTCCCCAGCAGCACAGTCGGCACGAAGTCCCAGAACACTTTCTGCATCTGGCGTGCCAAAGCCTTGCGTTCGTCAAGTGTGTCGGTATCCGCCCATTTTGCGCGCAGCGCTTCAAATTCGTCGCTCTTCGGCCAGCCGTACCACCCCTTCAATCCATTGGCCTGGAATGTCGCCAGCCAGATCGGATCGCTATGGGAATAGTCGCTGTCGCCGGTTACGAAGATGTCCCAGCCGCCCTGCGAATCCGGTGCCTGGACGGCGCGTCGGGTCACCACGCCACCCCAGTCGCTCGGCGCCAACTGTGCGTCAACCCCGATCTTGCGCAACTGCGCGGTGATCAATTGCTCGGAGTTGCTCATATAGGCGAAGTTGGTGGCCTGCAGCACGATGACGGGCTCGCCGCTATAGCCGGACTCCTGAAACAATTGCTTCGCCTTCGCCAGATCGACGCCGTGGCGAAACCAGTCTGTGTTCTCGTCGTTCACGTACGGTGTATGAGTGCCGAAGATCGAATCCACTGTGCCGTAGTACTTCGGATTGCCAAATGACGCCTTCATGAAATCTTCCTGGTTCACCAGATACAGGATCGCCTGACGCGCCTTCAATTCGCTGAATGGCTTGTGCAGGAAGTTCATCCGCAGAATAACGATGTTGCCGCCCTTGTCGAACTGGTCGATCTTGATGTTCGGATCGCTTTCGAGCTGCCCCAGCAGATCGATCGGCGGCACCTCGTAGAAGTCGATCTCACCCGACTGCAGCGCGGCCATCGCCGTCTGCTGGTCACTGATGTTCTCCCAGATCACCCGCTCGAGCTTGACCACCTTGCCGCCTGCCAGACCTGAAGGCGGCTCCGCGCGCGGCACATATTTCGGATTTTTGTCATAGACGTACTGCACCCCGGGCTTGGCCTCGTTCCGATTCCACTGGAACGGGCCGGAGCCGATATTGGCGCTGACCTGCTCGGTCGGCGGCGTGTTGGCGTCCTTCTCGCGCATCATGAAGCAGTCACGCGTGATCGGCTTGGCGAGTTCGTCGAGCAGCGGCCCAAACCGCTCCTTAAGGGCAATGATAAAGGTCCGCTCGTCCTTCTTCGAAATGTCGCTCACACGTTCCATCATCGCCTGGCCGCCCGCGTCAACCGCCGCCCAGCGGCGCAACGAAGCGACACAGTCGGCCGCCGTTACCGGCGTGCCATCGTGCCAGCCGAGACCCTCGCGCAGCTCGAAGGTGTAGAGCTTCTTGTTATCGCTTAGGCTCCACTTGCCGACCATCTGAGGCTGGGGCGCGAACTGGGCATCGACCGCAAACAGCGTGTCGTAGATCATCGCGCCGTGGTAGCCGGTGATATTCGCGGTGGTCCAGATCGGGTCGAACACGCGCAGATCTGCCTGCATCACCGCACGCAGCGTCTTGCTGGCGGGCGGCGCCCCTTGCGCCCTCGATCGCCGTGGCCCGGCGGTCGCGGCCATCGTGCTCGCCGCGAGTCCGATCTTCAGGACGGTGCGTCGGGTAGCTGTCATGTCCATCCCCCTTTGTAGCGGCACGACCCACGCCCACGACCTATCGAGAACGATCGCTCGCGAGATCCTTGCGAACCTGCTCACCCCTCGTGCGCCACCATTCATGCAGGATACCGACATCCCAGCCCATGCAGAAATGCTTGATGCCCATCTCCAGATAGCGCGCCGCTTCTTCCGGCCGTTCAATTTCGACGCGTGGGTGGACCCCCTTCTTGAACGCGGTCTCGATGGTGATCTGCTCGGCTTTCAGCACCTCCGGATGACTCCACTGGCCGGCGAGTCCGATGCTCATGGCGTAATCCGCGGGGCCGAACTGGACCATATCGATCCCCTTCGTTGAAAGAATCGCCTCGAGATCCTCCACGCATTCTCGTTTTTCCACCATTATCGTGACAATCACCTCGTTCAGCGCCTTGACGTACGCCGAGCTGCCAACATCGCGCACAACACCCACGTCGCGCCGCATGCCAACGCCGTGCAGTCCGCCCGCGCCTGGCGCTTCCGCGCGCACCGCCCGCACGCAGGCAATCGCATCAGCGGCCGTGCGCACATCGGCGAACAGCACCCCCTGAAACCCGGAGCCGATCGCCCGCATCGCCTGATGCGTCCATTGGGTCTGCTCGATCTTCATCACCCCGACAAGGTTCGCGAGCTCGAGCGCCCGGCCAAGATTATCAAGTTCGTAGAGATCGAACGGCGCGTATTCGGCGCTGAATTCGATATAGTCGTAAAACCCGGTTTGACCGACCAATTCGACGAGCGTCGGCCATGTGGACAGCAGATGCGTCCCGAGAGTCGGTCGTCCCGCATCGATGAGTTCGCGAAGACGGTTCTTTCGCATTGATCGCTCCTTGAATGCATCGTCATGGCTGGCCTTGTGTCGGCCGTCCCCCTCCCGGTCTGCCCGCGGTCAAGCAACTCCGCGCGGCGCGTTCGGCGGAACACCTGTCCAGGCTTCGCGGTACAGCGCGAGGATCTCCTCCTTGGCCGGAACGCGCGGATTGTTGGCCGGGCTGCCGGAGGCGAGCGCCTGCTCGGCCATGAGTTCCAGCTTGCCATGCCAGACCGCATCATCGATGCCATAGGCGGCCGGGCTCGGTACCGCCAGGTCGCGGTTCAGCACTTCCAGCCCGGCGACCAGTTTCGCTGCCGCGGCAGCATCGCTGTCGGCAAGTTCGGCGAAGCCGATACGACGCGCCGCATCGGCGTAACGGGATTCAGCGGCGCCGACCGAGAACCGCGTCACCGCCGGCAGCAGCATCGCATTGGACAGGCCGTGCGGCACATGAAAATGCGCACCGATCGGTCGCGACATTCCATGCACCAGCGCCACCGACGCGTTGGAAAACGC
>DATJUS010000048.1:0-58932 GCA_035502175.1 Rhizomicrobium sp.
CGATGAGATCAAGGCGATCATCCGCCGCCACCCGGAGGTGCGCAATCTGCACGACCTTCGCACCCGCGCGGCGGGCCTGCACACCTTCATCCAGTGCCACATCGAACTCGATCCTGCGACGAGCCTTATCCGCGCGCATCAGGTGAGCGATGAGGTGGAGCGCGAAGTCTGCGCCGCGTTCCCGCACGCCGAGGTCATCATCCATCAGGACCCGGAAGGGCTGGAAGCGCCACCGCCCCTGCTGGCAGCATCCTGAACCGGAGCGCCGTGGCCGCCATGTGAAGCGGCGGTTACGTCGTATTCACGCGGGCGTTCCAGCGGAACCGCACGCGCCCCACGTTCAACGGTGGGATCGTCGAGCATAGCTGCATGCCTTTGCGCATCATTTCAGGCGCGGATGCTATCGCGAACATTCGCGCCAATCCGAACGGGGAATGGCCGGCGCGCGAGCCTGCCGACACGAACCGTCTTCAGCCCTACTGCAAGCCCGCATTCTCACCGACCTTCACGCTGATCCCCGGCGAGAAGATTTTCACCATCGGCTCCTGTTTCGCCCGCAACATCGAAAGCGCGCTCGAGAAGCGCGGCTTCGATGTTGTGACCCGCAGCCTCGAATGGCCGGACAAGTTCTTCGATTTTCACGGCCAGACGGTGTTGAACAATTATGGCGTGGTCTCGATCGAGAACGAGCTGCGCTGGGCGCTCGATCCCGACCGGCCGTTCGATCCGAAGACCAACATCCTCCAGGTCGCGCCGGAGAAATATCTCGACCCGCACCTTTCCGTGCGGCCGACGAACATGGAGCGGATGCTCGCCTATCGCGCCGCCGTCACCGGCGTGTCGCGCCGCGTCGTCGAATGCCGCGTCGTGATCATGACGCTGGGCCTGAGCGAACTCTGGTTCGACACGCTCACCGGCATTTATCTCAACCTCGCGCCGCCGCGCCGTCTGGTGATGCAGAACCCCGGCCGCTTCGAAGTTCGCCTGTTGAATTTCGAGGAGACACTGGCCGCGACGGAGAATGTCATCGCGCTGCTGCGCCAGCATTGCCGCGCGGATCAGCGCATTCTCCTGACGGTGTCGCCGGTGCCGATGAGCGCGACGCACAGCGAGCGCGATGCCATCGTGGTCAATTCCTATTCAAAATCTGTCCTGCGCACCGCCGCGGAGCATGTTGCGGCCGCCCACGCGCATATCGATTACTTTCCGTCCTATGAGAGCGTGACGCTCACCGATCCGAACCGCGCGTGGCTGGACGATCAACTCCATGTCCGCGATGTGATGATTAACCTCAACGTCGATCGGATGCTCGACGCGTATCTCCCTCAAGACCAGCGCATGCCGGTCGCGACGAAGTTGATTGTCCGCAATGCACGCGAGGAGATCGATGCCGGCCAGCCGGAGACCGCGGCGCGTACCCTGGCGCCACTGCGCGAGGCGAAAGACATCGAGCCCGACTTCGCGCTCGATTACACGGAGCTCTGCCTCGAACTCGGCCGCCGCGCGGATGCAGCCGCGATCATCGAGAAGCTTCCCGTCAAAGGCAATGTGTGGCGGCGCAAAGCCATCGAGGTGCTGCTGCAGATTCATGACGGCCAGGTGGAAGAGGGCGTGGCTGCGATGTGGGCGCTCGCGGAAAGCATGCCCAAGACGCCGATCGTGTGGCGCGCGCTGACCGACATGCTCGTCGATCTCAAACGTTGGGACGAGGCGCTGATCGCCGCGCGGCGTTGGTCCGCAGCGACCAGCGGCAAGCCCGGACCGTTCCGCCGCGCCGCGATTATCCACCGCGCCAAGGGCGATATCGCCGCGGCCGATTTCGCCTATCGCGAGATGATGGCCGCGCTCGGCGTCGAAGACGTGCAGATGCTGGAATATGTCGAGTTCCTCGTGGAGCAAAAGCGCTTCGACGAGGCTGCGCGCGAGATCGTCCACATCAAGCCGGAAACGACGGTGATGGTGCGCAAGCTTGACGAATTGAAGACATTCCTGCCTTCCGCGCCCGCCTTGGCCAAAGCCTCCTGATTTCCCTACACTCGCGGCATGACAACGCCGCAGACACAGCCGGAAGAACAGCGCACGCTCATCCTCACCGGCGCGAGCCGGGGCATCGGGCACGCGACGGTGAAGCGGTTTTCAAGCGCCGGCTGGCGGGTGATCACGTGCTCACGCCACGCCTTCCCGGAGAACTGCCCCTGGGCCGCGGGGCCCGAAGATCACATCCAGGTCGATCTCTCCGATCCGGACGACGTGCTGCGCGCCGTCGATGAGATGCGCGGGCGTCTGAAGGACGGGAAGCTTCACGCGCTGGTGAACAATGCTGGAATTTCGCCGAAGCTAACCGCGTCTGCGCAAACCAATCCTCCCCCGGATAAGGGGGGCGGTAGCGACAGCGTCACCGCGGACCGCACAGCGGTGGAGGGGGCCCGCCTCACCACGCTCAACACCTCCATGGAAGTCTGGCGCAAAGTCTTCGAGGTGAATTTCTTCTCGACCATCTGGCTCGCGCGCGGGCTGGTGGACGAGCTCGCCGCTGCGCACGGCGCCATCGTCAACGTGACCTCCATCGCGGGCTCGCGCGTGCACCCCTTCGCCGGCAGCGCTTATGCGACGAGCAAGGCCGCACTCGCCGCGTTGACGCGCGAAATGGCCGCCGACTTCGGCCCCCTCGGCGTCCGCGTCAACGCCATCGCCCCCGGCGAGATCGACACCGCGATCCTGTCCCCCGGCACCGAAGCCATCGTCGAGCACCTGCCGCTGCGCAGGCTAGGCCGCACCGAAGAAGTCGCCAAAGCGATATATTATCTGTGTACGGACCAGTCGAGCTATGTTACCGGCGCCGAACTGCACATCAATGGCGGGCAGCATGTGTGAAAGCAATTAAACGGGGCGAGAGGAGTGAGAGTGGCATTCAGCGCACAGCTCACAAATTTTATTGGCATGGGCGACGGGATTACCGAATATCCCGACGGCGGATGGCTTCGAAACAAAATTGCAATATCCACGCCCAAGCATGAAATAGAAATCGAACAACACGCCGACGTCATAACCTATGATCTTAAGGAATTGCGGGGGAGTGCAATACATTCCTCAACAATTCGCATCACCAATATTGGTTCGTTGGAAGAAGGAGAAGAAGTCGCAAAAGACTTGGCTGCTCTTCTATCGTTTGCTCAGCACTCTCGAATCTTGCCATTCGCTTTCCGCTTTAACGGAAGAGGGCATGGTTTATCTGGTGGAGGGTTTGTTGGTGCATGGCGTCCGCCCTTCCATATCGGGGACACGAAGAGTTTGGTCCGTTTTGTCGAACTTGGGTGGCAGCCCTACCAAGAGCACAAAACGGAAAGATCACTATTTGCATTGTTTGCGCTTCTGGCTCACGCAGACTTCCCTGGCACTCCGCTAGAAGTAAAATTGAGTCAAGTAATGATATGCATCGAGAATCTCAAAGCATACTGGGCGCTATCCGATGGGAAGGCGCTCGGAATTACGGAGAAAAGCGACGGCTTTTATAATGGCAAGAAAAAGCTGAGCTTTAAGGGCTTGGTGGAGCAAATGCTCCTCCGCGTAGGCATGCCCCTTCCCGGGCAGTGGCAAAAAATCGTCGAGCTAAGAAACGCAATTATTCATCGAGGTTTCATACGCCATGGCGATCAAGTTACTCGAAAAATTTTTGGTGCCGGTTTGTCAGAGAACGACATGTATCACGCAATGCTTGAGATAGAGTATTCTGTTCACGACCTGATACGAGAATATGTTCTAAGGCTTCTCAAATATTCCGGCCCATTTTACGCCTATTCAAATCCTCGCGCTCCAACGCGCATATCGTGACCGAGCGGAAAGGGTCACCTCTCCGGCTCTCGCCACTCCAGTCCGTCAAATCGCGCGTAATCCCGATCGAACGTAATCCAAGTACATCCGTGCTCGATGGCGAGGGCGGCGAACCAGGCGTCGGTGACGCGGGGGCCGCGCGTGCCGCTCTTCACGCAGAGGTCGCGGAAGATCGCCCAATGGCGCTCGCCGGGTTCGACAACTTCACAATGCGGCTGGGTCAGCAGGTTGTCGCAATAGGCGAACGCGCGTTCGAGCGTGCTGGGGTTTGTGAACGATCGCTGGTTCGTCGTGACACGGACGACGGCGGAAAGCGCAAGGCGAGACACGCCAAACCGGGCGTCGCCCAATATGACGCCGTCGAGCCATCGCTTGCAGATTTCGTGATGCGACGAGTCCGTGCGGAACGCGTAGATGAGGACGTTAACGTCTGCCAAAACCATTGCGGAGCCGCTCTACATATTCGAGATCGTCCATCTCCTGAAGCGCCGCGGAGTCATTGAGATCGACACCCGGCAGCAATCCGCCCGTCGCGGTGCAGACCGGTGGCAGAACACGCTTCGTCTTTGCAGGCGCCGCGCGGTCGCTCAGCACACTGCGCAGGCCATCCTCGATGAGCGCGGTCAGCGTTTTGCCGTCCGCTGCGGCTTTGCGCTTCGCGCGGCGGAGCAGTTCTTGAGGGAGGCGAACGGTTGTGCGCTCATTCATATGTCGAGACATACCAATGATATGTCTATATGTCAACATTTTCGGGATCGCAAAAAGCGCCGTCCGCGGTAGCTGTCGTCATCGTGTTGTGCCTTCATCCGGTTGAATCGGCACGTGAACACCCATGCACCACATCCTAACGAAAAATCCCGGTCTGCTCTGGGGCCTTGCTGTCGTGGACGGCAAAGCCGAGCGGATGATCGACGAGACGGCCGCCGACGTCCTCGCGCAGCCGCAGGACTGGTGCTGGATGCATTTTGCGCTCAGCGATCATCGGGCGCGGCGGTTCATCGAGAATTTCGAGGCGGTGCCGCAGGCGGCGCGCGCGCTGCTGCTCTCCGGCGAGACGCGGCCGCAGATTCATCTGACCGCGACGTGCGCCTATGGCGTGATCCCCGATATCGAGAAAGATTTCGACGGCCAGTCGCTCGGCGCGGGACGGCTCGCGTTCTGGCTCGACGCCGAATATCTCGTCACCGCGCGCCATCATCCCATGCGCGTCGCGGAGGAGGTGCATGCGCAATCGCTCGCCGGGCCGCCACCGGCATCGCCCGCGCTCGCCTTCGTGCGGCTGAACGAGCATTACGTCGCGGTGGTGGAGCAGCGGCTCGCCGTGCTCACCCATCTGCTCGACACGCTGGAGGATCAGGTGCTGAGCGATCGCGCCGATCTCGACCAGTCGAAGCTCGGCCCCGCGCGGCGCGAGATCGCGCGCTATCACCGCGAGTTCGCGAGCCTGCGCACCGCCTATCATCGCGCGACGTCGGGCAGGGGTGCGTTCGCGCAGGGGCCCGTTGCCGAGCATCTCCCCGCGCTGGCGCAAGCGGCGGAGGACGTTGATCGCGACGCCGCCGCGCTCACCGAGCGCGCGCGGCTGCTGTTCGAGGAAATGGATGCGCGCATCTCGGCCAACGCAAACCGCTCGCTGCAGACCTTGACGATCCTGTCGACCTTGCTGCTGCCGCCAACCTTCATCGCCGGCGCCTTCGGCATGAACGTGCCTGCGATCCCCTGGGCGAACGATCATGGCGGGTTCTGGTGGGCAATTGGCCTGTGCACCGTGGTGGTCGCGGCCTCGTGGGCGGCGCTCAAGCGGTACGGGATATTGTAGGCGGCTGGCGCGTTACCGGCGCATGGCCATCCAGAACATGCGCGAGCACGCCGCGAACGAGCGCACCTTCCTTGCGTGGGTACGCACGTCCATCGGCATCATCGGATTCGGATTTCTGGTGCTGCGTTTCGATGTGCACAGCCCGTTCGCACATGTCAGTGCGTTGATCCTGATCGTGCTCGGCACCGTGATGATCGGCGTCGCGGCGTGGCGCTTTCGGCGCACGGCGAAAGAGATTGACGCGGAGAGGACACATCCCGGCACCGGCTCGCGCACCGACCTCGCGCTTGCGGCACTGCTGATCCTGTTATGCGGCGGGCTTCTGTTCTACGCCTACCATGCGCTGTCTGCGTGACAGATCGGGCAGGAAGGCGGCAAGCAATCCGAACGCGGGCAGGAACGCGCACACCGCGTAGACGAACTCGATGCCCTTGAGATCGGCGAGCCAGCCGAGCGCGGCCGCGCCCAATCCGCCCATGCCGAACGACAGGCCGAAGAACAATCCGCTCACCGCGCCGACGCGCGCGGGAAGAAGCTCCTGTCCATAGACGACGATGGCGGGGAAGGCGCTGGCGAGCGTGAGGCCCGCGAAGACGCTGAGCACGCTGGTCCAGAACAGGTTCGCGTAAGGCAGCGCGAGCGTGAACGGCAACGCGCCGAGGATGGAGAACCAGATCAGCCGCTTGCGCCCGAAGCGGTCGCCGAGCGGGCCGCCCGACAGCGTGCCCACCGCCACCGCGACAAGGAACAGGAACAGATGCAGCTGCGCATCGCGCACCGAGAGATGGAATTTCTCGATCAGATAAAAGGTGAAGTAGCTCGAGAGGCTCGCGAGATAGACGAACTTCGAGAACACGAGCACGACGAGGATCGCGAGCGAGCGCCGCACAAGGCCGGTGGGCAGCGGCGCGCGCGTGTTCGCGGCGTGCGCCTTCTTCGCGCGCGCGAGGCCATGCGCCTTGTACCAGGCACCGACCCAGCTCAAGACGCCGATCGCAATCGCTGCCATCACGCAGAACCACGCGACGCTGCGCTGGCCTTCCATCGCCACGATCGACGCGGCGCCGAGCGCGCCCAGCGCGCTTCCGGTGTTGCCGCCGACCTGGAACATCGCCTGCGCAAAGCCGCGGCGCGGCCCCGCCGCCATATGCGCCACGCGCGAACTCTCCGGGTGAAACACCGACGAGCCGATGCCCACCGTCGCCGCCGCGACCAGCAGCAGCGCGTAGGAATTCGCGAACGCGAGCAGCAGGAGTCCCAGGAACGTTGCCACCATCGCGATCGGCAGCGCGAACGGCACCGCGCGCTTGTCCGTCGCGAAACCGACGAGCGGCTGCAACAGCGACGACGTCACCTGAAACGTGAAGGTGACCAGCCCGATATGCGCGAAGTCGAGATCGAACGCCTTCTTCAGGTTCGGATAAATCGCCGGCAACAGCGACTGCATCATGTCATTGAGCATGTGACAGAACGCGATCGCAAAGATGATCGGATACACGGTCTGCTGAACGACGGCGACGGGCGAGGGCGCGACGGGCTGAGGGGCCGCGTCTTGGACTTCGGACTGACTCATGGAAGCGTTCTGCGCCGCTCAGGCGGCAGGATCAACCGCCGTGACACACACATATCGCGACAAATCGCTACGGCACGCCAAAAGCGTGCGCTCAGACGAATCTGATTTCCCCGCTTACGCCACCACCACGTCCGTCTCCGCAAAGTCGCTGCCGGTGCAGAGAAGCGGGATGTCTTCGCATTTGGCGAGGGCGTAGGCGAAGCAGTCGCCGAAGTTGAGCCGCGCCTTGTGGCGGCCTTTGCCGTAGCGAACCGCCGCTTCGCGGGCGATACGGAGTTGGCGTTGATCGAACGGGTGCGTTTCGATGCGGTACGACGCGAGCAACGCCTCGACATCGCTCCACCCTGTCTTTGAGCGGCTGCCAGCGACGACCAACTGCAATTCCAGAACGTTGGCGGTCGAGATGATGGCACCGTCGCTCTCTTTGAGAGCGGTCCTGACGCGTCCTTCTTCCAACTCGCCATAGAGAGCTGAGATAATGGCCGAAGTATCGACAGCGATCATTTCGGCAAACCGTACTCGTCGTACATGTCTTCCATGATCTCTGCGACGGACGGCGCGTCGGGTGGGATGCTCGACTGAAACCGCTTTACGATCTCATCCACCTCACGTTCGCGCGCTTCGCGATCGATCTCGGCATGATGTTCTGCAGTCTTCAGACTTCTATCCAGTGCCTCGGATACGGCATCCGTGATGCTCTTTCCGGTCAGCTTGGCGAGCTTGCGCGCCTTGGCGGCGACTTCCGTGTCTTTGATGTTCAATGCACTCATTGTCTGCTCCGACACAGCCATCTTCTGCCTCCGCGACAAAGTGCGAGCGGGTCGATGGCGAGGAAGAAAATATGCATTTTTCTTCCTTGCAACAAGGTTCTCGCCGGATATTGAAACAAATCATGAACAACATCTACCTTGAAGGGAGTTTTGTCTATCCCCATCTCCGCCCCGAGGCACGGCTCAGGAGGGGCGATGAGGCTTATGCAGGGGCGATACAGGCGCGGTTTCGCGAGCGCTTTGGCCTATCCCAATTGAACCGTCAGAAACGCGAGCGAGGTTCAAATGGGCAAGCGGACGGGACGGCCGCGCGGGGCGCCGCGGGGCAATCAGAACCGGCGGATCCATGGCCGCTATTCGGCGGCGGCGAAGGCGGAGCGCGAGGCGCTGCTGATCGAACGCGACAGGCTCAAGCTGCTGGCCGTCTGGACCGACGCGTTGTGGCGCGTACAGAAGCTGGAGGATCGCGGCGTCGTGCTGTCCGACCCGTTCGAAGCCTGAGACACAATGAGACACATTTAATGAATGACGCTGCGGCCGCGTAACATTTCGCCTGCTATTCATGCGCCACTGCTTCGCCGCGCCATTTTGTCGGCCGGCATATTCAAACTGGATAAGGAGTACGGAATGCTTCGTTTTAACAGCTCTCATTTTCTTGCCGGTATCTGTTTCGCCGGCGCGCTCGCGGCCACACCCGCGCTTGCGGATGGCCACACGCTGAGCAATTCACGGCTCAGCATCACCTTCGGCAGCAGCCTCAATGGCTATGGCACCACCGATTCCGATCGCGTCGATGCGATCTCCTGGATCAACAGCGACGGCGCGACGGTGAGCAATTACGTCACCTCCGGTGGCCCGATGCATTGCGGCGATCCGCAGGAGTTCTTCGGCGAGGCCTATGGCGACAATGGCGACGAAGGCGTGCCGCTGCCGCATGCCGTCACGCCGGGCGTCACGAGCAAATGGAAGGGCGCGAAGCCGACGGCCGGCAAGACGACGATCTCGTCGCTGGAAACCTGCGACGACACGCTCGATGCCAAGACGACGACGAACTACCAGATCTACGGCAAGAAGCAGGCCGTCA
This sequence comes from Rhizomicrobium sp., assembly GCA_035502175.1. Classification (GTDB taxonomy): domain Bacteria; phylum Pseudomonadota; class Alphaproteobacteria; order Micropepsales; family Micropepsaceae; genus Rhizomicrobium. The sequence continues at coordinate 9,078 of DATJUS010000048.1, forward strand.
ACAGCATGCGCATCATCCGCACGTTCAAGTTCTCGCGGAAAACATCGACGGGGAATATGCGCGTGTACGTGCCGCGTCTGCCGCTCGGCACCTACGCCACGGTGCTCGCGCCCAACGCTGCCGGCGTCATCCAGAGCTATAACGTCGGCAACTGTCCGCTCAATTGCACGATCACGGACTGGAACGGCAACTGGATGGCCGATGATGACGGCCATGGCAATGGCATGGTGATCTTCCGCGATCCGGACACCAATCCGCCGGCGCAGTTGACCATCGACTATGACGGCTATTCGAACTCGAACAACTCCGCCGTCACTCTGACCATGCCCGTCGACGGTTGGGCCGGTACGGTTTCGGATACCGAGTATCTGTGCTTCTACGACGCCAAGAGCTGGCCCGCGGCGAAGCGCAACGCCGGCAAACTGCCCGCCGGCTGCACGAACGCGCCGAAGTAGGGCGGAGGAAAACACCCTCGGGCCGTGTTCCGGGGGCGACTGGATATGGCGCCGCTTTGCCTTTGGTGGAGCGGCGCCGTTCTTTGATGCATAGCGGCGTGCCGCACACTACAGTGCCGCGAGCATCGGCCGCGAATGCTTCGAACCAAGGAAACGAACAGCGTGAGGCAGCCTCGAAAGAATTTTGGACTCTCCGAAGACGGCGATGACACGCCGTATTCCGAAGTGCGCAAGAAGAAGCGCTCGTTCCATCGCGGCGATACAGTCAACTACAATCCCGCGCGCGAGGAGTTCGCGTCGTCGACCTTTCTTCAGGACTATCTGCTCAAGGGCTGGATGCCGGCCGCGCCGTTCGTGACGCGCGAAACGAAGATCACTGCGTTCGGAAGCTGCTTCGCGACCAACATCACCAAGCATCTGCTCGGCCTGGGTTACGACCTCGCGTCCAAGCGCGAGCCGAACATCTACATCTCCTCGATCTCCGACGGGATGGTGAACACCGCCGCGATCCTGGGCCAATTCGAATGGGCGCTCGAGGACAAAAAGCAGCCGGTCAATCTCTGGCACGGGTTCAAGGCGGAAGGGTTTGGCTATGACGAGGATATTCGCGTTCGTACGCGCGATGTGTTCCTCACGACCGAGTTCTTCATCATCACGCTCGGTCTCTCCGAGGTCTGGTATGACGAGCAGACCGGCGGCACGTTCTGGCGCGCGGTGCCGGAAGAATCCTTCGATGCCGCGCGCCACAAATTCCGTGTGCAGACAATGGCAGAGACGAAGGCGCATCTTGCCGAGATCCACCGCCTGATCCGCAAGCATGTGCCGAATGCGAAGGTCCTGTTCACGGTATCGCCAATCCCGCTGGCGGCAACGTTCCGCCCCGTGGGATGCCTGTCAGCCAATGCCGTGTCGAAAGCGATCATTCGCGCCGCGCTAGATGAATTCGTGCGCGAGCAGCCGGAAGAGCTAAACCGCAAGCTGTTCTATTTCCCGTCGATGGAAATCTTCCAGCTGGCCTTCACCGATCCGTGGAGCTCCGACATCCGTCATCCGCACGGCTATGTCATCGAAACCATAATGCAGACCTTCGAGGCGGCCTATTGCGAGGGCGAGCGCACGCTGGAAGACGCGAACCGGATGCTTCAGCTCTATCGCGCGATGAACCTGCAGCAGATCGAGAAAGGCGCCCCGCTCAGCGCCGCCGATGCCGAGGCGCTGCGCGAGGCCGAACGGGCCCGCAAGGAAAACATGCGCTCACGCCCACCGATCGAGGTACGCAGCAAGCTCGACAAGCGCGAACGCGACCGCGGCAGCGACGAAGCGAACGAAGCCGAGCGCGAGGCGCGCATCGAACGCCGCGTCGCGCTGCGCCAAGCACGCAAGGAGCTGCGCAAGGAAGCCAAGGCACGAGAACGCTCGCGGAACGAAGGATCGCCATGAACCGCGTCAGGCAACGGCTCGAAGCGATGGTGCGCGCGATCAAGAAGAAAGAGGGCGCGCCGTCCGCGAAGAGACATTTTCACCGCGGAGATGTCATCAACTATTATCCGGACCGCGACCAGCTGAAGTCCGACGATTTCCTCGGCCAGTTCCTTCTGAAGGGCTGGGTTCCGGAAGAACCCGTACTCAACAAGGGCGTAAAGATCACGGCCTTTGGAAGCTGCTTCGCGGCGAATATCACCCGCCATCTTTCCAGCATCGGGTTCGATCTTTCCAGCGACCGCGACTCCGGTATCTACATATCGCGCATGGGCGATGCGATGGTGAACACGCCATCAATCCTCGGTCAGTTCGAGTGGGCGTTTGAAAACAAGGACCCGGCCGAACATCTCTGGTACGGCAAAGAGACAGAGCGATATCGCTACGACGACGAGGTAAGGCAGAGGACACGCAAGGTGTTCCTCGACACGGAATTTTTTATCATCACCCTGGGTTTGTCGGAAGTCTGGTACGACGCGCGGACCGGCGGCACCTTCTGGCGCGGTGTGCCAGAACATGCATTCGATCCGGATCGCCACAAATTCAGGGTTCTGAGCGTCGCCGAGACGAAGGCTGACATCGCACGGATGCACGCGCTTATCCGCCAATTTGTGCCGCAGGCAAAACTTCTTTTCACGGTCTCACCGATTCCGCTGGCGGCGACCTTCCGGAATGTGAGCTGCATTACCGCCAACACGGTTTCCAAGGCGGTCATCCGCTCGGCGCTCGATGAGTTTCTCCGCGAGCATGAGGACGAGATCAACAAGACGCTCTTTTACTTTCCGTCGATGGAGCTTGTGCAGTTCGGGTTCACCGATCCGTGGGGCAACGATTGGCGGCACCCGGAGAACTATATTCTCGACACTGTCATGAAGGTTTTCGAAGCCGCGTATTGCAGCGGAGGCTGCAGCATGGAAGAGGCGATACAGACCTTCAATCTGTTTCGCGAAAAGAACCTCGTGATGGTTCTGCAAAAGCTGAAGCGCGGGCCCGAGAACCGCGAGTTGATCAACACCGCGAACCGCGCCAGACGGCAGGCGGAAGCGGCACGTCAAAAAGCGAAAGCCCGTCAAAGCAGAGTGGGCGACGCGGATGAGGGCCCGGAGCAAAAGGCAGCCAGCGGGGCGCGGGCCGCGAAGAAGGCGCGTCGGCAGAAAAAGCGATTGGATATGGAACGCGCACGCGATCCGGACGCAGACTAGTCGTCGGCGTATTTTCCTTCGGCCGCGGTGATCGGCTTGAAGTCACGGCGCGGGTAGGGCTTGCCGCGCTTCACCGTCAGCGTCACGGTCTTCACATTGGCGATGTCGGCCAGCGGATCCTTCGCCAGGAACGCGACGTTGGCGAGCTTGCCGGGCTCGAGCGTTCCCATGTCGCGCTGCTGCCCGATCGTGCGCGCGGCGATCGCGGTCGCCGAGCGGATCGCATCCATCGGCGTCATGCCGGCCTTGACCAGCAAGGCAAGCTCATCCGGCAACGCGGGCAGTGGATCGTGCCAGTCCGTCTCGGCATCCGTACCAGCGCTGATCGGGACACCGGCGCGATAGGTTTCGCCGAGCAATTTCGACGCGATCGCCAGCGTGCAGTAAGGCGGCGGGTTCACGTTCTTCATCTTGTCGAGGACCTGGTACACATACAGCGTCGCGTCCATGATCGTGCCGCGCGTCTTCATGTCGGAAAGCAGCGCATCGATCGCATGCGGATCGTTGAGCTTCTTCGCATCGACGGCCGCGCGATTGTGATAGGTGCGCGGCATCTGAGCCGACGCCTGATAGCCGAGCATGCAGACATGGCTCATGACGTCGACGCCGCTGTCCGCAACCTGCATCGGGCTCGCCGGGAAAACCGCCGCATGCGCCCAGACCAGAAGGTTCTGTCGGTGCGCTTCCGCAGTGATGCGGCCGACCAACGGCGCGGGCAGATCGGCGTAGATCTTGATCGCTGTCGCGCCGGTGCCCTTCGCCTCGGCGATGGCGAGCGGCATGTCGGTCTGGGGCGTGATCGCGCGCATCCAGGTGACCTGACCCGGAACGTGATCGTAGCCGGCAGTCGATTGAACCGTGCGCGGATCGTGGAAGAATTCCGGCCCCGCCATCAGCGAGGCGAAGTAGAGATCGGACCCCGGCGCCTCGCCGATCTCGATGGCGCGCTTGAGATAGGCTAGCTCACGCGTGTCGCCCGCCATGTCGCGCACGGCCGTGATGCCGGCGTAGAGATTGCGGCGCTGGATCGCTTCCGCATAAGGCAGGTTCGGCCACGTCGCGAGGTGAACATGCGTGTTGATCATGCCGGGCATCGCGACAGCGCCCTTCATGTCGACAACGCCGTTGCCGGATTTGACCGCCGGCGTGATCGCGACGATGCGGTCACCCTTCACGGCAATCGCCATGTCATTGCGTGCCGCCGCGCCGGTGCCGTCTATCAGGCGGATATGGTTGTAGGTGGTGACCTGCGCCGTCGCGGCCGCCGCGCCCTGCGCGAGGGCGGCGAACAGCAGGAGCGAAAGCGCGGTCGTGAATTTCATCGTTCAGCCCGGGTTCTTTTCCGCGTCGCGCAAGATGTCAGCGACCATCTCCTTGCCTTCCTCGCTGTGCAGCCAGCCCTCGGCGGCATGCTGCGACGCGAAATTTCCGGCGGCGCGGTGCGGCTTGTTGCGGTTGGGGACGGGAACGAGAACCTCGAAGGTCCCGGCAAAGCGCGTGTCCTTGGTCTCCGCGACATAAGCAGGCGGCAGTTTCTTGTTCTTCTTCACTTGTTACTCCTCAATGGCACGCGGCGTGTTCGTTATCACTTTTCCGCGGAATGTGTCGCGATTTTTTGGCGGTTTTCGGCGGCCTAATGCGGCGCCCATGAGCCTTTACGCTGCTTCTTGGGCGCGTCGGCTTCGGTGCGTTTCTTGCGCCCAATGCCCAGATGTTCGCGCCAGAGCTTCGCGGGTATCTCTTCAACCTGGCCAGGTTCGAGATGGCCGAGATGGAACGGCCCGAACTGGATGCGGATGAGGCGCGCGACTTTCAGGCCGATGCTTTCCATGACGCGCTTCACTTCGCGGTTCTTGCCTTCCTTGAGGCCGACCGTCGCCCAGGAATAGACGCCCTTGGAGCGTTCGAGATCGGCGATCACTGGGCCGTACTTGACCTTGTCGATGGTGACGCCGGTCGCGAGCTTGTCGAGGTCGGCCTGTGTGACCTTGCCGAAGAGACGCGCACGGTATTTGCGCGTCCAGCCACCGGCGGGGAGTTCAAGCCGGCGCGCGAGATCGCCGTCATTGGTCAGCAGCAGCAGCCCTTCAGAATTGAAGTCGAGCCGTCCGACGGAAACGACACGGGGCAAGGACTTCGGCAGGTTCGCGAACACGGTCGGCCGTCCCTGCGGATCCTTGTGCGTCGTCACGAGGCCGGAAGGTTTGTGGTATCGCCACAGCCGCGCCGGCTCCGGCTCGCCCAGCGGCTTGCCATCGATGGAGATGACGTCGTTGTCAACGGCCTTCACGCCTTGGCTGGTCACCGGCTCGCCGTTGAGCGCGACCCGGCCTTCCTCGATCATCTTCTCGGCATCGCGGCGCGAGCAGATGCCGGCCCGGGCGATGACCTTGGCGATGCGCTCGCCCGCCCCCGTGCTATCCTCGGCCAAGATGATGTTCTCCGGAAAAGTATGACTGACGAGGAAGCCATAGCACTCGCGCTCTTGGAAGCGGAAGCGGCGGCTCAGCGCGGGGAGGTGCCGGTGGGCGCCGTGCTCGTGTCCGCGTCCGGCGAGGTGCTGGCGCGCGACGGGAACCGGATCGTGGAACGCCACGACCCAACCGCCCACGCCGAGGTTCTCGCACTCCAAGCCGGGGCCGAAAAACTGAACAATGAGAGGCTTCTAGGCACAACTCTTTATGTTTCTCTGGAGCCCTGCGCCATGTGTGTTGGCGCTGTCAGCTTGGCTCGCGTGGCGCGCCTGGTGTTCGCCGCGGAGGATCCCAAGGGCGGCGCTGTGCTGCACGGCCCCCGGTTCTTCGAGCAACAGACCTGTCACCACCGCCCGATCGTCGGCCGGGCCGGCGATCCTGTCGCGGCCGGTGAACAGCTCAAGGCGTTCTTCCGCGCACGCCGCGGCTAGTTCAGATCCATTTCGTCGATCCGATCGGTGCCCGCCGGAAGCTTAAACACAAGGCCGTCATGGCCAAGTTCCACGCCGTTCGGCCTGACGTCCGGCACCCCGCGCAGGAACAGCTTCTCGGCAAAGCGGTTCGGCAGGATCGGAATGATGTGGCTGAAGACCAGCAGGCGGGCATGTGCCTCGTTTGCGATCCGCGCGGCCTCGACCGGCGCTGTGTGATAGCCGGGGATATCGTGGAAGATCTTCGCCTGTCGCGGATGGTTCGCCGCCGCCAGCGCGTCATGCATCACGCCGACCATCTCCGGGTTCAGGCCCTCGTGGATCAGCACATCGGCGTTCTTCGCGAGATGCGCCAGGTCTTCATCCGGCGCAGTGTCGCCGCTGACAACGACACTGCGGCCTTTGAAGTCGAAGCGATAGGCATAGGCCGGGTTCGCCGGCTCGTGCTTCACCTTGACCGCCGTGACCTTCAAACCGTCCTGCTCGAAGACAACGCCGGGCATGACCGGTTTGGGCACCAGCGCCACGATGTCCGGCGGAAGCATCGCGGCGCCGTGATGCTTGGTGCGATAGCCATCGTCGAGCGCATAGGCCTCGTTGAATCCATTCACGACGCGATCGACGCCAGGCGGACCATAAACCGCGAGCGGCGCCTTGCGACCTGCGACCCAGGTCTGCAGGCGCACTTCTCCAAGATCGCCGATGTGATCGGAGTGGAAATGGGTGAGGAACACGCCGGCGATATTCTGCAACGGGATGCGCCACAGTAGCAGATCGCGTGCAGTGTCGAGGCCGGTGTCCACCAGATAGTATTTGTCGCCGACGGCGATCAGCGTGCTGGGACCGCCGCGCGTTTTGTCGGGCAGCGGAGAACCGGTCCCGACCAGAAGTGCCGACAGTTCGTCCTTGTCCGCGAGACGCGGTGCGCGTTTCGAAATCTCGTGCTGCGCTATCCGGCGAAACAACCAATCCTGCACGGGAACGGTGCCGAGTGCGATCCAGCCTGCCACGACAAGCAAGACCGCGCCGATCAGAAGACCAATGACGATGCGTTTCATTTTTTCGCCCGCTCCTTGAGGCCGCGCTGTTTGAGGCGCCACAGAAGGGCATCGAGACGGTCCTGGCCGAAGAACGGCTCGCCTTCGAACGCACACGTCGGCACGCCCCAGTGGCCGGCGTCCTGGTGCGCGCGCTGGTTCTCCTGAATGATCGCTTCGTATTTGTCGGGATCGGCGGTGATCTTCGCGTCAAGCGCCGCAAGACCGAGACCCGCGCGCGCCGAGGCCTTCGCCATGTGGTCGCCGTCCTGCCAGCCGTCGACATGGCCGGACCAGATCAGCGAACTCACCTCGTACAGGAATGGTAGACCATGGCCCGCCTCCGACGCCGCGCAGCCAAGCCGCGTCAGGCGATGGATATAGGGTTGGTTCGGCACACCCGCGCGCGTCATCGGATCGACCACCACGGGATCGGGCCGCGGCCAGCGATAGGGAAGGCCAAGCATCTCCGCGAGTCGATAGGTGTCGCGCATCAGATAGGGAATCCACAACGGATTCTGTTTCTCGAAGAAATCGCCGGAGCGAACGGCGAGCGGGTAGACCGGCCGCACATTGATATGGAGATCGTAGTCCCGCTCCATCTCAACCAACCGCGGTGTGGCCAGATAGGAATACGGGCTGCGAAACGACCAGAAGAGATCGAACGTCAGAGTCATTTCGGCACCACGGTTTTCAGATAGGCGACCACAGCATCGGCGAGGCCCGTGACCGCCGCCTTCGTGTTCTGCTGCGTCGGCGCACGCGGATTAAGAATGCCGACGATCAGGAAGCCGTAGACCATCTGTGTCGCCACACGCACGGCATCGCCGAGACCGGCCTTGCCACCGTGCTCGCGCAAGACAGTCTCGAGCGCGCGCGCGATCTCGTCGCGGAATGCCATCATCACGTCCATGACGCTCGGATGTTCTAGCCCGCGCTCGATGATGGCGCGGAACAGGCCGCGATGCGTCCGCATATTCGCGGCGGTGCGTGCGACGAAGGTTCGAACAATGTCTTCGGTCGAAGCGTTCCGGCCGGCGAGGACGAACTGGTCCAGGCGCGCGCGGGTTTCTTCGGTGAAGGTCTCGGCAATGGCCTGGAAGAGCGCGTCCTTGTCCTTGAAGCGGAAATAGACCGCGCCCACCGATACACCGGCTTCCGTGGCGATATCGGCGAGCTTGGCGCCGTCGTAGCCTTTTTCGGCAAAGACCTTTTCCGCTGCGGCAAGCAGACGCTCGCGCGTGACCCGGCTGCGCTCCTGTTGGACAGGGAGCGCCCATTTCTCCGCCGCCTTTTGCTTCGGGGTTGCCATCCGCCCTGCTTCATACTAAATCTGAATTCAGATTCAGATATACAAATCGGGGTGCGGGATGTCAAACACAGCGGTGGTGCCGACGCCGGCACAGATGCAGGCGATGATCGAGAAAGGTCCCGAAGGCCCGATCGTCATGGTCAATCTGCTCAAGTACCGCGAGCACGCGGCCTATGAATCCGATCGCGCAGAGGCCAAAGAGAAGCTCTCCGGGCGAGAGGCTTATCAGCGTTACGGCATGACGGCGTTCAAGCATGTGAGCGCGCGGGGCGGCAGTATCGTGTGGATGGGACCCCAGGCGCTGGTGTTCATTGGTGGACCGGAACAGGAATGGGATGACATCGTCTGCGTGAAATATCCCTCGCGCCAGAAATTCCTGGAGATGGTGTCCGATCCCGACTATCTCGCGGCCACCTATCATCGCGACGCAGGTCTTGAGCGTACCGGGCTGCTCTGCTGCAAGGCGGGGAGCGCGGCGTGATCTACACGATCTATGGCGGGCTCGGCTCGCCGTATTCGATGAAGATGCGGGCGCTGATGCGCTATCGCCGCCTGCCGCATGTCTGGCGGCAGATGCAGGCAGGCGACGACCGCGTGTTCAAGCATGTGAAAGCGCCCGTCATTCCCGTGATCCAGTACGCTGACGGATCGTGGCACAACGATTCCACGCCGATGGTGTTGGAACTGGAGCGGCTACACGGGGAGCGGTCGGTCATTCCCACCGAGGCGGGCCACGCGTTCCTTGCCTTCTTGCTGGAAGACTTCGCCGACGAATGGGGCACGAAGGCGATGTTCCATTATCGCTGGTACCGCGAGCGCGATCAGAAGCAGATGTCGGAATGGCTCGCGTTCGACCGGCTGCGCGGCACGGGACGCGACAACGTCCTGAAAGCGGCAAAGCTGTTTCGCGATCGCCAGGTCGGACGCATGTCGCTGGTCGGTTGCACGCCCGAGAACGCGCCGGTCATCGAAGACAGTGCGCGCGGGATCATGGCGCTATTCGAAGCGCTCGTGACGGAGCGGGGCTATCTGTTCGGGTCCCGCCCGTCGCTTGCGGATTTCGGCTGGTATGGACAGCTCTCGCAGCTCGCGGTCGATCCGACGCCGCAAGATGTGATGCGCGCGGAGTTTCCGTTCACATTCCGCTGGATTGCGAACCTCGATGACGCCTCCGGCGTCGAAGGGGACTGGAGCAACGAGATCGCACCTGCCGTCAAAGGCCTTCTGAAGCTCGCCGGCGAAATCTATTTTCCGTTCCTGCTCGCGAACGCGAAAGCCGTGGCCGAGGGCGCGGAGACGTTCTCCGTGTCGCTGCTCGGCCGCAAATACTCGCAGGGCGCGTTCAGATATCAGGTGAAGTGCCTTGCCGAACTGCGCGCGGCTTACGCAGGGCTCGATGGCCATGCGAAGACAATGATCGATCCGCTGCTTGCGGAGAGCGGCTGCCTCAAGCCGTTGAAAGGTTAGCCATGGGCCGCAAGATACTTTTCATCACGACCGACCAGCAGCGTTTCGACTCGCTTGGCTGCAACGGCAACCGGTTCTGCAAGACGCCGAACATCGATGCGCTGGCAAGAAGCGGCATCAACTACACCCGCGCCTACAACCAGAACACGGTTTGCATGCCGGCGCGCTCGACCATGCTCACGGGGCAATATGTGCGCACGCACGGCGTGTTCTCCAACGGCGTGCCACTGCCTGAGGATGCGCCGAGCATCGCGCGCTATCTGCGCGACAAGGCGGGCTACAAGACCGCTCTGATCGGGAAAGCGCATTTCGAGCCGGCGTTCGATCCGAAGCTTCGCTGGAAAGAGAACCGCCGCGAGCGGGAGAACGACACTGGCCCGTGGCGCGGGTTCGACTACGCGATCCAGGCGATGCATATCGCGAGCTTTCGCGGCGGTCCGGTGGCGCATTACGGGCAGTGGATGAAGGCGCAGCATCCGGAGTTCTTCGATTCTTCTCCGCCGCTGTTGAACGCGGCGCCCGGCGGCGACACTGGCGCACCGGAGACAAACAACAATCCGGTGCCGCGCGAGGTCTATCACACAGACTGGCTCGCCGGCCTCGCGGAGGACTGGCTGAAAGGTCTTGATGCCGACGACGACTGGTTCCTGTGGCTGAGCTTTCCCGATCCGCATCATCCGTGGGACCCACCGAAGGAAGAAAACAAGCGCTGCGACTGGCACGATCTGCCTTTGCCGGACGGGTATCCAGTGACGCCGGAGAAAATCCGCGATGTGCTGGCGAAGAAGCCGGCGCACTGGCTGGCCTATTATGACGGCACCTTCGCCAACATCGAAGGCGGGCCGATGAACTTCACGCCGCAGCAGCTCTCACACGACAATATCCGCGAGATCAACGCTAAGGTTCATGTGATGAACGAGCTGATCGACGACGCGGTTGGCCGGGTCATGGCGCAGGTTCGCGCGCGTGGGTGGGACGGCGACACCGACGTGTTCTTCACCACCGATCACGGCGAACTGCAGGGCGATTTCGGCTTCGTCTACAAGGGGCCATTTCATGTCGATGCGTTGATGCGTCTTCCATTCATCTGGCGACCGGCGCCGAATGCGAAGGTCACGCCGTCCGTGGTCAACCAGCCGGTGGAGCAGGTCGATCTCGCGTCGACATTCGCGCACGTCGCAGGTGTGGCGCAGGCGGAATGGATGCAAGGCAAAGTATTGCCGACCGGCGAGGATGGTTCGCGGCAACGCGCCATCTGCGAATGGGACAGCCAGTTTCCGGGCTATGGCTTTCACATGCGATCGATCGTGCGCGACGGCTTTGTGCTCACGCGTTACGAGCCATCGACGCCGGGACAACCGAATGGGCTCGAGGAGTATTGGCCACAATTCGCTGCTGCCGGCACGCGCATCAAATATGACGGTACGGAAGGCGAGTTGTACGACCTCAAGAACGATCCGCGGCAATGGGAAAATCTCTGGGACGATCCCAAACGTCAGACGCTGAAGAAGGATTTGATCGCGGACCTCTACGACAACCTTGCGCCGGAACGGTCACCGAAGCTGAAAGTCGAAGCGCCAGCTTGATCTTCGTCACACAAAGCTGACACGCTTGCTGCAGAATAACATTCAGGGAGCTGGACAATGGCGTTGATCATCTATGGAAGCACGGTGTCGCCGTTCGTGCGCAAGGTGCGCGTGGTGATGGCGGAGAAGGGGTTGGACTATACCATCGATCCCGTGAGTCCATTCGGCGCGCCGCCGGAGTTTCTCGAGATCAGCCCACTGAAACGTATTCCGGCGTTCCGCGACACCGATGTGCCGGAGCCCAATCATCTCGCGGACTCTTCGGTGATCTGCGACTACCTTGAACACAAATTCCCGAATCCTGCGCTTTATCCGAGCGATCCGTTTCAACGCGCCAAGGCGCTCTGGTATGAGGAATATGCGGACTCCACACTCGCGGCCGCGATGGGCCGCGGCTTCTTCTTCGAACGCGTGGTGAAGAAGATCATGCGCGCGCCGGTGGACGAAGACCTCTGTCAGAAGACGCTGAACGAAACTCTGCCGCCGATGTTTGATTATCTGGAGAAGGAGTTGGGCAAGAAGGGATATCTTGCGGGCGGCGCATTCTCGATCGCCGATATTTCCGTCTGTACGATGGTCGTGAATTTCGAACACGCCGGCGGCGCCGTCGATTCCGCGAAATGGCCCAACCTTTGCGCCTATGTGAAGCACATCCATGCGCGGCCGTCGTTTAAGGCTTTCATCGACGAAGAACGTCCCTATATCGACAAGATGCGTGCGCGCTGAGGAGAAGACGATGATCGATCTCTACACATCCGGAACGCCCAATGGCTGGAAAGCGTCCGTCACGCTGGAAGAACTCGGCGTACCTTATGAGACGCATGCCATCGAGCTCGGCAAGGGGCAGCAGAAAGAGCCGTGGTTTCTGAAGATCAATCCCAACGGTCGCATCCCGGCGATTGTGGATCGCGATGAAGGCGACTTCGCCGTGTTCGAGTCCGGTGCGATCATGGTCTACCTCGCGGAGAAGACTGGCAAACTGATGCCGAAGGACGTGAAGGGCCGTTCTCAGGTCATGCAGTGGCTGATGTTCCAGATGGGCGGCGTCGGCCCGATGATGGGGCAGGCGAATGTCTTCTTCCGGTACTGGCATGAGAAATACCAGCCCGCCATCGACCGCTACCAGAACGAGTCCCGCCGTCTGTTCGAGGTGCTGAACGGCCAGTTGGCAACCAGCGAATATCTCGCGGGCGATTACTCCATCGCAGACATAGCCAACTATTGCTGGGTGCGAATTTATCCGTGGTCAGGTGTATCCGTGGACGGTCTCGACCATCTGCAACGCTGGCTGAATGCGATTGCGGAGCGGCCGGCCGTTCAGCGCGGCGTTGCGGTCCCGGCGCCGCTCAAACTGCCCGATGGCGAAGCGGCGAAGCGCACCGTCGAGGGCGCGCAGTCAATCCTCCAGCGCTGAGATCTTCTCGGCCAATCGCTTGGTGCGTTTGCGCGCAACGCGCTGGTTGAGCATTTCGACCAGGCCGGAGAACGCGACCGCGAAGTAGAGATAGCCGCGCGGGATGTGGAAGTGCATCGCATCCGCGACCAGCGAGGTTCCTATGAGCAGGAGGAAGCTCAGCGCGAGCATCTTCACCGTCGGATGCCGCTCCACGAAATCCGCGACCGCGCCCGACGCGAACATCATCACCAGCATTGCCAGCACCACGGCAGCGATCATGATCGACAGATGCTCCACCATGCCGACGGCCGTGACCACGGAGTCGATGGAGAACACGATGTCGAACAGGGCAATCTGAACGATCACGGAAAGCATGGTCGCGCCCTTGCCATGGCGCGTATGCTCTTCGCCTTCGACCATGCCATGAATCTCGCGCGTGCTCTTGGTGAGCAGGAACAGGCCGCCAGCGAAGAACACGATGTCTTTCCATGAAAAATCCAGCCCCCAGAGTGAAAGCACCGGGTCGGACAGCGAAATAATCCACGCAACGCTCGACAGAAAAATGATGCGCAAAATGAGCGCGAGGCTGAGCCCGATGCGGCGGGCGGTCGGGCGGCGGGGCGCGTCCAGCTTGTTGGCGGCAAGCGAAAGGAAAATGATGTTGTCGATGCCGAGAACGATCTCGAGCACCATCAGCGTCGCGAGCGAAATCCAGGCATCGGGCGAGGTGAGAAGTTGAAGCATCAGAACCAGGGCTGCGCGAGCGTCGGAAACCAATGAATGACGACCTCGCGTGCCGAAAGCAACCCGACGCCAATCCCGAAGAATACGTCACTCAGGTAATGTGCGGTCAGAAGCGCGCGCACCAGCGCCAGTCCCAGCGCAATCGCAAACCACAGCGGCGCCAGCAGCGGCCAGACCGCGCAGGCGATCACGGCGACGCAGGTGATTGTCAGCGAATGGCCGGATGGGAACGAATTATATTGCAGATCGAAACTGAACGGCACAAAGCCGTAAAGCCCCATCTCAAAATCGTCACGCGGACGGCGGCGCCCGAAGAACAGCTTGATCGTGTGAAGGATCATACTGCCGATCGCCAGGCTGGCGATAAACGCGACCGCACATTGCGATGCGAGCAGCAGACTCTCCGACGAGCCCCAACGCGCCATCGCCCAGCGTGTGCCGGTCAGCACCAGTATTGCCGCAATCAGCCAGTGCGATGCCTTCGCCAGATGGGTAATGGAGTCCAGAAAGCGCCACTGCCGGACATTGATGTTGTCATAGAGCCAGTGCGACGCCCCCCGGTCGATGCCGAAGCAGGCGAGCCCAAGGATAAGGAACGCGATTCCGGCCCAGAGAAGCATGGCGCTGCTTGCCCGCCCGCCCGCGGCCTGTCAATTCCGCGGCGTTTTCGCCGCATGCGCGGGCTTGGTTGCCGCGGCGGGGCAGGGCTACACTCCTGCTATCGCTATCGAACGCAATCGACGGGCCCAGCCCGCAGGAGGAACACATGGACTTCGATTACACGCCGAAACAGAAGGAGTGGATGAAGCGCGTTGGCGACTTCATGGACGCGCACATTTTTCCCGCAGAGGCGACCTACAACGCGCAAATGGACGAAGCGCGCAAGAAAGGCGATCCCTGGATCGTCGTGCCGGTCGTTGAGGAACTGAAGGAGAAGGCCAAGAAGCAGGGCCTGTGGAATTTCTTTCTCAATGAAAGCGCACACGGCGCGGGCCTGACCAATCTAGAGTACGCACCGCTTGCCGAGTTGATGGGCCGCTGCGGCTTTGCATCGGAGGTGTTCAACTGCTCCGCGCCGGATACCGGCAACATGGAAGTGCTGGAGCGTTATGGCTCGCCGTATCAGCAGGACAAGTGGCTGAAGCCGCTGCTCGCCGGCGATATCCGTTCGGCGTTCCTGATGACGGAACCGGCCGTCGCGTCGTCGGACGCGACCAATATCGCCACCAGCATCGTGCGCAAGGGCGATCACTATGTGATCAACGGCACAAAGTGGTGGTCGTCCGGTGTCGGCGATCCGCGCTGCAAGATCATGATCGTGATGGGCAAGAACACGACCGATGGCGACCGCCACAGCCAGCAATCGCAGATCCTCGTCGAGCGCGATGCGCCCGGCGTGACCATCAAGCGCATGCTGCCGGTGTTCGGCTATGACGATGCGCCGCACGGTCACGGCGAAGTCGAGCTGAAGGACGTGAAGGTCCCGGTCGAGAACATGATCCTCGGCGAGGGTCGCGGGTTTGAGATCGCACAGGGCCGCCTCGGGCCGGGCCGCATCCATCACTGCATGCGCACCATCGGCGTTGCCGAACGCGCGCTTGCTTCGATGGTGAAGCGCCTGCACGCACGCGTCGCTTTCGGCAAGCGCATCGCCGAGCATTCCGTGTGGGAACAGCGCGTCGCCGAAGCGCGCATCAACATCGACATGTGCCGCCTGCTGACGCTCAAGGCCGCCGATATGATGGACAAGGTCGGCAACAAGGTCGCGCGTCTGGAGATCGCGGAGATCAAGGTCGCCGCGCCGCGCATGGCGCTGAAGATCATCGATGATGCGATCCAGGCGTGGGGTGGGGCCGGCGTCACCACCGATCCTGGTCTCGCGCGCATGTATGCGGGTCAGCGCACGCTGCGTCTCGCCGACGGTCCGGATGAAGTGCACTGCCGCACCATCGCGCGTCTCGAATACGGCAAACACGTCGAACGCCCGGTGCGCGCCGCGGCGGAATAGACCACCAAAACGGACAGAACGGTTCGCGAAAGCGGCGTTGGAAATCCAGCGCCGCTTTCGTCACATCTGCCGCAACGGCGTGGCGATGTGGTAGGCTAGCGCCAGCGTCGTACTTTTCGTTTGCGAGGATTTCATGGTCTTGCGCTCGACCGTAATTGCTCTGGTCGCACTTCTGTCCTTGTTCGTCCCGGCGTCCGCCTCGACGTTCAATGTTCTCAAGACATTTTGCGTGTCCACCAACTGCCGCGACGGCAACACACCGACGGCGCCAATTTTCCTCGATCCCAGTGGCAATCTTTTCGGTGTCACCTATGGCGGCGGCGCGCATGGCAAAGGCACGGTATTCGAACTGCGCAAGGCCGCCACCGGCTACACATTTCATCGTATCTACGATTTCTGCTCGCAGACCAATTGCACCGACGGCGACCATCCCTATTCCGGCCTGATCATGGATACGGCCGGCAATCTCTATGGCACGGCATCCAACGGCGGTGCCAACGGGACCGGGTTTCGCGGCGGCATCGTGTTCAAACTGACGCCGGGCGCAAAGCCGTCGCAGCAATGGACGCTCACCAAGCTGCACGATTTCTGCGCCAAGGCGAACTGCGTCGACGGCAAGACCCCGATGGCGGGGCTGACCTATCAAGGTGCATCGAGCGGACTTTATGACGGCGTCTCGCCGCTGTTCGGCACGACCATCGGCGGAGGAACCGCGGCGCAGGGCGTCGCCTACAAACTCACCTACGTGCCGGGCCGCATCAAGCGGGTCGAGAAAGCGTTTTACAGCTTCTGCTCCGTGGCGAATTGTGCCGACGGACTTCAGCCCGGCGCGCCGCTCACCATCGATGGCGCAGGCAACATCTACGGAACGACGAATTACGGCGGGGCAAATGGATCATCCACCGATGGCGGCGTCGCGTTCCAGTTCACGCCGAAGCACAGGGGCTACCGGTATACGGTGCTGCACAGTTTCTGCGCGCTCGCGGAATGCGCCGATGGGGACATGCCGTCTCGCGGTGGCCTCACCATCGACGGCAGCGGCAATCTCCTGGGCACTGCGTATCGTCCCGAGGGCGGCATTATCTACAAGCTCACGCCCGCAGGCACGGGTTCGACAATCAGCACGCTATATACGTTCTGCGCCGACACCATATGCGACGATGGCGCGGCGCCGGACTGGCCTTTGCTGATCGACTCGAACGGCGACATCGTCGGAGCGACGAATGGCGGCGGGACAGCCACGCAACCGGCGGGCACCGTCTACAGGCTGCATGACGGCACGCTAACCGTGCTGCACAGCTTCTGCCTCAATTGCGACGATGGCGCTTATCCGCGCGGTATTGCCATGGACACGACCGGCAACATTTTCGGCGTCACCTTCATGACCCGCAACACCGGTGCGGGAGGCACGGTGTTCGCGCTGACGCCCTAAAGCCCAATCACGCCGCAGCGCGGTTGACGGGCACGAGCGGGAATTCGACGCTGACTTCGGTGCCGACACCTTCTTCGCTCTGGATGCGAATCTGGCCGCCGTGGCGCTCGGCGAGCGCGCGGACGAGGGCGAGCCCGAGCCCGGTGCCCGCTTTGGCGAGCATGGGATCGCCGCAGACCTGCTCGAACGGCTTTCCAAGGCGGGGCAATTCATGCGCCGGAATGCCGATGCCGGTGTCGCGCACGCTGATGACGACACGACTGTCCTCACGTGCGACCTTCACATCGACCTGGCCGCCGGGCGGCGTGAATTTGATCGCGTTGGTCAACAGGTTCAGCAGGACCTGCTTTACCGCGCGACGGTCCGCCATCAGCAGAATGGATTCCGACGGGACGGAGACCGTCAACTCGATGCCGTTCAACTCCGCGCGGTCGCGCAGCAACCGGACGGCATCCTCGATCGTGCCGGTAAGGTCGACGCGCTCGAAATTGAGTTCGAGCTTTCCGGCTTCGATCTTCGCCATGTCGAGCATGTCGGAGATGAGATCGAGAAGAAGCTGACCGGAATCGTAGATCAGCGTCGCATATTCCTCGTAGCGCGGATTGCCCAGCGCGCCGAACATTCCCTGGCGCATCAGATCGGTGAACCCGATCACCGCGTTCAACGGCGTGCGCAGCTCATGGCTCATATTAGCGAGGAAGCGCGACTTGGCCTGGCTTGCGGCTTCGGCGCGTTCGCGCGCCGCCTGGGTTTCGAGTTCCTGGACCTTGCGCGCGGTCACATCGCGGGCGATGCAGATGGTATTCGGCGCCTCGCCGTTCTTCGTGTCGTAGACGGCACGCGTCGTCACTTCGAGCCAGATGTAATGGCCCTTTGAATGCTTCACCCGAAATGTTGCGGACAGGGTTTGCCCTTCGGGAGGGAGCTCCCATATGCGCATGATCTCGGCGATATCGTCCGGATGGACATTCTGCAGCGCGCGTTCGCCTTCGATTTCGGGGATCGTGAAGCCAAGGACATGCCGCAGCGCCTCTGAAGCGAACAACACCTTTCCGCCTTCGCCGTACAGAATGATAATGTCGGAAGCCTGCTCGGTCATCAGCCGGTACATGGCCTGCGCCTTCTCGCGCGCTTCCTCGGCTTTGACCTGCGCGGTGATGTCGTAGCAGACGCCGATCACCGATATGACGCGTCCATCGGGACCCACGGCCACTTCGCCCTGCGTGTCCACGATCTGCGCCGGCACTTCGGGATCCCTGGCGTGGGTGCGATAGGAAAACGGCGAACGCGTTCTGATCGCCGTTGCGATGAGTTCCAGCACATTCGCCTTGTCTTCGGGAAGCATTTGCTCGAGCAGCCAGTCACCGTCCGGGGCCTGCACGGCGGGATCGACATCGAGAAGGCGGTACATGCCGGGCGACCAATAGGTGGAGTTGGTCGCGAGATCGAGGCGCCAGTACCCGAAACGCGCCGCACGCTCGGCGAGATCGAAATGCGCGCGATCGGGCTCCCAACGCGGGGAGCCAACCGGCACGCCGTTTTCACTTCGAAATTCGGTCGGCATTGCCTCGCCCGCCTGAACCGGACCGTCGCCCGGAAGCGCATAAAGCTAGACCGATCTCCTTAAACAAGCCTTGCGCGAATGCCTTACCTAATGGCCGGTTAATTCAGCCCGGGGCGCCGGCGCGCTTTGCAAAATGCCAGGCACGTTCCGCAAGGGGCCGCACCGCGGCCGCGTTCTGCGCCGCATTCGCGTTCGAAGCGGTACCGTCGCGCACGCGGCCGACAATGCCCTGCAGAATGCCCGCGAGGCGGAAGAAATTGTACGCCGCGTAGTAATCCATGTTCGGAACTTCGGGCCGATGGGTGCGGCGGCAATAGGCTTCCGTGTATTTTTCGATCGTCGGGATGCCGAGCGCGGCGAGATCCGCGCCAAGCAAGCTTCCGGTTCCGCCGCCGGTGGTGGTGCCCTCGGGCATCATCCATTGCATCAGGTGATAAGTGAAATCGGCCATCGGATCGCCGATGGTGCAAAGTTCCCAGTCCAGCACCGCGATCACTTTCGGCTCCGTCGGATGCAGGATCATGTTGTCGAGGCGATAGTCGCCATGCACGACGGTGTCGCGCGCGTCGGTGGGAAGGTGCTGCGGCAACCACTCGATGAGCTTGTTCATCTCATCGATCGTCTCGGTCTCAGACAGCTGATATTGCTTCGTCCAGCGCGAGACCTGGCGGCCGACATAGTTTCCGGGCTTGCCGAAATCGGACAGGCCGATCTTCTCGTAGTCGAGGTTGTGCAGGCGCGCGAGCGTCTCGTTCATCGCCTCATAGATTTCGCCGCGCTGCTTTGGCGTCTGATCGGGAAGCATCGGGCCCCAATAGATGCGGCCCTCGACGCATTCCATGACGTAGAACATCGTGCCGATGATGCTTTCGTCCTCGCAGAGCAGATAGGGCTTCGGCACCGGAAAGCCCGTCGGGTGCAGCGCCGAGATCACCCGGAATTCGCGATCGACGGCGTGTGCCGAAGCCAGCAGCTTTCCCGGGGGCTTGCGGCGCAGGACATATTTCCGGTTCGGCGTGACCAGCTGGTAGGTCGGGTTCGACTGGCCGCCCTTGAACTGGCGCACTTCCAGCGGGGTCTGGAATCCGTCGATGCGCTCGGCGAGATACGCCTCAAGTCGGGCCGCATCGAAGCGATGCGCCTCGCGCACCTCCTGCGTGCCCGAGAACTTCTCCTGGCGATCGTCAACCGGCGCCGCGCTCATGCTGAATTCCTTTGCAAACCAGTCACATTCTGTCCGCTCGCGCGGGCCGCACAAGCGATAAAATGCGACCGCACGCCTTGCAACCTGCCGTCACGCCAACCTAGCTTAGCGCATCCGTGGGAGGGCTTCATGAAGTTTACAACTGGCGCGTTCGCCGCAGGTCTGGTCCTTGTTCCGCTCGCAGCGCAAGCCGACCTGACGATCACCAACAAGCCGACAAAGAACGTCAGCTGTGCCGATGGCACATGCACCGCGACCGCCAAGATGGCTGCGTTGAACGCCACCGATCTCGCGAACATGCTCGCGACGACGGATGTCTCGCTCATCGGCTTCAAGGGCCAGGACGTCGTCGTCGGCAAGATTGCCCAGTGGGCAGGAACACACCACCTCTCGATGAGCAGCTCCCGCAATGTTCGCGTCTATGCCCCGCTGGTCGCGATGGGAACCTCAGGCTTGGCGATCACCTACAACACAAGCCGCAAGGGCGGCACGCTGAGTTTCGGGCCGAAGGGGCGGATCGAGCTTTGGGACACCGCGAGTACGCTCGCGATAAACGGCGTCAGCTATACGCCCGTTGCGGACCTCGCGACACTCGCCGCGGACGTCGCCTCAAACGCGTCCGGCAACTACGCGCTGGCCAACGACTACGATGCGTCCGCTGACGGCAGGTACTCGAGCGCGCCAATCGGCGCTTCGTTCTTCGGCCGCTTTGAGGGCTTGGGGAATACGATCAGCAAACTTGCCATCCGCGGCAGGCATCCGGGCGCGAGTCTGGCATTGTTCGGCGATGATCGCGGGTCTGTCTCCGACCTCCGGATGACGCACGTGTCCATAACGGGGCAGGAATCTTCGAGCGTGGGCGGCATCGCCGCGGACCTCGACGGCACGATCAGCGGCTCGAGCGTGGCGGGCAACTTATCCGCGGGCGCGAATTCGACGGTTGGCGGCCTTGTCGGGCAGATGTTGGGCGGCACGGTTCAATCCTCGCAATCCACCGGAACCGTCACCGGAAACGACAGCGACAGCACCACGGCAAGCATGGCGGGCGGCCTCATTGGGCAGATCATCTCGGCATCGGACGTCACGACGTCCTTCTCGACCGCAAAGGTCACAGGCGGCACAGGATGGCGCATCGGCGGATTGATCGGCAGCAATGTCGGCGATGTCGAGGACTGTTACGCAACGGGAACAGTCCTCGTTGGCGACAATGGTTTTGCGGGCGGCCTTATCGGTGAAAATTCCGGCACGCTTGTCGCCAATTCCTACGCAACCGGGTTCGTGGACGGAACAACCGGCACGACCGTGGGCGGCTTCATCGGGCACAATTCGGCAGCCGTCCAGACCTCGTATTCATCCGGTGCGGTTGCGAGCGGATCCGGCAATGCAGTCGGCGGATTCATCGGAACCGATTCCGGTCCGTCGGATCTGACGAACACCTATTTCGACGTCGAAACGAGCGGCCAAAGCCATGGCGTCGGCAACAATACCGGCTATCCCGGCGTGACCGCGCTTACGACGGCGCAGTTCATGGCGGGACTGCCCACGGGGTTCGACCCTCTGGTCTGGGCAGAAAGTCCCGTCATCAATAGCGGGCTGCCATATCTTCTGGCGCTTCTACCGATCTGAACGTCAGGCCGCTTTCAGCGACTGCTGAACCGCAATGTCGGTGCCGCCGACGCGCACGCGTTGACAGGTCTTGGCGTGACCTAGGGCGCGTTTGATGACAGGGAAATTCCGCGCGGCCATCGCCATGAAGGTGAGGGCGATCAGGCCGCGCTTGCTCCAGCGGCTCTCGATGGTTTCGCGCAAGGCATCGAGATTTTCCGTCCCGTTGAGCAACGCACGCGCATAGTCGAAGCCGAGTTGCGCGTCAGCATCCGTCGGCTGGCCGGACAGCAGCGCCTTGATGATCTCGCCGTTCACGCCGGCTTCGACGGCGCGGTCAGTCGCGATCTGCACGCAGGGCCCGCAATCCTCCACCAGCGCGCCACCGATGGCCGCGGCCTGCAACGCGTCCCGCGGTGCATGGCGGGTCGACTGCAAGGTCATCTGCACCTTGGCGAAACGCCAGAAATCGCGCGGTGAAATATCGGCGAGTTCGTGCAGGTAGGTCGCGTCGTAGTCGTACTTGCGCTCGAACGCCGTGACATATCTGTGCAGAAGATAGCCGATCATCGCGGTTCTCCTTTCAGGCGCAGCAACGCGAGCACAGCGCCCGCCGTCGCGAGGCCGACGACGCCGACGGTTTCCGACAAGGCGACCCGCATGTCGGTGGGAAAGCCGTGCATCATCCAACCGTCAATGTGGATGAGCGCATGCAGCACGGGCCACGCTGCACCGGCACAGGCAAGAACGGCGGACACCAGCCCGGCACGCGCGCCCAGCGCTAGCCCCACGCCGCTGGCGATATAGGCCATGCCGATGTCCATGACGAAGTGCGGGTTGAACGGCACCGGCACACCGGGCACCGCAGCGAACCATTGATCCGGTGCGAACAGCATGAAAAGGCCATTGCCCAAATTGGCCAGCCCCAGAAGAACGAGCAGCGCGCGAACGATCATCGCAACCTCCGTCTTGCCTGACACCCATCATACGCCGCGCGACCAACGGGCGGGGGCACAAAGCGTCGCAGCGATTGCCCGCGCGGAAGCGTTTCTCTGTGCAGAAAAGAGCCATCGCCAACACGATGCGCAACGATTTCGACCCCAAGTAACATTCTGTGATCGCGTGAGGGGTTGAACCCACCGCCGTCGACACCCAACTCAGACGACCTGTCGCGCTGCCCCAAGTTGCCGTAGCGGTGTTCGATAGAGGCTAGGCCCCCTTTCGGAAAACTCAGGTTCGAATGGGCGACGGCGAAATTGTGCACGGTCGGTGAAAACGAAAATCAAGCTGTTGTGGTTTTCGGGATTCCCCGTCTAGGCGCTGAATGGCCGGGGGAGGGTGTAGCGTTCCGGCGAACAATTATATTGCTGTAAGCTGCTGAATCGGATTCAGGTAGCGATCTGAAAGGCTTGGTAGGGGTTCTTGAATGCCCGCCCGGCTAAGTTTGTTGACAGGCTCCGGCCGTTTGGCCACTTTCCCGGCCCTTTTGGGTTCTATTGCCAAGGCCCATTTCGCAAGGTTGCAATGCACGCTTACCTGGATTTCGAAAAACCCATCGCCGAGCTTGAAGGCAAGATCGTGGAGCTGCGCCAGCTCGCGGCCAACGATCCGACCATGGAGATCGACGGCGACGTCGCGCGGCTCCAGTCGAAGGCGGACACGCTGGTCCGCGACACTTACGCGAAGCTGACGCCGTGGCAGAAGGTTCAGGTCGCGCGCCATCAGAACCGGCCGCACTTCTCCGACTATGTGAACCACCTGATCGACGAGTTCACGCCGCTCGCGGGTGACCGTCTTTACGGCGAAGACGCCGCGGTGATCGCGGGCCTTGGCCGCTTCCGCGGCCGTGCGGTCGCGGTTGTGGGGCAGGAGAAGGGCAACGACACCAAGTCGCGCCTCAAGCACAATTTCGGCATGGCGATGCCGGAAGGCTATCGCAAGGCGCAGCGTCTGTTCGATATGGCGGACCGGTTCGGTTTGCCGGTGCTGTCGCTGGTCGATACCTCCGGCGCCTATCCCGGCGTATCCGCGGAAGAGCGCGGCCAGTCCGAGGCCATCGCACGATCCACGCAGGCCGGTCTCGAGCTGCGCGTGCCGTTCGTGTGCACGATCATCGGCGACGGTATGTCCGGCGGCGCGATCGCGATCGCCGCGGCGAACCGCGTCTACATGCTCGAACATTCGATCTATTCGGTGATCTCGCCGGAGGGGTGCGCCTCGATCCTGTGGCGCAACGCCGACAAGGCGCAGGACGCCGCGACCGCACTCAAGATCACCGCGCAGGATCTGCTCGATCTCAAGATCATCGACGGCATCGTGCCGGAGCCGGTCGGTGGCGCGCATCGCGCGCCCCAGGAAGCGATCATGAACGCCGGCGAACAGATCGCCAAAGCGCTCGCGGAGTTGTCCTCGCTTTCCGGAGACGAATTGCGCCGCCAGCGCCGGGAGAAGTTCTTGGCGATGGGGCGCAACCTGGTCTAGCGCAAGCTACGGCTTCGTTGGCTGGTACAAGCCTGCCGCGAGCGAGAAAAGTATCAGCAGAACGCCGGCCGCTTTCTCTGAGAAGTACGGCGCGAAAACGCCGAACTTCGGGCACGCAGTCAGGGCGTAGCTCCAGATGACGAAGGCAACCATGCCGATCGCGACCTGCGCGATGTAAGGATCGCCCGGCGTGCGGCGGGAATAGAGATAGAGCCCCGTCAGCACAACGAACGCGGCATAGATCAGCCACTCCGTCGTGCCCGGCACGCAGGCGGCATTCATCGTCCAGATATTCTGGATGGCGACATAGGCGGCGACGATTTCTCCGGGAATGTACTTCGCCACGCGCGTCGCGTAGTCGTCTCCCGGAGGTGAACTCGCAAGCGATATTGCACCGGGCGCCGGCACAGCGGTCACAAGACGTCCCATGGAATTCTCCCCAATCGCTCGATAGCAGGCGGAGATTATCAATTGAGAGTTGTGTTGCAAGCCGGAACGGCTGCACGTCCAGAGCTTGCGCAGATCTTATACGAGCGAGCCCGCAAACTTGCAGATGTCTTTTGCCAGATCGTCTCCGCGTTCCAGCGCTGCAAAATGGCCGCCTTCGGCGAAATCCGTCCAATGCGTCACGTTCATGTGGCGCTCCGCGAGCGAACGGGGCGGAAAAGGGATCAGGTCGATCGGAAACGCCGCGACGCCAACCGGCCTTTCGATCCGCGCCTTCGACGGAACGGGCGCGCCGGTCTGGTCCTCGACAAGCCCGCGATACATCCATGTCGCCGTGTTGAAGGTGCGCGTAACGAGATAGATCATCACATTCGTGATCAGCTGGTCCTTTGTATAGACGTTCTCAAAACCTTTGCGGATATCGGACCAGCCGTGGAATTTCTCCACGATCCAGGCACAGGTGCCGACCGGGGAATCCATCATGCCGTAGGACAACGTTTGCGGCTTCGTCGTCTGTTCGCGGAAATACGCGCCTTCCATCTCGAACAGCTGCATCGCGCGCTGTACGTATTCGATTTCCTCCTTGGTCTCCGGCCCGACACCTGGAGAGCGCCAGCCGAACATATTGAGATGCGCCGCGCGACAGCCTCTGCCTTCGTAGGCCATCCAGCCCGAGATCGCGCTGCCCCAATCGCCGCCCTGCGCGGTGTAGTTGGGGAGCTTCAGAACATCTGTCATCAGCGCATCGAACATGCGGGCGACCGTGCGCGGGCCGATGGGACGCGACGGCTTGCCGGAAAATCCGTATCCCGGGAGTGACGGCACAACGACCGTGAAGTTCATCTTGAGCTTGTCGATGATGTGCAGGAACTCGAACACCGAACCCGGCCAGCCATGACTGAGGATCAACGGCGGTCCGTTGCCATCCACGCGATAGAAGTGAATGTCGATGTCCTCAATGCGCGCCGTGAATTGCGGAAAGCGGTTGAGATCGGCTTCCCATTTTCGCCAGTCGTAGCTATCGGCCCAATAGGCGCAAAGCGTCTTCATGTAATCGAGATTGGCGCCATAGGCCCATGAGTTCTCAAGGCCAGACCCGCGCGGCATCTCATGCCATTCATAAGCGCGCACCTTTTCCCGGATGCCGTCGAGCATCGCCTGCGGCACATCGATTTTGAACGGCTTGATGTCAGTCATCGCAATCTCCCGATCCGCGCGCATGTTGCTTTGCGCGGCCGCAAACGAAAAGGGGGCCGAATGGCCCCCTTACGCATTCCGTGGCGTAAGACCACAAAGAGCCAACAATCAGACCAAAGCGCCGTGGCAATGCTTGAACTTGCGTCCGGAGCCACACGGGCAGGGCGCATTGCGCTGCACCTTGCCCCAGGTCTGGGGATTGTTCGGGTCCACCGGGACATCACGCATGCGTTGAGCGTTCGGGTCGAACGCCACCGACGCCATCTCGTCTTCGCCGGTGAGCGGATTGATGTGCGATGCCTGCATCTGCGGCAGTTGCTGCTGATCGAGATCGGGCGGTGGCTGCACGCTGATCTGGATATGCATCAGCTGCGTCACGACGTCGAAACGCAGCTTGCTCAGCAGCGCCTCGAAAAGCTCGAACGCCTCGCTTTTGTATTCGATCAACGGATCGCGCTGGCCGATGCCGCGCAGGCCCACGTATTGGCGCAAATGGTCGAGATTGACGATGTGCTCGCGCCAATTGTGATCGAGCGTCTGGAGCAGGATCGCCTTCTCCGCATAGCGCGTGATCTCCGGGCCGAAATTCGCCGTGCGCTCGGCAGCACGCGTTTCGACGGCCTTCTGGATGCGCTCGCGAACTTCCTCGTCGGCGATGCCTTCCTCTTTCGTCCAATCGACGATCGGAAGGTCGACGCCAAAAGTCTTGAAGATTTCCTGATGCAGACCGGCCGCATCCCATTGCTCGGCATAAGCCTTCTCGGGAATATGGCGTGCGACCAGCTCTTCGACGACCTCTTCGCGCATCTGGCCGATCTCGCCGCTGACTTCGTCGGCGGACATGATTTCCTTGCGCTGCTCAAAGATCACCTTGCGCTGATCGTTGAGCACGTTGTCGTATTTCAGGATGTGCTTGCGCTGTTCGAAGTTGCGCGCTTCGACCTTCTGTTGCGCCTTTTCGAGCGCCTTGTTCACCCAGGGATGGGTGATCGCCTCACCCTGTTCAAGGCCAAGGCGTGTAAGAATGCCATCCATTCGCTCGGAGCCGAAGATGCGCATCAGATCGTCCTGAAGGCTCAGGAAGAACTTCGATGCGCCAGGGTCGCCCTGACGGCCCGAACGGCCGCGAAGCTGGTTGTCGATACGGCGGCTTTCGTGACGCTCCGTTCCGACGACATAAAGGCCGCCGGCTGCCAGTGCCTTTTGCTTGTCGGCCGCGATCTCCGCGCGGATTTCTTCGACGCGGCGCGCCCGCTCTGCGTCGTCGAGTTCGCCGCCGAGCTCGTTGCGCACCCGCATGTCGAGGTTGCCGCCGAGCTGAATGTCCGTGCCGCGGCCCGCCATGTTAGTGGCGATTGTAACGGCGCCGGTGTGGCCCGCCTGCGCGACGATCATGGCCTCTTGCTCGTGGTAACGCGCGTTCAGCACGTTGTGCGTGATCTTGCGCTTCTTCAGCAGCGAGGAGAGCAACTCGGATTTCTCGATCGACGTCGTACCGACCAGAATAGGCTGACCGCGCTTCTGGCAGTCCTCGATCAACTTGATGATCGCTTCGTATTTCTCGTCCGCTGTTCGGTAGACCTCGTCATCGGAGTCAATGCGCTGCACAGGCACGTTGGTTGGGACTTCGAGAACATCCAGCTTGTAGATGTCCATGAACTCGGCCGCTTCGGTCAGCGCAGTACCGGTCATGCCGGCGAGCTTGTCGTAGAGGCGGAAATAGTTCTGGAAAGTGATCGAAGCCAGCGTCACGTTCTCCGGCTCGACGGTGACGCCTTCTTTCGCTTCGAGAGCCTGGTGGAGACCTTCGGAAAAGCGGCGGCCTTCCATCATTCGGCCGGTGAACTCGTCAATGATCACGACTTTGTCGTTCTTGACGATGTAGTCTTTGTCCTTCTGGAACAGCTTGTGCGCCTTCAGCGCCTGGTTCACGTGATGGACGGTCGAGATGTTCTCGATGTCGTATAGATCGCCACTCTCGAGCAGGCCCGCTTCACGCAGCAAATGCACCATGTGCTCGTTGCCGGCCTCGGTTAGCGTGACCTGGCGCTGTTTCTCGTCGAGCTCGTAGTCGCCTTTATCTTGGACAAACTCGTCGACGAGCTTTCCGTCCTTATCTTTGATTTTCTTGCCCGTGGCGACCTTGTGCGGCGCCACGAGTTGCGGGACCAATGCGTCGACGCTGCGATAAAGATCGGTGCGGTCTTCGGTTGGGCCGGAAATGATCAGCGGCGTACGCGCTTCGTCGACAAGAATCGAGTCCACTTCGTCGACGATCGCGAAGGAATGACCGCGCTGGACCATTGTCGCGATCGAATACTTCATGTTGTCGCGCAGATAGTCGAAGCCGAACTCGTTGTTCGTGCCGTAGGTGACGTCGCACGCGTAGTTCTCGCGGCGCTGCTCGTCGGTCAGGCCGTGAACGATGCAGCCGACGGTGAGACCGAGGAAGCGGTAGACCTGTCCCATCCATTCCGCGTCACGGCTCGCGAGATAGTCATTCACGGTGACCACGTGCACGCCTTCGCCGGCGAGCGCATTCAGATAGACGGGCAGGGTGGCGACAAGCGTCTTGCCTTCACCGGTCTTCATCTCGGCGATGTTGCCATAGTGCAGGACCATGCCGCCGACGAGCTGCACATCGAAATGGCGCTGGCCAAGCGTGCGCTTCGCGGCTTCGCGGACAACCGCAAACGCCTCAGGTAGAATGTCTTCAAGAGTCTCGCCTTTCGCCAGGCGTTCCTTGAAAGCGGGCGTCATCGCCTTCAGCTCGTCGTCGGACATCGCCTTGAAGCGGTCTTCGAGCGCATTGATCACCGGCACCTGGTTCATCAGGGGTCGGAGCTTCCGGTCGTTGGAGGACCCGAAGAATCGTTGTGCAATCGCGCTGATACCCAGCATGAAATCCTCGAATTGGGCCAGAAACGGCCGGCCGGCGGGCGAAACCGGCATAGCAGCCGCGCGGGAGAGATAAGAACCGGGCACCCCCTTGTCAATTCGGCGGATTCCGGCCAAATCCGCGCCCGTTCAGGGGGCTTCCATGGCTCAGAAACCGACCAACACCGGAAAGGTTGCCGCAAAGGCGGCCAAGGCCGTCTCGCCGCTCGCGCCCAAATCCTTCGCCAAGCTGCCGCCTTTGGCCGGCGTACGGCTGGCGACCGGGGCCGCAGGCGTTCGTTACAAAGACCGGACCGATGTGCTCGTGGCAGTCGTGGCACCCGGAACACAGGTCGCCGGCGTCTTTACCAAGTCCAAAACGTCCTCAGCCCCTGTCGACTGGTGCAAGGCACAGCTCAAATCGGGCGGCGCCCGTGTGCTGGTCGTGAACAGCGGCAACGCGAACGCGTTCACCGGCAAGGCCGGATACGACGGCGCGCGGCAGGTGGCGGAATCGGCGGCGGCGGCCGTCGGATGCCGCTCCTCTGAGGTCTTTCTTGCTTCCACGGGCGTGATCGGCGAGCCGTTGCCCGCAAACAAGATCACGCGCGTGCTGGACGATCTCGTCCAGGCAGGATCGCCCGGCGCTTGGCGGGAAGCCGCCGACGCGATCATGACGACGGACACCTATCCGAAGCTCTCGACAGCGTCGGCGATGATCGACGGGCGCAAGGTCACGATCAACGGCATCGCCAAAGGCTCGGGCATGATCGCGCCCGACATGGCGACGATGCTGTCCTTCGTATTCACGGATGCGACCTTGCCGGCAGCGGTGTTGCAAGAATTGCTGTCCGGCGGCGTGGACAAATCCTTCAACGCCATCACAGTCGATAGCGACACGTCCACCAGCGATACGCTCCTGCTGTTCGCGACGGGCAAGGGCAGCCGACACACCGCCATCTCCAGGGCAAACGACAAGCGCCTCACGGAATTCCGACAGAAACTCGACGCCGTGCTTCTCGATTTGGCGCTTCAGGTCGTTCGTGACGGCGAGGGCGCTCAAAAGTTGATCCGTATCGACGTCACTGGTGCGGAATCAGACGCCGCGGCCAAACGCATCGGCCTTTCCATCGCGAACTCGCCGCTCGTCAAAACAGCGATTGCGGGTGCGGATGCGAACTGGGGACGCATTGTCATGGCTGTCGGCAAAAGCGGCGAAGCCGCGGATCGCGACCGCCTGAAAATCTCATTCGGCAATCAAGTCGTCGCCGAGAAGGGTGAACGCGCTGCTAAGTATAACGAAGTCGCCGCGACGAAGGCTGTCTCGGCGCGCAGCGTGGAGATTGCCGTCGATATCGGTCTCGGAAAAGGACAGGCGCGGGTGTGGACCTGCGATCTGACGCACGGCTACATCGACATCAACGGCTCGTATCGTTCGTAATTCTTAACGCCGCTTTAGGCCTGATCCGGCAAAGATGGAGACGCTGTCATGGCCACGCGCATAGTGTTCGTCGTGGCGTGCGCGCTTATCGACCCGGACGGGCGCGTGCTGATCGCGCAACGAGCGCCGGGCAAAAATATGGGTGGGCTATGGGAATTCCCGGGCGGGAAGGTCGAAGCCGGAGAAACACCGGAAGGGACCTTGATACGAGAGCTGCAAGAGGAACTCGGCATAGCGGTGAAAGAGGCTTGCCTGGCGCCTTTCACCTTCGCGTCACACGCCTATCCGGACTTCCACCTGCTGATGCCGCTCTATGTGTGCCGCCGGTGGGAAGGCACGCCGCAGCCGTTGGAGCACACCGCGCTGAAATGGGTCCGGCCGAAGGACATGGCCTCATATCCGATGCCGCCCGCAGACTTGCCGCTTATTCCGATGCTGCGGGACCTTCTCTGAAACGCTTCCTGAAAGATGCGGGCGGGGCCACGGCGATCGAATACGCCCTGATCACGACCATCATCACGATCGGGATCCTGGGCTCCATGACGCTGATCGGCACGACGTTGAGCAGTTTCTTCGCCTCGATCAAATTCGGCGGCGGCTAGTCACGCCTGACTTTGTGTTCTGATGTGCCGAGGGCATCGGCGAGCCGCGCCTTGGCGCTGCCGGGCCTCAGCGGCTTCTGCTGGCTTTGATGCGGCGCCCACCCCGTCAGATAGACAATGTCGAACGTCGCGCGCAGGCGACCGTCCGCTTCGGCGTGGTGTGATTGATAATGCGAAAGCATCGCCGCGAGCGTCTCGCGCGACAGGGGCTTCCGGCTGCGTTCGATGAGGGCGTTGGTTTCGCCATGCAGACGCAGATCACGCACGAGATCGGCAAAGCTGCGATACAGAACGGTCGTCCGTTCGACGTCGGCGACGGGTAGAGCAAAGCCCGCACGCTGAAGCAGGCCGCCAAGATCTCGAACATCCGCGAACGGCGCGACACGCGGACTGATGCCGCCAGTGGTTTCCGCCTCAGCGACGGCAAACGAGTCTCGCAACTCGAACAGCGTATCGCCACCAAACAGCGCTGCAAGAAACAATCCGTCCGGCGCGAGTTTTTCTCGGATCTGAACGAGTACACCAGGCAGATCGTTGACGGCGTGGAAAGCAAGCAAGCTGATCGCCAGATCGAAGCGCCCGTTTTCCAGCGGTAGAGCTTCGTTGGCGTCCAGAGTCGCGAGATCCCAATGCGCTGCTGGATCCTGCTCTTCTCCGAGAAACTCAAAAGGCATCTCGATTGCGAGGGCATCGCTGAAGCGGCGATTGACGGCGGACAGCCGCTCGGAAAGGCCTTCCAGCGCTTCGCGCACCAAGAAACGATCTCCGCCCAGCCTAAGCGCCCGCGCACGCCGAAGTGCGAGGATGCGCCGATCGAAAAGTTTCGGAATACCGTTGCTCATTTTGCTACTGTAGCGGCATGGATTTGGTTTTGCAGGATCGTATCCGGCAGATCGGGCGCGGTGCGCTCGATCTTCTTTATCCGCCGCTCTGCATCGGATGCCGCTCGCAGGTGGCGGAACCGGGAAGCCTGTGTGCTGCATGCTGGCAGAACATAGACTTTCTCGATGGTCCGGGCTGTGTGTGCTGCGGTTTGCCGTTTGACCTTGATCCCGGCAGCGAAACGCTTTGCGCGGCATGCGTTGCCGATCCGCCATCATTCGACCGGGCCCGCGCGGTCATGCGCTATGACGACAAGAGCCGCGGACCAATCCTCGCGTTCAAGCATGGCGACCGGCTTGATCTCGTTCCGGGCTTTGCACGCTGGCTTCGCCGCGCGGGAAGAGAGCTACTGGATGACGCCGATGTAATCGCGCCGGTGCCGCTGCATCGCCAAAGGCTCTGGAGCCGCCGTTATAATCAAGCGGCTGAACTGTCTCGCGGCCTCGGCAAGATGGCCGGGAAACTGGTTGATCCCGTGCTTCTGACGCGAACCCGCGCAACACCAAGCCAGGGCGCAATGCCTTCCGCAGGGGCCAGGCGGCGCAACATGCGCGGCGCGTTCATAGTCACGGCTGCCCGGCAGGAGGCCGTTGCCGGCAGGACGATCCTGCTCATCGACGACGTCCTCACGACGGGAGCGACAGTGGACGCCTGCGCACGTGTCCTGAAACGCGCAGGGGCCGCGAAAGTGCATGTTTTGGCACTCGCGCGCGTTGTCCGCCCACTTGCCGCCATTATATAAGTGTCACACTACGGCTGGGGCTGCGATTCCATCGAGTGCTGCGTATGTCAAAAGTCCGCATCTACACCACACCGATTTGTCCCTACTGCATCCGTGCAAAATCGCTCCTGAAAAAGAAGGGCGCGGAGATCGAAGAGATCGACGTCTTCATGGATTGCGATGCCCGCTCCGAGATGGAAGCAAAGGCACAGGGACGCCGCACCGTTCCGCAGATATTCATCGGCGACAGGCATGTCGGCGGCTGCGACGATCTTTATGACCTCGAAAGCACCGGCGAACTCGATCCGCTGTTAGCCGGATGACAGGCGCGTTTCGCGCCGCGTGCGTACAACTTCGATCTTCGGATGACGTCGCGGAGAATATCCGCGTCACGTCCGATCTCATCCGCGAAGCGAAGGGCAAGGGCGCGCAACTCATCGCCACCCCTGAAAATACGACGCTGATGGCGCCCGACGGCGGCGCGAAGCTGGAGAAAAGTTTTCCGGAGGATCGCGATCCCGCTTTGCCGGCGTTCACGACGCTCGCGAAAGAATTGGGCGTGTGGCTGCTGATCGGATCGCTCGCCATCAAGGTCAGCGACACGAAGACCGCGAACCGGTCATTCCTTGTCGACCCCAATGGCGACATCGCAGCGCGTTACGACAAGATACACATGTTCGATGTGGATCTGCCGTCGGGGGAGACCTATCGGGAATCCAACACTGTCGCCGGCGGGTCGTGTGCTGTTGTGGCCGACCTGCCTTGGGGAAAGGCCGGACTTACAATCTGCTACGACCTTCGCTTTCCCCATCTCTATCGCGCGTTGGCGCAGAAGGGCGCGTTTCTCCTGACGGTGCCGTCCGCATTCACGGAGACGACCGGGAAGGCGCACTGGCATATTCTGCTGCGCGCGCGCGCCATCGAGAATGGCGCGTTTGTTGTCGCGCCGGCGCAGGGCGGCACGCACGCGAATGGACGCCAGACGTATGGCCACTCGCTGATCGTTGCCCCCTGGGGCGAGATCCTCGCCGAGGCAGGAACCGATCCCGGCGTCATCGTTGCGGATATCGACCCTGCCGTCGTTGGCGACGTCCGCGCGCGCGTGCCAAGCCTGCGGCACGACCGACGCTACGATCTTTAATCTGAGGCAGCCGGAGACGCCCCACCTCACGCCATGGCGAAAGGTGGGGACGCTGTTCCGCAAAATCCCGATCAGTTCCGCGATGGGAAGACACCCTGGAGCGCCACGCAGTAGCGAAGCACCAAGGAAGGCTGATGCTGATCGAACGGTATGTTCTGGCCGGTCATGCCGATCGCGGTCGGCGCCATCACCTTGTTCGGCGCACCGGGATCGTAGACGTGCTGGGTGGGTGTGAACGTTCCCAGCAGATTGCCGCTCGGATCATTCGAACTTGGCGCCGCACCGGATGCATTCAGCGAATGATTGTGCGCGGGCAGATTGGCAACCGTCAGCGTCGTCGTGGGGGTGCCGAGCACTTCGCCCTGGTCGGCGTTCGGCAGTCCTAGCCCAGCGCCGACATGCATGGCCACGCGACCTCTCAGATCCGGCAGCGCGAAGGTCGTCTGGCCATTTCCGCCGTATGTCGTGCCATAGAGCGAGAATAGCGCGGTGTTGGAGGCTATGGACAGAATCTGTCCGTTCGCCTCGGTCCAGCCCCTCGGGCAGAACGTGAATCCGACCACCATCAACTGCCCCAGATAGGGATCAGTCGCCTGGGCATCGACAGTGGGCGTCAAGCCGATAAGTCCTAACAGCACCAGTAACGAAGTCTTGAGCGTGCGTTTCATCGTGTTTCCCCTTCTCAAGTCAAAATGAAAAGGCATCCTATAATAGAATTTCACGATATACAATCTATGGAGGATACTCGGCATTCCGACCGCGGAGCTAACGCGCCGAAACAATCTTTGCTATCAACTCCACATTCGCAGTGTCCGCGAAGTTACGGTCGAGCAAAGTGAGTTGAGTGTGATTGTCTATAGCTTGCATTGCAGCCGCGGCCATGAATTTGAAGGCTGGTTCAAGAACAGCGCAGCGTTTGATGCGCAAGCGGCGTCCGGCAAACTTGTTTGCCCGATCTGCAATTCCAGGAAAGTCGAAAAGGCGATCATGGCGCCGGCAGTTGCGGGCACAAAGAAGACGAGCGTCTCCGCGCCCGATGAGATGCGCAAGATGCGTCAGTTCATGACGGGACTACGCAAACACGTGCTCGAGAATGCCGAAAACGTTGGTAAGGGGTTCGCCGAGGAAGCCCGTAAAATCCATTTTGGCGAAGCCGAAGAGCGCCCAATCTATGGTGATGCAACAGTTAGCGAAGCCATTGAATTGGTTGAAGAAGGAATCGACGTCGCGCCGTTGCCGCCCGACCTTGACGAGGCCGCCAACTGACTTGTTCGCTTTCCTGTAGGTAAGCCTATATAATCGGCACTATTGAAGGGGCATAGAAAAGCGCGAGGTCATTTATGAAACGAATTTCGATTTTTACCAGCATCATAGGTGCCGCCTGCTTGATCGGCGGTGGCGCGTCGGCGCAATCAGCCGGCAGCTTCGCCGGCACGTCGGACGATGGGCAATTTATCTCCCTCACCGTGACGCAGTCCGGCGGCACGTTCACCGTGACCAACATGGATGTGAACATTCAGGCGCCGTGCAAGCGCACCGGCGATACCGCAAACGAGGGCTGGGGCTTCTTTCTGGGCGACGACATCTCAGGAGGATCGACCGATTTCACCAGCCACAACGACTACTACTACTACACGGGCTCGATGCACTTCACGGGGCCGCACACGATCAAAGGTACGATTACGAGCTACACCGCGACGTTCGTGCCAGGTGTGACGCCGCCGAAGCAAGCGCAGTTCTGTGTCTCGCCGAAGCAGCCTTTCACACTGACCAAGCAGGCGCCGGGCAAAGCCCTGCCGCTTCCGGCGACCGTCGCTGCCGGCCAAACCAATGTCGACACCGGCCGCCTGAAACCCGTCAGGTAGGACTCGATCGCGCGCTCAGACTGCGCGCGGAGACAAGCATGTAGTTCACGTCCATGTCCGACGAGAGCTTCCAATTCCAGGACAGGGGGTCGAATGCGACTCCCTGTTCTTTTTTTATCTCGAGTCCCGTTTCTTCAAGAATTGCACGAAGTTTTGTGGGCTCGATGAAGCGGCTCCAGTCATGCGTGCCGCGCGGCAGCCAGCCGAGAACGTATTCCGCGCCGATCTTCGCCAGCGCCAGCGACTTCAGCGTCTTGTTCAGGGTAGCCACGAACATCAACCCGCCGGGTTTGACCAGCGCCGCGCACGATCGAAGATAAGACCTCAGATCGGCGACGTGCTCCACCACCTCCATGTTGAGCACGACATCGAACACGAGCCCTTCGTCCGCGAGTGCTTCCGCGGTCGTCGCGCGATAAGTAACCGGAATGCCCGTCGCGGCGGCGTGGACGGATGCCGTCCTGACATTGCGCTCCGAGGCATCCGCGCCCAGCACGGTGAAGCCAAGCCGCGCCATCGGCTCGCTCAGCAGCCCGCCACCGCAGCCAATATCGAGCAGCGACAAGCCGGCAAATGGTGTGAGCGACTTGGAATCGCGCCCAAAATGGTTCGCCACCGCATCGCGAATGAAACCGAGGCGGACGGGATTGAACTTGTGCAGCGGGGCAAATTTGCCCGTCGGATCCCACCATTCGTCCGCGATGGCGGAGAACTTTGCGACCTCGGCGGCATCTATGGATGAGGTTTCGGTCATAGGCGCGTTTCGGCGTTGAGCGTGGGCGATGTGCCGTCTATGTATGGCCTCAAGAGACTGAGCGCGCAAACGAATGTCCAAGGTTGTCATGAAATTCGGCGGAACGTCGGTCGCCAATATTGACCGCATCCGCCATGTCGCCACGCTGGTGAAGCGGGAGGTCGACCGCGGCAATCAGGTCGCCGTCACCGTCTCCGCCATGGCGGGCGAGACCAACAAGCTGGTCGCCTGGACGCGCGAGCTTTCGCCGATGCATGACGCGCGGGAATACGACGTGGTCGTGGCATCGGGCGAGCAGGTCTCTGCCGGTCTGATGGCGATTGCGCTTCAGGCCATCGGCGTGGCGGCGCGTTCCTGGATGGGCTGGCAGATCCCGGTTCGGACATCGTCTGTCCACGCCTCTGCCCGTATCGAAGGCATCGATCCGACTGAGATCAACAAGCGCCTGGCCAATGGCGAGACGGCTGTGGTCGCAGGCTTTCAGGGCATTGCGTCCGATAACCGCATCACGACCATCGGCCGCGGTGGTGGCGACACCAGTGCAGTCGCGGTTGCTGCGGCCCTGAAGGCGGACCGTTGCGACATCTATACCGACGTCGATGGCGTCTACACGACCGACCCACGCATCGTGCCGAAGGCGCGGCGCATGGAGAAAATCTCCTACGAAGAAATGCTCGAACTGGCGTCGTTGGGTGCAAAAGTGCTCCAGACCCGGTCTGTCGAAATTGCCATGCTCCATCGCGTGCCCGTTCGCGTTCTCTCGACATTCGATCCAGAGGCCGGCGGCACGCTTGTCTGTGACGAGGAAGATATCGTGGAAAAGAAACCCGTGACCGGCATCGCCTATTCGCGCGACGAGGCAAAGATCACGCTGCACAAGATTCCGGACCGTCCCGGCATCGCGGCCGCGATCTTCGGACCACTCGCGGCTGCTGGCGTGAATATCGACATGATCGTGCAGAACGTGTCGGAGGACGGGCGCAAGACCGATCTGACGTTCACGGTTTCGCGCGGCGATCTCGCGCCGTCGCTCGCGATCATCGAGAAGGCTGGCGCTTCCATCGGCTACCGCGACATCACCTCCGACGGCAACGTCGCGAAGGTCTCCATCGTCGGCATCGGCATGCGCGCCCATCCCGGCGTCGCGCAGACGATGTTCAGCACGCTCTCCGAGAAAGGCATCAACATTCAGGTGATCTCGACGTCCGAGATCAAGGTGAGCGTTCTGATCGCCGAAGAATATGTCGAACTCGCGGTGCGCGCGCTGCACTCGGCTTACGAACTGGACGCGGCATGAGGACAGGCTGATGGTCGCGGGCGGACCGCGCATCCTGCTACGCCGCCTCCGTGAGATCATGGCGGAGACGGGCAGTGCGCAGTCGCGCCTCGACAAGCTCGTCTCCCTTATCGCGACCAACATGGTCGCTGAAGTCTGCTCGATCTATCTTCGCCGTGCCGGCAAGTCGCTTGAGCTATTCGCGACCGAAGGTCTGAACCGTGCCGCCGTCCACAACACACGCATGAAGGAAGGCGAGGGCCTTGTCGGCCTTGTCGCCTCGACCGCCGAAGCGGTGAACCTCAGCGACGCGCCGTCGGATCCGCATTTCTCGTATCGGCCAGAGACCGGGGAAGACCCTTACAAATCATTCCTCGGTGTGCCGATCGTGCGCGGCGGGCAAGTGTTCGGCGTGCTGACGGTGCAGAACCGCGCCGCGGTGCTTTACGCCGAGGAAGAAGTCGAAGCGCTGCAAACCGTCGCGATGGTGCTCGCCGAGGTGGTAGCGCAGGGCGGCCTGTTCGATGTCGCGGAGCTCGATGAGCCGGAACTGCGTATAGACCGGCCGCTGGTGTTCAACGGCGAAGGATTGTCCGATGGCGTCGCGGTCGGCCGCGTCGTGCTGCACGAGCCGCGCGTGCGCGTCGAGCGCATGATTGCGGACAATCCGCAGGAAGAACTCAAGCGCCTGGATGATGCGATCGCGAAACTCCGCGAGTCTGTCGATCTCATGCTGGATTCGAGCGAGCTCGATCTCACGGGCGAAGGACGCGAGGTTATCGAGGCCTACCGGCTGTTCGCCTACGACCAGGGCTGGCGTCAGCGCATGCGCGACGCAGTGCGCACCGGCCTCACCGCGGAAGCCGGTGTCGAGCGCGTCCAAGACGATATGCGTTTGCGCGTGCAGCGCTTCAACGACTCTGTGCTGCGCGAACGCGCGCACGATCTCGATGATCTCGCGCGGCGGCTTCTCAGGCATCTGAGCGGTGACGGCCAGCAGGACGTGACCCACGATCTGCCCGACAATGCCGTGCTGATCGCGCGCGTCATGGGACCGGCGGAATTGTTGGATTACGGACGGGACAAGCTTGTCGGCCTGATTTTGGAAGACGCCGCCGCGACGTCTCACGTCGCAATCGTCGCGCGTTCGATGGGATTGGCGACCGTAGGATCTGTCAACGGTGTCGGCGATGCGGCGCGCAATGGCGATGCCATTGTCGTCGATGGCGAAGGCGGCGAAGTGCATCTGCGACCGGCTCAGAGCGTCGTCAAATCGTTCGAAGCCAAGCGCACACTGCGCGCGAACCGTGTCGCGCATTTCGCCGCGATCCGCGACACGCCGGCGATCACCAAGGATGGCGTTCACATCAAGCTCATGATGAATGCGGGGCTGATGCTCGATATGGAGCATCTGAAGGAATCCGGTGCCGACGGCATCGGTCTTTTCCGCACCGAATTGCAATTCATGATCGGCGAGACGATGCCGCGGCTCTCCGACCAGATCAAATTCTATAAAGGCGTGCTCGACGCCGCGGGCGACAAACCCGTCGTCTTCCGCACACTCGATCTCGGCGGCGACAAGATATTGCCTTACGCGCGATGGGAGCGTGAGGAGAATCCCGCGCTCGGCTGGCGCGCGATCCGCATTGCGCTCGATCGGCCCGCGCTTCTCCGCTACCAGATCCGCGCGATGATGCAGGCGTCGGCTGGACGCGTGCTCAACGTGCTGCTTCCGATGGTCAGCGATGTTGCGGAGTTCAACGCCGCACGTAATCTCATCGACCGCGAGATCGAGCGCGCGCGATTGCTCAATCTCACACAGCCAAAGCAGATTCGTGTCGGCGCGATGCTCGAGGTGCCAGCGCTCGCATTCATGCTGCCGCAGATCATGCGCAGCGCCGACTTCGTCTCCATCGGCTCGAACGATCTTCTCCAGTTTGTCTTCGCTGTCGATCGCACCAACCCGCGCGTATCGCGCCGCTATGACCCGCTGAACCCGCCGACGCTGACTCTGATCCGCCTGATCGTGCAGAGCGCGAGCGAATCGGCAGGGGATCTGTCGCTGTGCGGCGAGATTGCAGGCCGCCCGCTGGACGCGATGGCGCTTATCGGTCTTGGCCTGCGCACCCTGTCCATGCAGCCGGCCAATATCGGGCCAGTTAAGATGATGATTCAAAGCCTGGATTTGCGGGAAGTCTCGCAATTCGTCGACAAACTTTGTGGTCGTACGGACGGCAGTTTGCGCACCAGACTTGCGGCTTTTGCGGCCGAGCGCGGGATTGCCATCAAATAGCAATCTTTGAGGTTTTCCAATTGTCTAAGCGGGGGTCTTCGCGTTACATACCGCAGTGCGGCGCGAAGCGCGCGCAAACATGGCCGAGGTATGACGAAAGTTACCCATCTGACGGTTGAAGAAGGCGGCGGCCAGAAGACTCGCCGCATCCATCTGCGCGAAATTTCCGGCGATCTGGATTCACCGCTCGAAACCGTCGGACAGGATTTGCGTGCCGCGCGCCAGCGCCGCGGCGACGATCTCGCGACCGTTTCCAAAGCACTCAAGATCCGCAAGGATCATCTCGAAGCATTGGAAGAAGATCGCATCGAGAATCTTCCCGGCCGTGCCTATGCGGTTGGCTTCGTGCGGACCTACGCCGATTATCTCGGTCTCGATGCAGGACAGACGGTCGAGCGATTCAAATCCCAGATCGCCGGTCGCACGGACGACGCGACGCCGACCATCACTGTCATCGACGAAGACGAGCACCGCAGACTTCCGCAAGGCTGGAAGATCATCGCGGCCGTCGTGCTGCTGTTGTTTGCATATGGCGCGTATCACTTGCTCGTGCCGGCCGCCGACAAGATGCTGTCGCCGCCCGTTGCGCCCGTGCCCGCGCAATATGCGCCGAAGCCCGTCATCGCGAAGAAGCTGCCACCCAAACCTGTCGTTCAGACTCCGCCAGTGCAAACCGCCACAACTGCGTCGACGGCGATCCCGCCGGGAACTGCGCCCGTGACCTCGGATCAATCAGCAGCCCCGCCGGGCACCGTGCCTGCGCCACAGCAGGAAGCCGCGATCCCTGAAGGCAAAGTCTACGGCCAGCTCAATCACAACGCGCGCGTCGTTCTGCGGCTGAAAGCGCCGACGCGCATTCTTGTGCAGGGCGCCGACGGCACGACCTATATCAATCGCACGCTGAATGCGGGCGACACCTACATGGTCCCTGACCAGGTCGGCGTCACGCTGACAACCGCAGATGCGGGTGCGATCGAGGTGGAACTCGACGGCACGGTGATGGGAACCGCAGGAAAGAAGGGGCAGATCGGCGAGTCCGTATCCCTGGATCCACAGGCCATCGCCGACCGTTACAATGGACATCCCGGGTAAGTGTCATGAGCGTCAGAGCCTATCGCGATATTCATCGCCGCAAGTCTCGCCAGATCATGGTCGGCAAGGTGCCGGTCGGCGGCGACGCGCCGATCACCGTGCAGACGATGACGAACACGATCACCGGCGATGCGCGCGCGACGATTGACCAGATCCGCCGCATCGAAGAAGCCGGCGCCGATATCGTGCGCGTGTCATGTCCCGATGAGGACGCGACCAAAGCGATAAAGGCGATTACGCGCGCCTCGAACATCCCGGTCGTCGCCGACATTCACTTCCACTACAAGCGCGCGATCGAAGCAGCCGTCGGTGGCGCTGCGTGTCTGCGCATCAACCCCGGCAATATCGGCAGCGCGCAGCGCGTGAAGGAAGTGGTGCAGGCCGCGAAGGATCACGGCTGCTCGATGCGTATCGGCGTGAATGCCGGGTCGCTCGAACCCGATCTGCTCGAGAAGTACGGCGAGCCGTGCCCGGAAGCGATGGTCGAGAGCGCGTTGAACCACGCCAAGATTCTCGATGACAACGATTTCCGCGAATACAAGATTTCGGTGAAAGCATCCGATCCGTTCCTCGCCGTCGCCGCGTACCAGGCGCTGGCCGAAGCGATCGATTGCCCGCTGCACGTCGGCATCACGGAAGCCGGCGGCATGATCTCCGGCACGGTGAAGTCGTCCATCGGCATGGGCATGCTGCTCTGGAGCGGCATTGGCGACACCATCCGCGTTTCGCTCTCCGCCGATCCGGTGGAAGAGGTGCGCGTCGGCTTCGATATTCTCAAGTCGCTCAACCTGCGCCATCGCGGCGTGAATATCGTGTCGTGCCCGTCGTGTGCGCGTCAGGGCTTCAACGTCATCGAGACGGTGAAGGTTCTGGAAGATCGCCTGAAGCACATCGCCACGCCGATGTCGCTGTCGATCATCGGCTGCGTCGTGAACGGGCCGGGCGAAGCCCGCGAGACCGATCTGGCCTTCACCGGCGGCGGCGCCGGCAAGGGCAATGGCATGATCTATCTGAACGGCAAGCCGGCCTACAAGCTCGGTAACGAGAAGCTCGTCGAACACGTCGTAGAGCTTTGCGAGAAGAAAGCCGCCGAGATTGAAGCCGAACGCGGCAAAGTCCTCGAACCCGCACAGTAGCGACCCATGATTGTCATCCCGGACAAGGCGCGTGAAACGCGCCACAGTTCCGGGATCCATTGTGCCGCGTCACGATGGGTCCGGCTCACGCTCGCTTCGCTCGCTGGCCGGGATGACAGAGAATAAGGAATGATTCCCGCGCACACCCTCGAACGTCTGCTCGACCGCTTTCACGCGGTGGAGGCAGAGCTTGCCTCGGGCACGGCGGGAAACAGTTTCGTCAAGCTGTCCAAGGAGCACGCCGAGCTCGCGCCGGTGGTCGAGGCTGCGCAGGCCTATCGTGAGACAGAGAAGCAGCTCAAAGACACCGAGACGCTGATCGCCGATCCGTCGACAGATTCCGAGATGCGCGGCATGGCGGAAGAAGAGCGCGCCGAACTCAAGACGCGTTTCGCGGAGCAGGAACGCGACCTACAGATCAGGCTGTTGCCGAAAGACGCCGCAGACTCGTCATCCGCCATCGTCGAAATCCGCGCCGGCACCGGCGGCGACGAGGCGGCGTTGTTCGCGGCTGATCTGCTGGAGATGTATCAGCGCTACTGCCAGCTTCAGGGCTGGAAGACCGAGATCATGGACCGCACCGAAAGCGATCTCGGCGGCATCAAGGACGCGACGCTTGAGGTGAACGGCACCGGTGTGTACGCGAAGCTGAAATTCGAGAGCGGCGTGCATCGCGTGCAGCGCGTGCCGGTGACCGAAGCGAGCGGGCGCATCCACACGTCGGCCGCGACCGTCGCCGTTCTGCCAGAAGCTGAGGACGTCGATATCCAGATCAACGAAAAGGATCTGCGTATCGACGTGTTCCGTGCGCAAGGTGCCGGCGGTCAGCACGTGAACAAGACCGAGAGCGCCGTGCGCATCACGCATTTGCCGACGGGAATTGCTGTCGCCCAGCAGACCGAGAAATCGCAGCACAAGAACAAGGCGCATGCGATGAAGTTGCTGAAAGCCAAGCTTTACGAGATCGAGCGCGAACGTGTCGATTCCGAGCGCGCCGGCGCACGCAAGAGCATGGTCGGTTCCGGCGACCGCAGCGAGCGCATCCGCACCTACAATTTCCCGCAAGGCCGCGTCACCGATCACCGCATCAACCTGACGCTCTATAAGCTCGACCGCATCATCACCGGCGACGATCTGGGCGAGATTGTCGACGCACTGGTGACGCACGACCAGGCCGAGCGTCTCGCCGAACTCGAAGCCGGCGACGCGTGAGCGATCTGCGCGCCTTGCTGGGCGACGCGGCGCTGCGCCTGTCCATGGCCAATATCGACAGCCCCCGGCTCGATGCGCGCCTTCTTCTCGCCCAGGCGATGACTGTCAGACCGGATTCGCTGATCGGATCGATCGACGTGCCCCCGGAAGCACTCGCCGATTTCAACGTAATGATCGCGCGCCGCATCCTGCGCGAGCCGCTGGCCTACATCACCGGCAACAAGGAATTCTGGAGCCTCGATTTCGATGTCGGTCCCGGCGTGCTCGTGCCTCGCCCGGACACCGAGACAATGATCGAAGCGGTGCTCAAATATTTCCCGGACAAGTCCGCGGCGCTCAACATTCTCGATCTTGGAACAGGCACGGCATGTCTGCCGATTGCGGCGCTGACCGAATACCCAAACGCCAAAGCCGTCGCGGTCGAAGCGTCGGCGGAGGCGATCAAATGGGCAAAGCGGAATATTGAGAAACACGCTCTCACCGGGCGATGCCATCTTGAACAGGGCAACTGGGAGCAGGTTCCGACGGCGTCGGCCGATGTAATCCTGTCCAACCCTCCCTATATCCGGTCGGACGACATCCCCACGCTCGGGCCGGAGGTTCGCAAGTTCGAACCGGTTTCGGCGCTGGACGGTGGGCGGGACGGGCTGGATGCCTACCGGTCCCTGGCGGCCCTGATCGCCCGACTCATGGAGCCGGCCGGGAAGGCCTTTCTCGAGATCGGCCAGGGCCAGGGCGGCGAGGTTTCGGCCCTGATGGAGGGTCAAAATCTCAGAATCCGGGAAATCCTCACGGATTTGGCCGGAATCGAGCGCTGTGTCGTCGTGGAACACTAGGAAATGGAACCCAAAAGGGCCCAGAAAACAGTTGGAAGTACACCCCATAGCCGTTAGTTTCCCGGCCCGTGGGGAGGCAAGAACCCGCCGGCGGCCAGAGCATGAGGGTGGCAGCCAGTGGCGGTACAGCGCGGTGGACGCGCCGGTTCTTGCGAAAAGCGAACGAGCCCGAAGCAGAACGGCGTCACGCGCAATGTTCGCGTTGATCGCCAGCCACGGATCGGACGCCCGGATATGAGGTTTTAGACAGATGAGGGGCTTTTAAGTGAAACGCTCACGCAGAGGCGGTCGCAGGCCGTCTTCCCATGGTGGCAGCCACAACAGCGGCGGCAGCAGCAACAACAACAATAACGGCGGGTATCTGAACCCGAACCGCACCTACGATTCCAACGGTCCGGAGATCAAGGTCCGCGGCTCTGCCTCTCACGTCTATGAGAAGTATCTCCAGCTCGCGCGCGATGCGAACACGCAGGGCGACCGCGTCATGGCGGAGAGCTATCTTCAGCACGCCGAACATTATTTCCGCATCATGGCCGCCATCCAGGCGCAGCAGGCTCAGCAGGCGGCGAACAATCCGCAGGCACAGCAGCAACAGCCG
The DNA here is from genome assembly GCA_035502175.1 of Rhizomicrobium sp. Classification (GTDB taxonomy): domain Bacteria; phylum Pseudomonadota; class Alphaproteobacteria; order Micropepsales; family Micropepsaceae; genus Rhizomicrobium. The sequence goes on from DATJUS010000048.1 coordinate 53,325, forward strand.
CAGAATGGTCAGCAGAACGGCAATGGTCAGTACCGCCAGCCTAACGGCAACGGCGAACAGCCTTACGCCGCGGGCTCGCCGCAGCCGGCCGGTCCGTCGTTCTCACTGGCCGATGGCGCCCAGGATGTCGGCGAGGAAGTCGACGCGGAATAGCGGTGTCGGCAAAATTCCCTTAGCGTCGGGCGATGCGCCCAGCCTTGCCAAAATCAGGCGTCGATCCGCAAACACTCATTGCGGTACAGGACGTTCGCGCCAGCAGTAGGTGGTACGGCACGCTGCTCGGCGCAGACACGCTGCCGGATCATCCGCATCGCGATGTCTATGACCGGGTGACGGTGTCCGGACACATCGTTCTTCAGCTTCACGCGTGGGACGAGGAGGATCATCCGAACCTTATCAATCGTGCGGCAGAACCCGTGGCGCACGGCGTGGTGCTCTGGTTCCAGCTCGATGATTTCGATGCCGCCGTTGGTCGGGCGCGCGGCCTGAACGCGGCGGTGATCGAGGAGCCGTTCGTCAATCCCGCGCCTGGCCACCGGGAAATGTGGCTGCGCGATCCGGACGGTTATGTCGTCGTGATTGCCAGCCCTGACGGCGAGGCTAGAAGCCAAAAAACCTAGGCCTTCCCGGCTTTCCGCCTCTTGAAGAGTACGGATCGGGAACCCATCTAAACCGGGAGCCGTGCCCATTGGGGCGGTATTCTGCGTTTGGATTCGTTGTCTTTGGCTCTGCTCGAGCGAGGGGAACGAAGGCTAGAGAGGAACATATGGACGTCGAGAAATTCACCGAGCGTGCGCGCGGTTTCATGCAATCGGCCCAAGGGCTGGCGCTTCGCTCCAATCACCAGCAATTCACGCCGGAGCATCTGCTCAAGGTCCTCATCGACGATGAGGAAGGCCTGGCCGCGCGGCTGATCGCAGCCGCTGGCGGAAAGCCGGAGCAGGTGCGTGAGCAGGTCGAGCGCGCACTGGCAAAGCTGCCGCAGGTTCAGGGCGGGCAGGGGCAGGTGTATCTGTCCCCGGAAGCTGCACGCCTGTTCGACAATGCCGAGCAGATCGCGAAGAAGGCCGGCGACAGTTTTGTCACCGCGGAATACCTGTTGCTCGCACTCGCGATGTCGAGCGGCGACAGTGCGCGTATTCTGAAAGATGCCGGCGTCACACCGCAAAACCTGAACAAGGCGATTGCCGATCTGCGTCAGGGCCGCACCGCCGACAGCGCGACGGCTGAGAACCAATACGACGCGCTCAAGAAGTACGCGCGCGATCTGACCGAGACGGCGCGCAACGGCAAGCTCGATCCGGTCATCGGCCGTGACGAGGAGATCCGTCGCACCATTCAGGTCTTGTCGCGGCGCACGAAGAACAATCCTGTGCTCATCGGCGAGCCCGGCGTGGGCAAGACCGCCATTGCCGAAGGTTTGGCGCTGCGCATCGTCAACGGCGATGTGCCGGAAAGCCTGCGCGACAAGCGGCTAATGGCGCTCGACATGGGCGCCTTGATCGCCGGTGCAAAGTTCCGTGGCGAGTTCGAGGAGCGGCTGAAGGCCGTGCTCAACGAAATCAGCGCGGCGCAGGGCAAGATCGTTTTGTTCATCGATGAACTGCACGTGCTCGTCGGCGCGGGCAAGGCCGAAGGCGCGATGGACGCGTCCAACCTGCTGAAGCCCGCTTTGGCGCGTGGCGAACTCCATTGTGTCGGCGCGACCACGCTCGACGAGTATCGCAAATACATCGAGAAGGACGCGGCGCTGGCACGGCGTTTCCAGCCGGTGTTCGTCAGCGAGCCGACGGTGGAAGACACGATCTCCATCCTGCGCGGCCTGAAAGAGAAATACGAAGTCCATCACGGCGTGCGCATCACCGATGCGGCGATCGTGGCAGCGGCGACGCTCTCCAACCGCTACATCACCGACCGCTTCCTGCCTGACAAGGCCATCGACCTGATGGACGAGGCGGGATCGCGGCTGCGCATGCAGGTCGACTCCAAGCCTGAGAAGCTGGACGAACTCGACCGCCGCATCATGCAGCTCAAGATCGAGCGCGAGGCGCTGAAGAAGGAAAGCGACAAGGCCTCGCAGGATCGTCTTGCGACGCTGGAGCATGACCTAGCCGAACTCGAGGAACAATCCGCATCGCTGACCGCGAAATGGCAAGATGAGAAGAAGTCCGTTCAGAGCGTACAAAGCCTGAAAGAGCAGCTTGATCGCGCCCGAGCCGAAGTCGAGATCGCACAGCGCCGCGGCGATTTCGCCAAGGCGGGCGAACTCACCTATGGCGTCATCCCCGGTCTGGAAAAGCAGATCGCGGAGATCGACGACAAGAACAAGGCCGCGCTGGTGAACGAGGCGGTGACGCCGGAGAACATCGCGCAGGTCGTGTCGCGCTGGACCGGCATCCCCGTCGACAAGATGCTCGAGGGCGAGCGCGAGAAGCTGTTGCACATGGAGTCGTCGCTGGAGAACCGCGTTGTCGGCCAGAACGAGGCCGTGCGCGCAATCTCCAACGCTGTGCGCCGTTCGCGTGCGGGTTTGCAGGATCCGAACCGTCCTATTGGCTCGTTCCTGTTCCTTGGTCCGACGGGCGTCGGCAAGACGGAGTTGACCAAGGCGCTCGCCGCGTTCCTGTTCGACGACGACACCGCGATGGTGCGCATCGACATGAGCGAGTTCATGGAGAAGCACGCCGTGTCGCGCTTGATCGGCGCGCCGCCGGGCTATGTCGGCTACGAAGAAGGCGGCGTGCTGACCGAAGCCGTCCGTCGCAGGCCCTATCAGGTGATCCTGTTCGACGAGGTGGAGAAAGCGCATCAGGACGTGTTCAACGTGCTGCTGCAGGTGCTCGACGACGGGCGGCTGACCGACGGGCAGGGCCGTACCGTGGACTTCAAGAACACGGTCATCATCCTGACCTCGAACCTCGGCACCGAATTCCTGACCGGCGAAGAGACACCGCAATTGCGTGCGCAGGTGATGCAGGCTGTGCGTGGGCATTTCCGGCCCGAATTCCTGAACCGTCTGGACGAGATCATCCTGTTCCACCGCCTCACGCGTGGAAACATGGACAAGATCGTCGACATCCAGATCGCGCGGCTCGACAAGCTGCTCGCCGACCGCAAGATCGAGATCGATCTCGATGCCAAGGCCCGCGAATGGCTCGCCAATGCCGGCTACGATCCGGTCTACGGCGCGCGTCCATTGAAGCGCGTGATCCAGCGCCGCTTGCAAGATCCGCTCGCGCAGCTGCTGCTTGAAGGCAAGATCGCTGACGGCGCGAAAATCAAAGTCGGCGCGGGCAAGAGCGGACTGACGATCGACGGTCAGGAGTTTGCTGCGGCGTCCGATGATATGGACATCCAGCAGGCGCCGAGTCACGCGATCCACTAACCACGGGTTCCGGAACACATCTCCTCGTTGCGAGTTTCCTTCAACGGAACTCTCAACAAGGAGATTTTTCCATGCGCCTTAAATTCGCGATTCTGCTCGTGCCAGTATTTCTCGCAGCATGCGGAACGACGGAGAAGACAGTGGTCGTGAACCCGCCCCCGGGTAGCACGACCGTTGTCGATCCCAACGGCGACGCGCACGTTCAGAAGAACAACAACTAATCAAAACGCCGACGGAATAAATCCCGTCGGCGCTTCGCTGTCCTGGCTTCAGACGACCAGCGCGCTATTTCGCTTTTGCCTGGCGCAGATCGGTCGAGATGTCGGCGACCTTCGTCTCCAGCTTCATCGAGGCAAGCAGGGCGTCGATGTGGATGCGCTCGCCCAGGAAGGCGCGGAGCGCATGGCCGGCGAGGCGAATGCCCGATGCGACCTTCACCGCCAGCGGATTGACCTGATTGCCGCCGATCAGGATCTCGTAGTGCAAATGCGGTCCGGTCGACATGCCGGTGTTGCCGCTATAGGCGACGATCTGGCCTTGCCGGACATGGCTGCCGACATGGATGCCCGGCGCCAGGCGCGAGAGATGGCCGTAGGCGGTGCCGTAGCCGTTCTGGTGATTAATGCGCAGGTAATTGCCGTAGCCGCCGAGATGACCGGCGATCTGCACGACACCTGAGCCCGCCGCCATGACCGGCGTCCCCACCGGCACCGCGAAGTCGATGCCCTTGTGCATGCGGCTATAGCCGAGCACCGGGTGGAAGCGCATGCCGAAGCCCGACGAGATGCGCGCGCCATCGACTGGCGTCTTCATCAGCATCGACTTGGCGCTCTGGCCGTGCGCGTCGAAATAGTCCGCAGGTGAATCCGGATCGGGCTGGTAGCGATAGAGCGTCACGGTGCGGCCGCGCAGATGCATCGTCGCGTAGGAGATGTTGCCTTCGCGCGCGGGCTGGCCTTCCGGCGTGTAGTAGTAGTTGTAGAACACCTCGAAAGAGTCGCCCGGCCGGATGTCACGCTGGAAGTCGACCTCGTACGAGAACATATGGATCATCTCGACCACGACGTCGGCCGGGATTCCGGCCCGCATGGCGCTGAGATAGAGGCTGCCTTCGATTGTCGCGCCGGCGCGATGGACATGCGCCTCAAGCTTCTTCTCGACATCGTTGGCAACAAAATCGTTGTTGGCATCGCGCGCAATCGTCACGTCGTGTTCGACGGACGGCGAGAACGTGATCGAGATCAGGTGATTGACGGGCGTCGTCGTCGCGGGGCCGACTGCGCCATCGGCGCTGGAATCGTCGTCGTCCGATCCCGCGAAGGCGGAGCTGTTGTTGCTGTCGTTTTGCGCGGGCGCCGTTTGTACATCGGTCGAATACGTCACGTCGAAAGACTGACCGGCGCGCAGGCTGCGGATGTTGTAAACTTTCTCAAGCGCCGCGACGGCCGCGTTTGCGTCGCTGCTTGAAATACCGGCGTCTTCCAGCGCACCGGCAAACGTATCGCCGCGATCCATCGTGATCGTGCGCGTGTCGACGCCGGGCTCGCCGCTGCCACTGTCGGCTTCTTCCTGGGCGAGATTGTCGTCGAGCTTTGCCGGCTGCGTTGTCGGCGCGGGCTTGCGCGCGGACGTTCCGAACGGATTGAGCGAAGCTTCACCGGCAAGCTTCTGGAACAAAGAATAGGGGACAAGCGTTCTTGGCTGGCTGGTGCCAAATCCACTTGCGTGCATCGGCGGCATCGTTCCAACAGCGAGCCAGGCAATCGAACCGGCAATCACGCCGGTGAGCGAGGTCGTGAGAAGCGCCCAGCGCCCTTCCGGGGACGAAAGCGTCGCGGCGGCGCTGCGCGCTGTGTTGCGCCAGTCGGAAGCTGTGGACATCAGAGAAGATTGGCTGCGTCGCTGCACATCGGCTCCTGAGTTTTTAGGGAGCCGTTCTGGCCCCAGCCCAAAGTCATGCGTCCCGGCGAACCGGCAGTAAGCCCTTATAGCGCAAAGACTATTACGCGCGTCAACCCTTACCGCCCAATTAACGCTGACGCTTTGAGCCGCATAAAACCGGCGTATTTCCTGAGTTCCTGAAGTTCCGCTCCAAAAAATTGCGCCGCGAATCTGTCGACTCGCGGCGCCGGTCCGGATGAATAGGGGGGAGTTACAGCCGGACGAGTAGCAGCTCGGCGATGCGGCCATGCAGCCAGCCGATGCCGCGCGCGACGTGCAGCA
>DATJUS010000049.1:0-77865 GCA_035502175.1 Rhizomicrobium sp.
AGCGGCTTCGCGCTGGTCGGCGCGCTCGTCAGTCTCGCGCGGCTCTACGATATCTCGCCTTCTGCGGCCCAGCGTGCATCCAATCCTGAGGCCGATCCGTCGCTCCATGCCGCGGTGTTGCGTGGGGAGGCCGATCAGCCATGAGCGCGAAACGCATCGTCGTCATCGGGCTCGGCCAGCGTATCGCGCATGTTCTCGCGGCGATGAAAGAGGTCGGCTGGGACTTCGCGATTGCGGGTTATAGCGATCCCGCGCCGGTGGGCCTGCCGATTCTGAAGGAACACGGCATCGAACCGGGCCGCGCCTATGCGAGCGCGGAGGCATTGCTGAAAGACGGCCCGTTCGATCTGGTGATGATCGGTTCGCCCAACCATCTGCATTACGAACACCTGCTGACGGCGTTCGCGGCGGGGTATCCGGTGTTTGCCGAGAAACCTATCGTGCGCACGGAAGAAGAAACTTTCACGCTCGCACGGCATCTCGCCAAGGCGCCGCCGCTCTATATCGGGTTGGTGATGCGCTCCATGCCGATCATGCGCGAGGTGATTGCGCGCGTCGATGGCGGCGCGCTGGGCGATGTGATCTCGATGGATGCGACCGAGCATCTGCCGCCGGAGCATGGCGGCTATCTCGCACGCAACTGGCGGCGCAAGGAGGAATGGGGCGGCTCGTTCCTGCTGGACAAAGTGTGCCACGATTTCGATATCTTCGGACGCATCGCGAACAGCCGCGCGTCGCGTGTCGCGAGCTTCGGCGGCAAGCGCATCTTCGATGTGGTGCATGCGAGCGAGAACGACGCCTATTCGTCCTTCGATGCCGGATGGTCCGGCGCGAACGACGCCTTCCACTCCGACATGGACGTGACCGATCACCAGAACGCGATTGTCGAATATGCCAATGGTGTCAGGCTCTCATTCCATTCCAACAGCCATGTGAGCCTGACCGAGCGGCGCTGGTATATCGCGGGCACGAAGGCGACCTTGATCGCCGATCTGGTACGCAACCGGATGATGTTTCGTAGCATCCATGACCGCGGCAAGCCGGAGCGTCTCGACTATGGCGGACGCACGGCGGATGCGCACAACGGCGCCGATCAGGCGATGGCGCGCGATCTGCTCGAGGCGCTCGAAGGCCGCGCCGCGTTTCCGGTGACGCCGCAGGATTCGATGGAAGCCGGTCTCACCGTCATGGCCATCGACCGTGCGATGCGCGAAGGCACGCTGATCGATTGCGCGAAGATGTGGGCGGATTACGACTTGGCGGTCAGCGCCTTGAAGTAGTCGATCGACTCCGGCGCGTCCCATTCTGCCGGGCCAACGGCGCGCGCGACTTCGCGGCCCTTATCGTCGATCAGAATGGTGAGCGGCAAGCCATACGCGCCGAACGCGCGCATCAGGGTCAGCTGCGGATCGATATAGGTCGCGAGCTTGGAGGCGCCGTGTCCGTCGAGAAACGTCTTCGCATCCTGTGGCGTACCGCGCGCGACATCGACGGCGACGACATCGAACCGCGCCCCGCCGGCGGAGGCCTTGAGTCTGGCCAGCGCCGGAAGCTCCTTCACGCAGGGCGCGCACCACACTGCCCAGAGATTGAGCAGCACATATTTGCCCTTGAACTCGGCGAGCGAATGGCGCGATCCGTCCTGGCCCATGAACGCCACGTCAGGAATGGCCTGCGGCGTCTTGGCGGGGACAAGCTGTGCCAATGAAGCGGGGGGCGCGGCGGGCGCGTGGACACGAACCAGCCTGATCCCATATAGAATTGCTGCACCTGCGATCACGACGATCGCGGCAAGAATGGCAATGGAACGAGCCTTCATCGTGAGCATCCCATGAGCACGAACAAGATGTGGGGCGGCCGCTTTGCAAGCGGACCTTCCGATATCATGAAGGAGATTACGCCCTCCATCGATTTCGACAAACGCCTGTGGCGGCAGGATATCGCAGGCTCGAAGGCGCACGCCCGCATGCTCGCCGCGCAGAAGATCATTACCGATGCCGACCGCGACGCGATCCTTTCCGGGCTCGACACGATCTGGAAAGAAATCGAGGACGGGAAGTTCGTCTTCAAACGCGAACTCGAAGACATTCACCTTAATATAGAAGCGCGGCTGAAGGAGATCGCGGGTGAGGCGGCGGGACGTCTGCACACCGCGCGCTCGCGCAACGACCAGGTCGCAGCCGACTTCCGGTTGTGGCTGCGCGATGCCTGCGCCGAGGCCGATGCGGCGCTTGCGGAATTGCAGGGCGCGCTGCTTGGGCAGGCTTTGGCGCACAGCGACACGATCATGCCGGGCTTCACGCATCTCCAGCCCGCGCAGCCCGTGACCTTCGCGCATCATTGCCTCGCCTATATCGAGATGTTCGCGCGTGATCGCGGCCGCTTCGCCGATGCGCGTGTGCGGATGAATGAATCGCCGCTCGGTGCCGCCGCGCTCGCGGGCACATCGTTTCCCATCGATCGCCATGCAACGGCGAAAGAGCTCGGCTTCATGGGGCCGATGCGCAATTCGCTCGATGCCGTGTCGGCGCGCGATTTTGCGCTCGAGTATCTGGCCGCCGCCACGATCTGCATGACCAATCTCTCGCGCCTCGCGGGCGAACTTGTGCAGTGGACCAGCCCCGGCTTCGGCTTCGTGCGGCTGTCGGATTCGTTCACCACCGGCTCGTCGATCATGCCGCAGAAGCGCAATCCCGATGCGGCCGAACTCGTGCGCGGCAAGACGGGCCGTGTGCTCGGCGATCTCGTGGCGCTGGCGACGGTGGTGAAGGGGCTTGCGCTCGCCTATGGCAGCGATCTGCAGGAAGACAAGGAACGCGTCTTCGACGCCGCCGAAACGGTGTTCGTCTCGCTGCGCGTGATGACCGGCATGATTGCCGATCTCACGGTGAACAAGGAGGCCATGCGCCGTGCGGCGGAACGCGGCTATCCGACGGCGACGGATCTGGCAGACTGGCTGGTTCGCGAACTGAAGATGCCGTTCCGCGACGCCCATCATGTTGCGGGTAGCATCGTCAAAGCTGCGGAAACATGCCAGATGAGCCTGGAACAGCTGCCTTTTGAGGTGATGCAAAAGATCGAGCCGCGCATCACCGAAGACGTGTATGATGTGTTGAGCTTGGAAGCTTCGGTGAATTCGCGCGAAAGTTACGGCGGCACGGCGCCCAAACGCGTGCGCGAACAGATCGCTTTCTGGCAGGAGCAGTTGAAATGATCGGCCGTCTCATCCTCGCTGCGGTGATGGTGCTGTCGCTGGCAAGCTGCGGCGTGAAGAACGATCTCGTGCTGCCCGATGGCAGCAAGACCGCGAAGGGCCAGAAAGATCCATCCAAGCCGCCCATCCCGCTCGGCGAATGAACCATTTCGAATATCGAAACGGCACGCTTCACGCCGAGGACGCCGATCTCACGGCCATCGCAGAGCGCGTTGGCACGCCGTTCTATTGTTATTCGACCGCGACCTTGGAACGGCACTATCGCGTCTTCGCGGGCGCATTGCCGAAGGATGCGTTGGTCGCGTTCTCAGTAAAGGCAAACGGCAATCTCGCGGTACTCAAGACTCTCGCGCGTCTCGGTGCAGGCGCAGATGTCGTTTCGGGCGGCGAACTCAAGAAGGCATTGGCTGCGGGCATTCCGCCTTCGCGTATTGTCTTCTCCGGCGTCGGCAAGACACGCGCGGAGATGCAGCTCGGCCTCGATGTCGGCATCCACCAGTTCAATGTCGAGAGCGAACCGGAACTGGAAGCGCTGAACAAGGTGGCGCTGGCAAGTAACAAGCGCGCACCGGTCACCATCCGCGTCAATCCTGACATTGATGCGAAGACCCATGCCAAGATCACGACGGGCACCTCGGAGACGAAATTCGGTATCCCGTGGAGCCGCGCGCGCGATGCCTATGCGCTGGCGGCGCGTCTCAAGGGTATCGAGATCGTCGGCGTCGATGTGCATATCGGCAGCCAGATCACGGAGCTCTCGCCCTTCGCCGAAGCCTTCGCGCGTGTCTCCGAACTGGTGAAGCAGTTGCGCGCCGATGGGCACACGATTGCGCGCATCGATCTCGGCGGCGGGTTGGGCGTGCCCTACATCTCGAACAACGAACCGCCGCCCGACCCGGATTCCTACGGCAAGCTCGCCGCTCGGATCGCGAACGAGCTAGACGCGAAACTGATCGTCGAGCCCGGCCGCCTGATTGCCGCCAATGCCGGCGTGTTGGTCAGCCGGGTGCTCTATGTAAAGTCGGGCGAGGCGAAGACCTTCCTCATTCTCGACGCCGGCATGAACGATCTCATCCGCCCCGCGCTCTACGACGCCCATCACGAGATCGTGTCATTGCGGGAACCAGCGCTCACCACGCCGCGCCAGAAATACGATGTGGTCGGCCCGGTCTGCGAAACCACGGACATCTTCGCCCGCGACCGTGAACTGCCACAGTTAAAATCGCGCGATCTTGTCGCGTTCCTGACCGCGGGGGCCTATGGCGCGGTGATGTCCTCGGCCTACAATGCGCGGCCGCCCGCGCCGGAGGTTTTGGTCAAAGGCGACGCGTGGACAATTGTACGGCCCCGGTTGAGTGATGACGCGCTTATCGCCCTCGACAGACTTCCGCCCTGGCTCGAAGACCAGGCGCACTGAAGCGTTCGTCGCGGCCGCGCGTGCGGCGCTGACGTGGGAGCGCGTGTGGCCGGCGCTCTGGCCCGCGACGGGCATCGCCGGACTGTTCATCGCCGCGGCACTCTTCGGATTGCCGGTATTCCTGCCATGGCCGCTGCATGCACTGGTGCTCGCGAGTGCGATCACGGCGATGGGTCTTTCGGTCTATTTCAATCTCGAGAATTTCCGTCTTCCCGATTGGCATGACGGCGCGCGGAGGATCGAGCGCGACTCCACGCTCGTCCATCGCCCGATCTCCGAGGGCGAAGATATTCTCAGCGCCGGTGAGGGCGACGCGTGGGCGCAGGCATTGTGGAACGCGCACTTGAGCCGCCGCCTCGCCGATTTCGGAAGGCTGCGCCTGTCGATCCCGCATTCCGATCTGCCGCGCCGCGATCCGCGCGCGCTGCGTTATGTCGTTCTGCTGTTGATCGTCGCGGGTGGATTCTTCGCCAACAGCGACTGGCGCAATCGTTTGCTCGCCGCGTTCGGTCCGGGCAGCGGCGAAGCGGCCAGCGTCTCCGTCGACGCCTGGATCGATCCCCCCGCCTATACCGGCGAGGCGCCGGTCTATCTCACCGGCAGTCGCACCATCACGGTGCCGACGGGCTCGACGGTCAATCTTCGCGTCCATGGCGCAAGCCACACGCCGTCACTTTCGCTCGACAATGCGTCGTTCACGGGTTCGCAGGGCGAGTACGCGGCGACGGCGCGTCTCACCGAAGACACAACGGTGCGCGTGCGCTCCAGCGGCCGCACCGTCGGCGATTGGCGCGTGCATGTGCTGCCCGACGACAAGCCGATGATCACCTTCTCCGGCAAGGTCGGGCGCACAGAGCATGACGCACTGAAAATTCCGTTCACCGCGGGTGACGATTACGGCGTGACCGCGGTCAAGGCGATCATCACGCCGCATGGCCGCTATGGAAAACCGCTTGTGGTTGATCTGCCGCTCGACGGTGCATCGTCGAAAACCGTGTCGCAGACGAGCTATCGCGATCTGACCGCGCATCCCTACGCCGGTCTCAACGTCGACATCGTGCTGCAGGCGATCGATGGCGCGGGCCAGTCGGGTTACAGTAAGCCGCAACGCTTCACGTTGCCGGCGCGCGTGTTCACCAATGCGCTCGCGCGTGCGCTGATCGAACAACGCCAGACGCTGGCCACGGGCGACGTGCGGCTGCGTTCGCGTGTCGCCGCGACACTGGAGGCGCTGACCATCGCGCCGGACAAATTCTATCAAGACCAGATGAACGTCTACCTGGGTCTGCGCTCGGTCGTGTGGGCGTTGCATAGTGCCGACGAAGCTTCCGACTACACGCGCATCCAGGACATGCTCTGGCAGATCGCGACCAGTCTGGAGCGCGGCGGGTTGATGAGTGCGGCGGAGCAACTGCGCCGCCTGCAACAGCTCATCACGCAGGCGCTGGCGCAGAACGCGCCGCAGGAAGTGATCGACTCGCTGCTCGAGCAATATCAGCAGGCGTTGCAGCGCTATCTCCAGGCGCTGGCGCAGAACCCGCCAGACGCCAACACGCCGCCGCAGCCCGGCGCGAAGGTCATGAGCCAGCAGGATCTTCAGGACTTGCTCAAGGCGATCCAGCAGATGGCGCAGAGCGGCGACCGTGCGCAGGCGGCGCAGATGATGGCGCTGCTGCAGAACCTGCTCGAAAACCTGCACATGACGAATGGCAGCGGGCAGGGCCAGACCTCGCCGAAGGACAAGGCGCTGAGCGACGCGATTCAGGGGCTCGGCGATCTGATGGGCAAACAGCGCGGCCTGATCGACAAGACCTTCCGCCAGCAGCAGGGCAAGGGCGACCCGAAGGACGGCGGACCCAAAGGTCTCGGCGGTCAGCAGAAGGCGCTGCGCGACGAACTCGGCAAAATCCAGAAGGGTCTCGGCGATCAGAAGCTCGGAACGCCGAAGACACTCGGCGATGCTGGCAAGTCGATGGGCGAGGCCGAGAACAATCTCAACGGCTCGGATCTGCCGAGCGCCAGCGGCAGCGAGAAGGATGCGCTGGAAGCGATGCGCAAGACAGCGTCCGACCTCGCCAAGCAACTGATGAGCCAGAACGGGCAGGGCCAGCAGGACAACGGCACCGATCCGTTGGGCCGCGATCAGAACAATGGCGGCCGCGGCGTGAACGGCAACGTGAAAGTGCCCGACAAATCCGATCTCCAGCGCGCGCGGGAAATTCTTCAGGAACTCCGCAAGCGCGCCGCCGAACGCGGCCGCCCGCAACAGGAACTCGACTACATCGACCGGTTGCTCAAGCAGTTCTGATCAGGTCACGATCCCGATATAGGGCAGCCCGCGATTGTTGCCTGCGTCGTCCATGCCGTAGCCGACGATGAAATCCGCGACGCCCTGAAACATCGCGTGATCGGCGTGGGTGAGCGCGCCGGGGTGCAGCTTGTCGATCGCGACGGCCGTGACGATCGACGCTGCGCCGGCGTCTTTCAGCAGGCTGCGTGCCTTGACGATGGTGTGCCCGCGATCCAGCACACCGTCGATCAGCAATACGCGTTTGCCGCGCACGATGTCGCTCGGGCCGGCGATCACCGACATCTCGCCGGCGCTCTGCGCGCGATAGGAGCGCAGCCACAGGAATTCCATCGGCAGCGACAGGCCTTCCCGCGCGAGCGCGCGCATCAGATCGGCGGCAAAGATGAAGGCGCCGCTCAGGATCGGCACGGCGATCTCGGGCTTGAGCGCTGCGATCTCCTTTGCGAGACCGTCGACGCGTTTCGCAATTTCGGATTCGGAGAAGAGTATCTCCAGCGTGCCGCTCACTCGCCGGCTTTCGCGAAGCGCAGCTCGAAATGGCGCGCGCCCGCGGGCGGATCGTTGAGCCGTGTGCTGAATTTCGTCGTCTGGCCGGCTTTCAGCGTCATCACATTCGGCGTGAAGGTCCAGTGATAGAGTTCGTGCCGGTCGTCGTCGATCAGTGCCGCACGCAATGGCGAGATCGGCAGTTCATGCGCGGTCGGATTGGTGATGACACCGCTCACCGTCATCACGGCCTGCCCGGCTTCGATACTGCGGTGGAAGTTTACGTCCTGAATGTCGAGGCCGGTCGCCGTCGTCTTCATGCCGAGCGCGGAATAGACCGAGACCGACTGCGGCCATACGGTTGCGATCTGCTGGCGGAACGTCATGGCTGTCCAACCGACCAGCAGGATCAGGACAATCAGACCGATCCAGCCGGCCGCGACCGCAAGCTGTCCCGGGAGTCTGGATTTCGGCACCGGCGTTTCCACCATCCGCACCGTCTCGCGCGAGATTGTGGGATTGGGCGCGAACGCGGCCGGGCGCGCGGGCATGGGCTCGGGTGCTGGCGGCGGCGGTGGTGCGGCGGGCGGCGGAGAGTCGTCGATCACCGCGATGTCGGATGCGGCATCGATCTCGGCGGGTGGCGGATCCTGGTGCCAGAGATGGCCGCATTTCGCACAGCGCACATTGCGGCCCGCCGGCTGAAACTTCGCGGCGTCGGCCTGATAGCGCGTCGAACACTGCGGACAGGTCAGGATCATTGCCGCGAAAATGGCCCAAGCGGCGGGGACAGGCAAGGCTCGAAACTGCCCGCGCGCACAGCTATGTTCGAATCATGGTTCGCTTCGAGAATGTGGGGATGCGCTACGGCGCGGGGCCGGAAGTGCTGCGCGACGTGACGTTCACGCTCGACGCCGGGTCGTTCACCTTTCTGACGGGCTTGTCAGGCGCGGGAAAGACCACGCTGCTCAAGCTCATCAACATGACGCAGCCGCCATCGCGCGGGCTGGTGACGCTGTTCGGCCGCGATCTCAGTGTCACGAAGCGTTCCGAGTTCCCGGCGCTGCGCCGCCGCATCGGCGTGGTGTTTCAGGATTTCCGACTGCTCGATCATCTCTCTGCCTTCGACAATGTCGCTCTGCCGCTGCGTCTCGCAGGGAACCGTCCGGTCGATTACAAACAGGATGTCGAAGAGCTGATGTCCTGGGTCGGCCTTGGCGATCGTATGAAGGCGCGGCCCTCGACACTGTCCGGCGGCGAGCAACAACGCGTTGCCATCGCACGCGCGGTTGTGGCGCGTCCCGATCTCCTTATTGCCGATGAGCCGACGGGCAACGTCGATGCCGAAATCGGTCAACGCCTCATCCGTCTCTTTGTCGAGTTGAACCGTCTCGGCACCACCGTGCTGATCGCCACGCATGACCGTGCGTTGATCGAAGGCGCGCGCGCGCGGGAGATGCGGCTGGTCGATAGCCGTCTGATCGAAATGCGGAGTGCGGCCTGATGGCGTCGCCCGAAAGCCCCAGCGCCATCCTGCCGCGCGATAAGGGTGCAGCGCCGCTCGATGTCGTGATCGCGGTGATGGCGTTCCTCGCCGCACTCGCGCTCGGCGCATCGCTGATCGCGGAGCGCACGGCGCTCGGCTGGCGCGCGGGATTGTCGGACCGGCTGACGGTGCAGATCCTTCCGCCGGCGAAGGATACCCAAGGCCTCGACAAGGAGGTCGATGCGGCGCTGCTGGTGCTGCGCGCGACGCCGGGCATCGCGCACGCAGCACCGCTGACGCAGGAGCAGACGCTGGCGCTGGTGCAGCCGTGGCTCGGCGCAGATGCGCTGGTGGCGGAGTTGCCGCTGCCGCGCCTGATCGATGCGAAGATCGCGCCGGGTGCATCCGTCGATCTCGCAACGCTCGGGGCGCAGCTGAAACAGGCCGCGCCGGATTCGCTTCTCGACGATCACGCGCGCTGGATATCGCGGCTGAAAGGATTGGCCGATGCGATCACATGGTCGGCGTATGGAATTCTGCTGCTGATCGCGATCGCGACGGCGGCGGCAGTCTCGTTCGCGACGCGCGCAGGACTCGAAGCACATCACGAGATGGTCGAGCTATTGCATCAGATGGGCGCGCAATCGAACTTCATCGCGCGCGCGTTTGAGCGGCACTATTTCCGTTCCGCGCTCGGCGCATCGGCGCTGGGTGCGGCACTTGCGGGCGTGTTCTTCCTGCTCGCAGGCGGTCTCGAATTCGCAGGCATCGAGGCGGTGCCGTTCCTGCCGCCGATCACGCTCAAGGTTACGGAATTGCCGTGGCTTTTGATGGTTCCCGCGGTGTCGGGCCTGATTGCGCTAGGCACGGCGCGGCTTTCCGTGCTTGCGGCGCTACGGGAAATTTACTGACAGAAATTTACCACTTTCCGCGTTACACTCGTGATTATGAGTACCGTCTGGAAAATCGTAGCCGTTCTGCTCGCGCTGTATGCGGTGGGCTTCGTGATCTTCGTCGCGAACCTGCCGTCGCCGAAGGCTGCGCTGAAACCGGCACAGGGAATCGTCGCGCTGACCGGTGGTGACGAGCGCGTGTCGGCGGCGGTGAATCTTCTCGAGAGCCATGAGGGTCAGCGGCTTCTCATCAGCGGCGTGCATCCGCAGACGACGAAAGACGAACTCAAGAAACTCAGCCATGGCGGCAAGCGTTTCGATTGCTGCGCCGACATGGGCTACTCGGCGGAGAACACGCGCGGCAATGCGCAGGAAGCGGCCAGCTGGGCGCGCGCGCACAAATTCAAGAGCCTCATTGTCGTGACCGCGCGCTATCACATGCCGCGCAGCCTGACCGAATTCCAGGCAGCGATGCCCGGTGTGACGCTGGAGCCCTATCCGGTGGAGCCGGAAGACATCGACCTTTCGGGTTGGTGGCATGACTTCCGTGCATTGCATGTGCTGCACAGCGAATACGCCAAATATCTCGCCAGCACGGTGTTCAATGCGGTGGATCGCCCCGACCCCGCCCTTGACCAGACCGGGCACGGCGGCAAGTCTCGCACCGCGTCTCGTTAAAAGTCCTTTTCGTTGACCCTTCTGCGCTCGGCCGTCTTCTTCCTGTGGTTCGCGCTTGTCTCCGCGGTGATCTGCATCGTCTTTCTGCCGGCGCTGATTTTGCCGCGGCGGGTGACGGTGTGGATGTCCAGGCGGTGGAGCGCGATCAACTTCTGGGGCCTGCGCGTCATCGCCGGCGTGCGCTTCGAAGTGCGCGGGACGGTGCCGCGCGACGGCGTGCTCGTGGCCGCGAAGCACATGAGCATGTGGGACACGATGGCGCTCTACCTCTTGCTCGACGATCCCGCGGTGGTGTTGAAGCGCGGGCTGCAACTCATCCCGTTCTATGGCTGGTACATCACCAAGGCCGGTTCGATCGCCATCGACCGCGGCGGCGGCGCGAGCACCTTGCGCAAGATGACCGCGTCGGCGAAACGTGCGCTCGACAGTGGACGCTCGATCCTGATTTTTCCGGAAGGCACGCGGAAGAAGCCCGATGCCGCGCCGGATTATAAGCCGGGTGTCGCAGCCCTCTATTCGCAACTCGGCGTGCCGTGCGTGCCGGCGGCGTTGAACTCGGGATTGTTCTGGACCGGGTTCATCAAACGCCCCGGCAATATCGTGCTCGAATTTCTCGAGCCTATTCCCCCGGGCCTGCGCTCGCGCGAGTTCATGAAGGTGCTGCAGGAGCGCATCGAAACCGCGACCGCAGCCCTCATCGCCGAAGGGCGCGCGCCGCGCAACACGCCATGAAGCGCTGGCAGAAAACTCTGATCTTTCTCGTGGGCATGGGTTTCTTCGTGCTGATCGACCAGGTCGCCCTTCTGGCGGTGACGGCGTGGTCCGCGCAGTTCAAGCAGGTGTGTGACGCAAACTGTTCTTCTTCGACGCCCGGTGCGATTTTCTGGATTCAGATCGTCGGCCTCGTGCTGATGTCCATCTGCGGCATCATGTGGATCGTGCTGCCGGATCATGCTGACGAACAGCACTAAGAGAGCGACGGCATGAAGTTGCTTGTGACGCCGGGTTATGGATGGGGATGGTTCCAGAAAGATGGAAGCGCCTGTGATGTGCCACCACCCTTCGACTTAGACACTGAGATCATTATTCCGGGAATCCCGTTCAAAATGGTTCAAGGCCGTGTCGAAGGAGATCATCCTCTAGCTGGCTTTTGGATCGTTCTTACGCAGCGACACGATCCCGCTGACGGTGAGTGCAATCTTTACGCGGTTTTGGAAAAGCTAGTGGTTCACTCGATGCCTGCGCCCTTTTCGCAAGCGCGCGAAATCGTCGGCTACGCAAACGCAAGAATCCGGGACTGAAGCAACTAGTTCGTAGGAACGTTCCGAGAACATTCCTTGACTTTAACCCCTGTTGGATATACGTCTCGCAACCGCTCGGGTTGGGCGGCAACGAGGCTGCATGACCGACATTTCCCGCCAGATCTGGGACATGAAATACCGGCTGAAAGCGCCGGACGGCACGCCTGTGGACGCCGACGTCGAGTCCACCTGGGCGCGCGTCGCGCTCGCGCTGGCGCAGGCGGAGAAGCCTGACGATCGCCGAACCCACGCGCTCCAATTCGCACAGGCGCTCGCCGGTCACCGTTTCCTGCCCGCGGGCCGCATCATCGCCGGTGCGGGCACGGATCGCAGCGTCACGCTCTTCAACTGTTTCGTCATGGGCACGATCCCGGATTCGATGGACGGGATTTTTTCCGGCCTGCGCGAAGCGGCGCTGACGCTGCAACAGGGCGGCGGCATCGGCTACGACTTCTCGACGTTGCGTCCGAAAGGCGCGCCGGTGAAAGGCGTCGGCGCGGATGCGTCCGGCCCCGTCTCGTTCATGGATGTGTGGGACGCGATGTGCCGCACGATCATGAGCGCGGGTTCGCGCCGCGGCGCGATGATGGCGACGCTCGCGATCGATCATCCCGATGTCGAGGACTTCATCGCCGCGAAACAGCGCGAAGGCCGCCTCACCAATTTCAATCTCTCGGTACTGGTGAGCGACGCGTTCATGGCGGCGGTGAGCGCCGATGCGCCGTGGGATCTGAAATTCGACGGCCATGTCTACAAGACGGTGCGCGCGCGAGACCTCTGGGATCGCATCATGCGCGCGACCTATGAATACGCCGAACCCGGCGTGATCTTCATCGACCGCATCAACGAACAGAACAATCTCGCCTATTGCGAAACCATCCGTGCGACCAACCCGTGCGGCGAGCAACCGTTGCCGCCCTATGGCGCGTGTCTGCTGGGTTCGATCAATCTGGCGAAGCTGGTGAAGAACGCGTTCGCCGACGACGCGCATCTCGATCTCGATGAACTCGCGGCGCTAACGAAGACCGCGATCCGGATGATGGACAATGCCATCGACGTGTCGCGCTTTCCGCTGGATGAGCAGCGCGCCGAAGCGCAGGCCAAGCGCCGCATCGGCCTCGGCGTCACAGGGCTCGCTGATGCGTTGATCTTCTGTCGTTGTCGTTATGGGTCTTCGGAAAGCCTGGTGCTGATCGAGACCTGGCTTTCGACCATGAGCCATGCGGCTTACGCGGCCTCGGCGGAACTGGCGAAAGAGAAGGGTGCGTTCCCTCTCTGCGATGCTGCGGAATATCTCGCACGTCCGCATATCCGCGCGCTGCCGCAGGAGATTCGCGACGCCATCGCCGCGCACGGCATCCGCAACGCACTCGTCACCTCGATTGCGCCGACGGGCACGATCTCGCTGTTCGCCGGCAATGTGTCGAGCGGGATCGAGCCAGTGTTTGCGTACTCTTATAAACGTCGCGTGCTGCAACCCGATGGCTCGCGCACAGAAGAAAGCGTCGAAGATTACGCCTACCGTACCTTCCGCGCGCGGTTTGGCGATGCGGCGCTGCCCGACTATTTCGTTAGCGCGCAGACACTCTCGCCCGACGATCACCTGCGCGTGCAGGCGGCGGCGCAGAAATACATCGACAGCTCGATCTCCAAGACGATCAATCTCCCGGCAGAGATCTCGTTCGACGGGTTCAAGGATGTGTATCTCTCGGCCTATGAGTTGGGCTGCAAGGGCTGCACGACCTATCGCCCCAATGCGGTGACGGGATCGGTGCTGGTGGAGAACACAACGCCGGCGCCGGAAGAACGCAGCGATGAGCCGATGCTTCCGCTCGCTTTGCCGGAGCAGCCGGCACGCGCCGGCGGCGTGGTCTATATGACCCGCCCGCTCGACCGGCCCGATATCCTTCTCGGCCAGACCTACAAGATCAAATGGCTGGACAGCGATCACGCCTTCTACATCACCATCAACGACATCGAGAAAGACGGACGCCGCCGCCCGTTCGAGGTCTTCATCAACTCCAAGAACATGGAGGCCTATGCCTGGACGCTTGCGCTCACCCGCATGATCTCCGCAGTGTTCCGGCGCGGCGGGGACGTGTCGTTCGTGGTCGATGAGATGAAGGCGGTGTTCGATCCGCGCGGTGGGCAATGGATGGGCGGGCGCTATGTGCCGTCGCTGCTCGCCGCCATCGGCGATGTGATCGAGACCCATCTGGTCGCCATCGGCTTCATGGCCCCGCGCGATGCCACACTTCCAAAGGAAGAGCGCCGCGCCGTCGCCGTGGCGGCGGAAGGCGCACCGGCGCGCTATTGCCCGCGCTGCAGCAGCCCGAGCTTTGTGCGGCTCGAGGGGTGCGACTCCTGCGTCTCCTGCGGATACTCCAAATGCGGCTAAGATAGCCGCATGAACTATTCCAGCCGGTTCTTTCTCTACGCGCCCCTCGCGCTGCTGCTGCTCATCGGCGCGGCCTGTGGCGTCTATTGGCGGCAGGCCGCAGGCAAGCTGGAGCAGCGGCTCGACGCGCTGCAGACACATGAAGCGATGCCCGGTGTCACCGTGCGCTATGGCGCACGCTCGATCAGCGGCTTTCCGTTCAACCTCGATGTTGTGTTCAGCGATTTCCGCGTGTCCGTCGAGACCGGCCATGGCCCGTTCGTCTGGCGCACGGAGAAATTCGCGCTGCACGCGCTGACCTATGGCGCCGACAAGACGATCTTCGAGGCCGCTGGCAACCAGAGCTTCGCGTGGACGGACACGGACGGGCACGAGCACGTTCTTCCCTTCGACACGGGAAGCCTGCACGCGAGCGCCATCCGCAACGCCGGCGGCCTGTCGCGTTTCGATCTCGAACTGATCGCGTTTGGCTCACCCGCGCTGACCGCGGCACAAATCGAATTTCACGTTCGCCATGCCGCCGACGGAAAGTCTCTCGACGTCTTCGTCAGCGGCAACGGCGTCCATCTCTCGCCGCGCCTGCGCGGCGCGTTCGGCGACGAACTGAAACTGGTGAAGCTTCAGGGAAGTATTTCTCAGGCCGCGGCCTTCGACGATCTGCGCGGGGGCAAGAGCGACTGGCGCAAGGCGGTCGAAGCATGGCGCAACAAGCCGGGGCGGCTCCGTGTCGAGCCGCTGGAATTCCACTGGCTGAATGGCCCCGATCTGGTCGGCAAAGGCGCGCTGTCGCTCGACGATGGGCGCAGACCGGAAGGTCTGATCGATTTCAAGGTCACGGGCATGCCGGACTGGCTGGCGCGCAATCCGCAGATGGAGCCCGACGGCTTTGCCGCGGCGCTGCGCGATCGTGCGTCGAAAGCGGGCAGCGACGAAGGCGGTCGCATGGGCGCGGTGTTCGGTATCCAGGACAGCGTGATGTATCTCGGCGACGACCCGATCGGGACCGCGACGCCGCTATACTAGCTCTTATGCGACGGATCGCGGCCGAAGTTCGGCGCTGCCGAATCCTGACCGGCATCGATGATGCTGCGGCGGATGTCGCGCGTGCGCGTGAACAGATTGAACAGCGCATCGCCGTCGCCCCACCGGATCGCGCGCTGCAACGCGCTCAGATCCTCGCTGAAGCGGCCGAGCACTTCCAAGACCGCGTCCTTGTTGTTCAGGAACACGTCGCGCCACATTGTGGGATCGGACGCTGCAATACGCGTGAAGTCGCGGAAACCGCCAGCGGAGAATTTGATGACCTCGCTCTGCGTAACGGTGGCGAGATCGTCCGCCGTGCCCACGATGTTGTAGGCGATCAGATGCGGAACGTGGCTGGTGATCGCCAGAACCAGATCGTGATGCGCTGCGTCCATCACCTCGACCTTGCTGCCAAGCCGCGCCCAGAACGTCTTGAGCTTTTCGAGCGCCGCGGCATCGGTGTTTTCCGGCGGCGTCAGAAGGCACCAACGCCCGTCGAACAGTTCCGCAAAGCCGGCCTCCGGTCCCGATTGCTCGGTACCGGCGATGGGATGCGCCGGGATGAAGTGCACGCCGTTCGGCACATGCGGCCCCACATCGCGCAGCACGGCGGACTTGACCGAGCCGACGTCAGTCAGGATCGCGCCCTGCTTCAACGCGGGTCCGATCTCCTGCGCGATCTCTGCGAACGCGCCGACGGGAGCTGCAAGAATGACGAGGTCTGCATCGCGTACAGCGTCAGCAGCGTCGGCGTGCAACGAGTCTGCAAAGCCGACGTTTTTCGCGCGCTGCAGAATTTCCGGCGTGTGCGCGCAGCCCGCGACATGACCGGCCAAATTGGCACGGCGGATACCGTGCGCGATCGATGAGCCGATCAGGCCGATGCCGATCAGCGCGACCTTGTCGAAGAGGGGGCGCGCGTCACTCATCGGCTGTTCACGAACGCGCGCAAGGCGTCGACAACGCGACGGTTGGCGTCCTCGCTGCCGACGGTCAGGCGCAGGCAGTGCGGCAGGCCATAGGCCGCGACGCCGCGCAGGATCAGGCCGCGCGCGCTCAGGAATTTGTCGGCGTCCGTCGCCTGCTTTGCATCCGTGAACCGGATCAGCGCGAAATTTCCGACGCTGTCGTCGGCCTTAAGCCCAAGCGCGCGAATATTCTCGATCAGCCAGCCGAGCCATTTTTCGTTGTGCGCCAGCGACTCCTGCACATGTGCGCGGTCGCGCATCGCGGCCGAGGCTGCGTGTTGTGCCGGTGTGTTCACATTGAACGGGCCGCGAATACGGTTCAGCACATCGGCGACGTCCGCCGGGCAATAGGCCCAGCCGACGCGCAAGCCTGCGAGGCCGTAGATTTTCGAGAATGTCCGCGTCATCACGACGTTGGCGTTGTTTGCAACCAGTTCGATGCCGGCTTCGTAATCGTTGCGCTTCACATATTCGGCATAGGCCGCGTCGAGCACGAGCAGGATATCGTCGCGCAATCCGGCATGCAGCCTGCGCACTTCGTCATGCGTCAGATAAGAGCCGGTCGGATTGTTCGGATTGGCGAGATAGACAATGCGCGTCTTCGGCGTCACCGCGGCCAGCATCGCATCGACGTCGGTGCGCAGGTCCCGCTCGGGCACCGCCACGGGCACCGCGCTGTGGGCGAGCGCCGTGATGCGATAGACGATGAAGGCGTGCGCGCTGAACAGCACCTCGTCGCCGGGTCTCAGATACGCGGCTGCCAGCATGGTGAGCAATTCATCCGAACCGTTGCCGCAGACGATGCGGGATGGATCGAGGCCGTAGGTCGCCGCAATCGTGTCGCGCAGGATGGTCGCGCCGCCCTCCGGATAGAATTCGAGGCGCGCCGATGCCTCGCGGAACGCGTCCACGGCAGCCTTGCTCGGCCCCAACGCGCTTTCGTTCGAGGACAGTTTGATGGGCTCTTCAACGCCATGGGCGCTTGCCGGCCCGCCGACATAGGGCGTGATCTCAAGAATGCCGGGATTGGGTTTCAGGCTCATGGCGCTTTCGGACTAATGCATTTCGTTGACAGGGGGAACCCCCGGTCTTAGCACACCTTTCCACGCAGTTTTGTTGACGACCATGGCCGAGACGACCAGCCCGAACTTCCTGCGCCCCATGACAGCGCCCGGTGCCGATGTCGGCAAGGCGATGACGTTCGACGTGCCCCTGGCGCTCGATGCCGGTCGCGGTCTCGCGCCGTGGACGATTGCCTACATGACCTATGGCACGCTCAACGCCGAGCGTTCGAACGCGGTGCTCATCTGCCATGCCCTGACCGGCGATCAGTTCGCGACCAGCGACAGCCCGATCACCGGCAAACCCGGCTGGTGGCTGACCATGGTGGGCCCGGGCAAGCCGATCGATACCGACCGCTTCTTCGTCATCTGCACCAATGTCATCGGCGGCTGCATGGGGACGAGCGGGCCGATGGATATCGATCCCGCGACCGGCAAGCCGTATGGGTTGAGTTTTCCGCTGGTCACCATTCGCGACATGGTGCGGGCACAGGCGGCGCTGTTGGATGCACTCGGGATCGATCAACTTCTCTGCGTCACCGGCGGCTCGATGGGCGGGATGCAGGTGCTGCAATGGGCGGCATCCTATCCGGAGCGCGTGTTCAGCGCGATGCCGATGGCGACCGCGGCGCGTCACTCCGCGCAGAACATCGCGTTCCACGAAGTCGGGCGTCAGGCGATCATGGCCGATCCCGACTGGCGTGGCGGCGCGTATCAGAGCGAAGGCACGCAACCGTCGAAGGGTTTGTCGGTCGCGCGCATGGCCGCGCATATCACCTATCTGTCGGAGCCTGCGCTGCAACGGAAGTTCGGCCGCAATCTGCAGAACCGCGCCGAGATCTCGTTCCAGTTCGCGCCGGATTTCCAGGTGGAGTCTTATCTGCATCATCAGGGCTCGACCTTCGTCGATCGCTTCGATGCGAACTCCTATCTCTACATCACGCGCGCGATGGACTATTTCGATCTCGCGGCCGATTACGGCGGCGTGTTGGCCGAGGCATTCCGCGGCACCAAGACAAAATTCTGCATCGCCTCGTTCACCAGCGACTGGCTGTTCCCGACGGTGGAGAACAAGCGCATCGCACATGCGCTCAATGCCGCGGGTGCAACGGTCAGCTTCGTCGAGATCGTGTCGGACAAAGGTCACGACTCCTTCCTGCTCGATGAGCCGGAACTGTTCGCGACGGCGCGGGGCTTCTTGAACTCGGTCGCACAGAGCCGGGGCCTCGCATGAGTTTGCGCCCCGACCTTGCGGCCATCGCCGAGATGATCCCGCGCGGCGCGCGCGTGCTCGATGTCGGCTGCGGCGATGGGCAATTGCTCGAACATCTGAAGATCACAAAGAATGTCGATGGCCGCGGCCTCGAACTGTCACAGCACAATGTGAACGTCTGCGTGGCGCGGGGTCTTTCCGTTATTCAGGGCGACGCCGACACCGACCTGCACGAATATCCGTCGCAGGTGTTCGACATCGTCATCCTCAGCCAGACGATTCAGGCGACTTACGATCCGAGCAGGGTGCTGGAGCATCTGGTGCGTATCGGCAAGCACACCATCGTCTCGCTGCCCAATTTCGGGCATTGGCGCGTGCGTTTAAGCCTGCTGTTAAACGGCCGCATGCCGCAGACGCAGGCGCTCGGCTATTCGTGGCACGACACGCCGAACATCCATCTCTGCACCATCGCGGATTTCGTCACGCTGGCAAAGGAGACCGGCGCGATCATCGAAAGCGCGCAGGCACTGGACGGAAAGGGACGCACGCGTCCGATGAAGCCGGACGCGTGGGGTCCCAACATCTTCGCCGAAGGGGCGATCTTCCTGCTGAAGCCGCGTTAGTTCTTCTGGCCGAGCAGTTCCAGTGCCTTGCTGTAGTGCGCCATGCCCTGGTGGTAATAGCCGGCATTGCAGAACTCGAGGCCCATCTTCTTTTCCTGACGCGCGGCGTCGTTGTCGTTGCCGCTGAGCGCGGCCGTGACCTGCTTGCCGGCCGCGGCGCAGCTGGCGGGGCTGTCGTCCTGTGCAAATGCGGCGGTCGAAATGGTGACGAGCGAAAGTGCGAGAGCAATAGAAGTCGTTTTACGCATGGTACTCCTCCGTGGGGGTTCGCGGCATCACACCGCGAGCGATCACGTAGGTTCGAATTCGGGCATTGAAAGGGCAGGAAGATTAGACTTTCGTGACGTGGATGAAGTGTTTGTGAAGCGGCGCGCGCGAAGCCTTATGTTGCGCGCTAGTGCGCATATCGAATTGCATTTGCATGAGTCCCATGCGCAAAACGAAATGCTATGCGCGAGCGAGCACGGGCTCCGGGACTTTCTTTTTTGTAATGGGCACCGGCGCGTAGAGTGACTTCGTCGCTTCGACCAGATGCACACCGGCAAGCCGCGGCCACGCGCGTCGCCCAAAGCGCTCCCACGTCGCACCCGTGCGTATAAGCCTGCGTCCGTTCAACGGTGGATGGTGCAATGTGCAATCCCAATGCACCGGTTCGAACATCGCGTTGCGCACAATGCGCTCCAGTTCGCCGCGCGAGAACGGGCGCCCCTGTCCGAACGGCGAACGCTCCAGCTGCGCCCAGAGGCTCATGCGGTTTGGCGCGACGATGAGGATGCGGCCTTCCGGGGCGAGCACGCGCCAGAGCTGGCGCATCAAGGGGCGCAAGGCATCGGCGCCCTCGAGACCGTGCACGACGAGGATCCGGTCGAACATCGCATCGGGAAAGGGCAGGGCGTCTTCTTCGGCGAGGGCAGCGAGCGGCTTTCCCTCCGGCCACGGCACCACGCCCTGCTGCGCGGGCATGACAGCGGTGACGCGCTCGGTCTCGCTCTGGAACGAGCGCAGATACGGCGTCGCAAAACCGTAACCCAGCACGCGCTGGCCGTGTGCCGCGGGCCACAGCATCCGGATACGGCGCAGGATCATGCGCCGCGCCACCTGACCCATCGGCGTCTCGTAGAACTCGGCCAGTTCGCGCGCATCAAGCTGCATGAATCAGGACGTAAACCTGTGCGGGATGCAGTTCAACGGCGCGGTGGGGGCTGCTAGTGTCCGCGTCCCATCAGGAGACACCCGTGAGCGCACTCGAAATCGAACTGGTTCCATGCCTTAGCGACAACTATGCCTATCTGGTCCGCGATGCCGATGCGGGGCTTTGCGCGGTGGTCGATCCATCGGAGCCGGACCCGGTCGAAAAGGCGCTGGCCGCGAAGGGCTGGACGCTCACACATATCCTGAACACCCATCACCATTTCGATCACACCGGCGGCAATGTTCCGCTGAAGGAAAAGTTCGGTGCTGAGATCGTGGGGCCGGGCAAGGATCGTGAGCGTTTCGCGGGCCTCGACACCGGCGTCGATGAAAGCACCGGCTGGACATTCGGATCGCGCAAGGTGCGGGTGATGGAAATCCCCGCGCACACGAGTTCGCATATCGCTTTCATCATGGACGACGCTGCGTTCACCGGCGACACGCTGTTCGCGATGGGCTGCGGCCGCCTGTTCGAGGGCACGCCGGCGATGATGTGGTCGAGCCTGTCGAAGCTGATGACGCTGCCGGATTCGACGCGCATCTTCTGTGGCCACGAATACACGCAGAGCAACGGCCGCTTCGCGCTGACGCTCGAACCGAACAACACCGATCTCGTCGCGCGCATGAAGGATGTCGATGCCGCGCGTGCCGCCGGCAATCCGACGATCCCGTCGACGATGGGCCTGGAGAAGAAGACCAACCCGTTCCTGCGCCCCAACTCTCCTGAGCTACGCAAATCGCTCGCCATGGAAAGCGCCAGCGAAGTCGACGTCTTCGGCGAGACCCGGCGGCGGAAGGATAATTTCTAGGAGCAGAAAATACTGTCATCCCCGGCGAGCAGCGCCATCAGGCGATGCGAGGGAAGGGGACCCAACTTTTTCAGGCTCGTGTGGTTCCCCGAAGTTGGGTTCCCTTCCCTCTAATCGCTCGCGTTGCGAGCGACTAGAGCCGGGAATGACAGCGATGTTTATTTTCCGTTCAATACCATCGTCGCGCGATCGAGTTGTGCGCTGTACGCGTTCAGCGCATCGGCGGTCAGCTTGGAATACTTATCCGCGTCGTCGAAACGTTCGTCTTCGATGGCTTCGCGGATGCCGGGTAGCGTCTTTGCGCCATAGCCGGTGAGGCGGCCGGGGGCGTAGACGAGATTGCGGAACCACGGACGCACGGGCAGGCCGACATCCGGCGGCGCGAGCGTCTGGTCGAGCGTCAGCATGATCGCGCGCAGCTTTGCCTTCGCATCGGGCGAGAGCGTGCCGCCTTTTGCCGCCAGTGCTTCATCGTAGGCTTTGGTGCTGTCTTTCAGCGTGGAGATCGCGGCATCCATCGGCGCGAAGTCGATCTTCGGCACGGTCTTCAGCGCGGTCGGATCGCCGCTCGATTTCTGCGGGTCGGCGGTGAGCGTGAACACGCGGTCTTTCAACAGCCCAGCCTGTGTCTCCGCCGCTTCCCGCTTGGTGTCGGCGAGCTTCTTCACTTCCTTCAGATAGCTCTCGACCGTGCTCGCGAAATTCTCCGTGCGCTGGATCGGCAGGTCGCTGCCGGCGGCGCGCATCACCATGCGGCCGATGGTCTTGGCGAGCGTCGCTTCATAGACGAAGCCGGGATCCTCGAAGCGCGAGTAGTGCTCCCAGGTGTCGTAGCGCGAATGGTAGATGCCGCCATTCTCGCCTTCGTCGCCATAGGCGACGTTCACCGCGGGGACGCCGAGATGCTCGAGGAACGCGGAATAATCCGAGCCCGAACCCAGCGCACCGATGGGAAAGTCCTTCGACGGATCGGCGGCGAGTTTTGCGTCGTCCTTCAGACGCGCCACGACGGACGGATCCTGCGAGGAGGGCGACAGCGCCTCCATGCGGATCTTCGCACGCGCGCGTTCGGCGACGGTCGCGTGGCTTTCCGGATCCTGCACATCGTTGGCGACCTGATTGACGAAGTGTTCGAGGTCGTGGCTGCCCTCGACGCCGAGGAAGCCACGTTCATTGCCGTCGGTGTTGATATAGAGAACGGCCTTCCGCTTGAGTTCGTCGGCGTGCTGCTCGGCCCATTCCGTCGAGCCGAGCAGGCCGGGCTCTTCGCCGTCCCAGCTCAGATAGACGATGGTGCGCTTCGGCCTCCAGCCGGTCTTGGCAAGTTCGCCGAGAATGCGCGCTTCTTCGAGCAGCGACACCTGACCCGAGAGCGGATCGGCGGCGCCTTCCACCCAACCGTCATGGTGATTGCCGCGGAGCACCCACTCATCCGGATAGTCGGAGCCTTTCATCGTTGCCACGACGTCATAGGCCGTCTTCAGGCTCCATTCCGACTTCACCATCAGATGCACTTTCGGCGCCGACGGGCCGACGCGATAGGTGATCGGCAGCGCACCGCGCCAGCCCGCGGGCACGACCTGACCGCCGAGCGCCGCGAGCAGAACTTTCGCATCGCCGTAACCGATCGGCAGCGCCGGAATTTTGAGAATGACCGGCGAGGTTTCGCGCGTCAGGCGCTTGGCATCCTTCGTCGCACCGACACCCGGCGTCAGCGGATCGCCGGCATAGAGCGTCATGTCGACAACCGAGCCACGCTGGATCCCCTGCGGCGGCCGCTCCGGTCCAACCGGATAGGTTGCTTCGTGTCCGTATCCATCGTCGGCGGGATCGGAATAGATGATGCAGCCGATCGCGCCATGCTCCTGCGCGAGACGCGGCTTCAATCCGCGCCAGCCTGCGCCGTAGCGCGCAATGACGATCTTGCCTTTGACATCGACGCCCATGCGTTGCAGCGCCTTGTAGTCGTCCTGCATGCCGTAGTTCACATAGACCAGCGGCGCGGTGACATCGCCGTCGCCCTGATATTCGAGATAGGCGGGAAGCGCCTTGTCCTTCGCGGTCGCGCTGGTATCGCCGGGGATCGGCTTTTCCTGCAGCGTCGCCTTGAAAGTCTTCTTGCCGAGCAGTTCGAGGGCTTCGCTCACGGGCGTGGGATAGAGAACCTGGAATTCCTCGATATGCGCGTCCCATCCGAATTCCTTGAACTTCGCGAGCTCCCATTCCGCGTTGAGCTTGTCATGCGGTGAGCCCACATGGTTCGGCTCCGAGGACATGCGCTTCATCCAGTCCGACATCTCCTGCGGACGGACCTGCGCGTCAAAACGCTGCTCAAGCGAATCGGTCGGTGCGGCGGCGACGGAAAACGTGGCGGCAACCGCACAACAAACGGTGGCGATGGCGAAGCTGCGCATGAAAAACCCCTCCTGTGGCGCGCGGCACACTATCGCGCCGATGTTCGGAAAGCATGAAAAAAGCGCTTCTGCGGCGATCACACTCTTCCGTACACGTCGCACCGCGTAATTTTCGCAAAGTGTACCGGCAGCGCATGGACGGAGCGGTCTTTCCACGCTGATTCTGCAAGGCTAGTCTGCTTTCTTTTCCGGGGGATTTTGAAATGGCTCGTCTTCCTGTTGCGTTTGGGCTGGTTTCCGCTGCGGCGCTTCTGGCGCTCAGCGCGCCGCTTGCTCCGGCGCTCGCACAAGCCGCCGCGCAGCAACCGGCGACGACCGCACCCGGCGGCGGCCAGATCGAAGAAGTCGTCGTCACCGCGACGCGGCGCGCCGAAGTCCTGAGCAAGGTGCCGGAGAGCATCAGCGCCTACACCACCGAGAAGATGGACACGCTTGGCATCAAGAGCTTCGCCGATGTCGCGCGCTTCACGCCCGGCGTGACGTTCGATGAGGATGACAACAGCATTTCCATCCGCGGCATCAATTCGAACGCCGGCTCCGGCACGACCGGCATCTATATCGACGACACCCCGATCCAGATTCGCGCATTGGGCTTCGGCTCCGACAACACATTGCCGGCGATTTTCGACCTCGATCGCGTCGAGGTTCTGCGCGGTCCGCAGGGCACGTTGTTCGGCGCCGGTTCGGAAGGCGGCACGGTTCGCTACATCACGCCGCAACCGAGCCTCACCGATTACAGCGTCTATGCGAAAAGCGAAGTGTCGAGCACCCAGGGCGGTGATCCGAGCTATGAAGCCGGTGTCGCGGTCGGCGGCCCGATCATCGACGACAAGCTCGGGTTCCGCATCAGCGCGTGGGACCGGCGCGACGGCGGATGGATCGACGAAGCCGACGTAAACACCGGACAGATCACGGACAAGAACACCAACTATGTGGACACCTATGTTCTGCGCGGCGCGCTGACATGGGCGCCGACGTCCGGCCTGACCATCACGCCGTCTGTCTATTATCAGAACCGCGATCGCAACAACGCCGATCAATACTGGGTCGGCCTGTCCGATCCAGGTCAGGGCAACTACGTCACCGCGACGCCGGAGCGCATGGGCGACCGCGATCATTTCGTCCTTCCGGCGCTGAAGGTCGATTACGATCTGGGATCGGTCGAGCTGATCTCCAACACGTCCTATTTCGACCGCCGCGAGATCGTGAACGACTACAGCGGCACGCTCTACAATCTTTCGTATTTCCAGCAGCTGGTCGATAGCAAGCAGGACCCGAACTACAATCCGTGTCCCGGCGGCCTGTGCGCGGAATATGCGCTTATCCACGGCAAGCAGAATCGTCCGCCGTTGCTCACGGCGACGGGCTTCGATCTCCCCGGCTACGGCCAGGACTACATCTCCAATGCGCCGATCACCAACCGCCAGCGGAACTTCACGCAGGAATTCCGCGTCCAGTCGACAGACTCCGACGCGCGTCTCACCTGGATCGCCGGTGTGTTCTACAGCCTGAACGCGCAGGACAGCATCGAGGAGATCAACGATCCGCAGCTGCCGGCGCTGACGCAATATCTCTGGGGCGAGGACATGATGACGGCCTGGGGCGAGAACCTGCTGCCCAATGGCGACGACTACATCAACGATACGACCGGTCACGACCGGCAGATCGCGGGCTTCGTCAACGCGACGTTCGCGATCACGCCTGAGCTGAAAATCCAGGGCGGCGTGCGCGTCGCACAAACCCATTTCGACTTCCGCAATTTCGCCGACGGCCCGCAGAATTTCGGCTTCTCGAGCGGCAGCGGCTCGAAGAACGAAACACCGGTGACGCCGATGGCGGGGATCACCTATCAGGTGACGCCGGACGACATGCTCTATGCGACGTATTCCAAAGGCTATCGTATCGGTGGCGCCAACGCTCCGCTGCCGCCATCCTGCGGCAATATCCCGAACACGGATTCCTATGATTCGGATACGGTGACGAGCTACGAAGCCGGTTCGAAGGACAAGTTCTTCGACAACCGCCTGCAGGTCTCCGCCAGCGTCTATTACCTCAACTGGAACAACATCCAGCAGACCAACTACATTCCGCGCTGCGGCATCCAGTACACGGCCAATCTCGGCAAGGCGACGAGCAAGGGGTTCGACTTTCAGGGCGACTGGCTGATCACCGACGATCTCGAGCTGGACGGCAGCGTCGGCTACACCGACGCGCGCTACACGGCGACAGAAGCCAGCACCAAGAAGTCGATGAAGCCGCTCGTCGTCGATGGCGACACGCTGCCGGTTTCGCCGTGGACGGTGGCGATCGGCCTTCAGTACAGCCACGATGTCATGAGCCTGCCGTCCTATATCCGCATCGATTACGAATTCAACGGCCGCAATTCGTCGCTCACGCCGGAGCAGGATCCGCGGACGACCTCGTACGATCAGGGCCTTGTGGCCGATCCGCCCACCAATCTGTTCTCGGTTCGCGCGGGCACGACCGTGAAGCAGATCAATCTCGCGCTGTTCATGGACAACGTCTTCAACTCGCAGCCGGTGCTCGACCTCAATCACCAGGACCTGCACACGCTGCTCTATGAAGCCTCCACGGAGCGCCCGCGCACATTCGGCCTGACCGCGACGTATCGTTACTGAGCGGATGAGCACCGAACTCAAGGCCGGCTCGCTCTCCTTCATCGAGTCGATGGTGATGGGCGTGGCCGGCAGTGCGCCCGGCTACACCATCGCAGTCGTCACGGCGGCGCTGATCGGCGTCGCGGGCACGCTGTCACCTGGCGCGCTGATCATCTTCGCCGTCCCGATGCTCGGCATCGCCGTCGCCTATAAGGCGCTGAACGCGCGCGTGGTCAGCGCGGGTGCGGCCTATCAATGGACGACGGCGGCGTTCGGAAAGTTCTGGGGCTTCTTTTCCGGCTGGGCTCTGATCGTCGCCTCGATGGTGTTCATGGTGTCGGGAAGCCTACCGCTCGCCACCGCGACGCTCGATTTCATCGACCCGGCGCTGGCGAACAACGTGGTGCTGAGCGCCGCGATCGCGAGCGCATGGTTCCTGGTGATCGCGACCGTGCTGATCGTTGGTATCGAGGTCACCAGCAAGGTGCAGATGGTGATGACGGGGATCGAGTTGCTGATCCTCACCGGCGTTCTGGTTGCCGCGTTCTGGCACACGGCACAGGTGGGCAGTGTCAATCCGTTTTCGCTGAGCTGGTTCGGCTTCGACTACACACCGGCGATGTTCGCGGCGTCGGCGCTTGTGGTCGTGTTCTTCTACTGGGGCTGGGATGTCACCGCGAACCTCGCGGAGGAAACTGCCGACGGCCATGTCCATGCCGGCAATGGCGGCTTCGTCAGCGTGTTCATCACCATCGCCTATTATGTCGGCTTCGTGCTGGCGACCCTGTTCCTGTTCTCGATCAAGGATGCCAAGGGCCTCAACGCCAACATCATCTACAACATCGCGGTTCAGTCAGGCCTCGGCCGCACGGGCGGATTGCTGGCGTCGGTCGCGGTGATTCTCTCCAGCGTGGCGACGCTGGAAACGACCATGCTGCAATTCTCGCGCACCCTGTTCGCGATGGGCCGCGACGGCGCGATGAACCCAGTCTTCGGCGTCGTCGACAAGCGCACGCAGACGCCGGTGCGCGCGATGCTGGTTCTGATCGGCGTTGGTCTCGTACTGCTCTGGGGCTCAAGCCTGATGCCGACCATCAGCCAGATCATCGCGGATTCGGTGAACGCCGTGGGCGTGCTCGTTGCCTATTACTTCGGTCTTGCGGGCCTCGTCGCCGCGTGGGAATTCCGCCATGAGTGGAAGAAATCGTTCTTCAGCGGGCTGTGGCTCTGCGCCTATCCCGCGCTCAGCGCGCTCATGCTGATCGTGCTCGGCATCTATGCGATCACGACGTTCGACACGATCACCAAGATCGTCGGCATCGGCGGACTGATCGCGGGCATCGTGTTCTTCCGGCCGGGGCGGTTCAGAGTTCCTGGACTGCCGGCCGTTTAGAACTTTCTCTCCCCAACTCGTCATGGCCGCCCTTGTGGCGGCCATCCATTTTCCAGAGGCCATTGAGCGGCGTTAATGGATGGCCGGGACAAAGCCCGGCCATGACGGATTAAAGGAGTTCGCTCACCGCGCGGTGCGCCTGTTCGATGGCGACGTCGGTGTAGGCGCCCATGCCGGAATCGGCGTTTGCGATGGCGATGTTGCCGAATTTCTTGCGCGCGACGAGATTGGGCGTGTGATCGGCGTCGAAGCCAATATCGCACAGCGCGTTGTATTCCGGCGCGTAACCATGCGGCCAGCGGTTGACCGCGATGCCCTCGATGTCGCGCTTGGGATCGAAGCCGCCGTCCTTGAGCATGCGGCCGAGCTGGTCGCGGATGTTGCGCTCGAAGGTCTCGAACGGCGTCGCCAGCAACTCCGCGCGTCCGGCCTTGTGCTGCTCGCGCTCGGGAAGACCCGGCGCTGCTGGCGTGCGCGTCATGCGGATGAGGATCGGTTCCTTCGGTGAGCGCACGCTCTTGTACGCGCCGATGTTCACCGTTGGGTTCAGCTGTATGGATGAGAAATACGAGCCCGGCGCGAACACCGACGAGATTTTCAGCTTCTCGAACGCGGTCCAGTTCTTCAGCGCCACGTTGGTATAGACCAGCGGCGTCTTGATCAGCGCGTGCAGCGCCGCCTTCTGCGTCTCGGGCAGTTTGGGCACGAGATACGGAATGATCATGTTCCAGTTCGCGAGCACCGCATGCTTGGCTCGCACGCGCATAACCTCGCCGCCGCCGGACGCGCGCGTATAGGCGATCTCGACGCCGTCCTTTGCGTTGCGCGCCCGCACGACAAGGCTGTTCAGCCGGATTCGCACCGCGTTGCCCGCGCGGTCGAGCCTCGCGTAATCGCAACGCGCGCTGACGATGTCTTTCGCGTCATGCCCCGGCATCGCGTCCGGGATCAGATCGCGCACCAGAAGCCGCGCGATCGATGCATTGCCGTCGGGAAAATGGAATGTCGCCGATCCGCCGGTGGTGGAATAGCCGCGCGGCGTATAGCCCATGCGACTTGTGCCGCCGGGCGCGAGCTTCAAGCCCTGAAAGCCCGGAAAGCCAACGCCCCAGCAATCCAGCGCAGACACCGCATCGATCCCGCAACCCCATAGCCCATCGGTGCGCCGCGCATAGAAGGGGATCGCACCCGGATCGGCCTTCACGACATGGAGCAGATAATCTTTGTAGGACAGCCGCCAGAGCTTGTCCTTTTTCTGGTCGGAGGTGAGGCCGGGATAGTAATCCTCATTGCCTTCCTCGATGCGCGCGATGTCGTGGCGCACCTTGTCGGAGAACGGCGTCTTGGCGAGAAACGGTTTGATCGTGCCCGGCGGAAAGTTGCGCTTGTCCGTTCCGGTGTTCACGAGCCTGTCGACGCCGAACGTCTCGTGATCGAAGAACACACCGGTGTTCAGCCCCATCGACTCGTAGAGCTTCGGATCGTTGCATTCCTTGGTCAGCGCGACCGGATCGACACCGAGTGTCTTCAGCAAGCCCGCGGCAACGGGCCGATAGGGCGTGGGGCTGTCGATCTCCAGCGTGCCGCCATTGATCAGCTCCATCCGCCCGCCGACATGGAATTCGTTGCGCTTGGCGTGGCCGCCGAAATCGTCGTGGTTCTCGAGGATGAGGATGCGCGCTTGGCGGTTCTTCGCGCGATAGAAATGCGCCGCCGACAACCCGCTGATCCCGCCGCCGACCACGACGAGATCGTAGCTCTCATGCGTATCGGTCAGCACATGCGCGCTGTTCCAGAAATCCCCGTCGCGCAGTTCATGCGCCGCCTCGAACGACCCCGGATGCGACCCGCGCATGCCTAGCCGCGTGGGTGGGTAATAGTCCGGCGCATTCTGCGGCTCGGCTTGCTGCGCCGCGTCAGCCGGCATCACTCCCGCAACCGCCGCTGCCGTTCCAACCGCCGCACCCTGCAAAAAATCCCGCCGCGCGATGGGCTGGTCCATGCCGAGATTATGATCGCGTTTCGAGGTCATTGCGTCCCCATTTTTGGAGCGGGCGTTCAGTTGTCAGTGATCACGGGGTGCGACGATGTGAGAGATAATGGCCCAGATTATTGTCAGCGCAATCAGCGGTCCAGTAATGGCGAATATGACGTCGTATGTCTGTCCGATCCACGGTGTTGTGTATCCACTTAGGGGGCCGTGACGGTAAACAGCAATAGAGATGTAGAACGTCTTGCCTTCCTTATAGTCCGGACTCAGAGACATTGTGAGGTATGCGAATATCGAAACGAGCGAGTATATGCAGATAGACCACATGCCGGCGGGAACCAGATACCGTTCGACTACCTTCAGAAACTTGACCAAGGTTGTCCCTCCGTCAGTCCCGCTTTCGGGCAGCTAGATCCCACCCAAACAGAGATATTTGATCTCCAGATAATCATCGATGCCGTACTTCGAGCCTTCGCGGCCGAGGCCGGATTGTTTTACGCCGCCAAACGGCGCGACGGCGGTGGAGATGATACCTGTGTTGATGCCGACGATGCCGGCTTCGATGGCTTCGGCGACGCGCCACACGCGCTTCAGGTTCTGGGCGTAGAAATACGCGGCCAATCCGAACTCGGTGTCGTTCGCCAGGCGGATCGCCTCTTCGTCGGTGTCGAATTTGATGACCGGGGCGAGGGGACCGAACGTTTCCTCATGCGCGACCAGCATGTCCTGCGTTGCGCCGGTGATGATCGTGGGTTCGAAGAAGGTGTGGCCGAGCGCGTGCGGATGGCCCCCCATCACGACCTTGCCGCCCTTCGCCACCGCGTCGGCGATGTGCTCTTCCATCTTGGCGACGGCGGCCTTGTCGATCAGCGGGCCCTGCGTCACGCCGGGCTCGGTGCCGTTGCCGACTTTCAGTTTGCCGACTGCGGCCTTCAGCTTATCGACGAACGCGTCGTACACGCCGGCCTGCACATAAAGCCGGTTGGCGCAGACGCAGGTCTGGCCCGTGTTGCGGTATTTCGAGGCGATGGCGCCTTCGACCGCGGCGTCGAGATCGGCGTCGTCGAACACGATGAACGGCGCGTTGCCGCCGAGTTCCATCGACACTTTCTTGATCGTCGGCGCGCATTGCGCGAGCAGCTGACGCCCGATCTCGGTCGAGCCGGTGAAGGTGAGCTTCGCGACATCGGGATTCGACGTCATCTCCGCGCCGATCTCGCGCGCCGACCCGGTCAGCACATTGAACACGCCCTTGGGAATCCCCGCGCGATGCGCGAGTTCGGCGAGCGCCAATGCGGAGTAGGGCGTCTGCGTCGCGGGCTTGCACACAAAGGTGCATCCGGCGGCAAGCGCGGGGCCGGCCTTGCGTCCGATCATCGCGCTCGGAAAATTCCACGGCGTGATCGCACAGACGACGCCGACGGGCTGCTTCAGCACGACTATGCGCTTGTCGGCGGCGTGGCTCGGGATCACGTCGCCATAGATGCGCTTTCCCTCTTCCGCGAACCATTCGATGAACGATGCGCTGTAGGCGACTTCGCCTTTGGACTCGGCGAGCGGCTTTCCCTGCTCCAAGGTCATGATCAGCGCGAGATCGTTCGCATGCGCGTGCATGAGATCGTTCCAGCGGCGCAGGATGGTGGCGCGCTCGCCCGCGGTCTTCGCCGCCCATTCGGGAAGCGCGCGCTTTGCCGCCGCGATCGCCGCGCGTGTTTCGTTTCCTAAGAATTTCGGCACGGTGCCCAGCACTTCATCCGTCGCCGGATTGGTGACGTCGATGGTCTGGCCCGAATCGGCCTTTCGCCATTCGCCGTCGACGTAGCAGTCCTGGCGGAAGAGAGCGGGGTCTTTGAGGTTCATGGCGGTCTCCGGTTCTGCCTCCACCTACCCAATTGTTGTGGCCGAGGATAGGGCCACCTCTAGCCCTATGGGCGTTTTGAGAAATTTTATTACAGAACAGAGTCTTATTGACTTTTGTTCTTTATATGTTCTTATCGGTTGCGATGAGAACGGAACAGATACAGGCGCTGAAAGCGGCGCTCGCGAAGCCGACCCTGGAGGACAGGGAAATCCGCGTCCCGACCGGGTGTGCGGAGGTCGATGCGGCGCTGCATGGCGGGCTGCTGAAAGGCGCGCTGCATGAGGTCTATGCGGCGGCCGGGCATGAGGCGACGGCCACGGGATTCGTTGCCGGTCTCGCCGCGCGCATCGCGAACGGCAAACCCATTCTCTGGATAAGACAAGATTTCGCGGGCATCGAATTCGGGGAGATCGCCGCGACGGGGTTGCTCGAACTTGGCATCGATCCATCGAAGTTTCTGGTGCTGCGCGTCGCCAATGCGGAAGAGGCGCTGCGCGCAGCATCGGATGCGCTGAGTTGTGCATCGCTCGGCGCGGTCGCGATCGAAGTGGTGGGCGAGCACAAGGTGCTCGATCTCAAAGCCAGCCGCCGTCTCACGCTCGGCGCGGCGGAGACGAACGTTCCAGCATTTTTGCTGCGCTTTAACGCGATGGCGGATGCATCGAGTGCGGAGACGCGGTGGCAGATCCGCGCCGGACGCTCGGATCCGGACGACGACAATTGGGACATGCCGCGGTTCGACGCCGAACTGTTGCGCAATCGCCGCGGGCGAACGGGACATTGGGTGATGGAGTGGAATTGTGACGAGGCAATTTTCTGCCAACCGGCGGATCGTGGCGCTGTGGTTTCCGCGCCTCTCCACCGACCGGTTGCAGCGGCGATGGAAAGCGAAGAACGGCGCGCCTTCGCCTGACGCGCCGCCGCTGGTCGTCGCCGCGAAGGAGAAGAACGCGCTCATCATCGCAGCCCTCGACCGCAAGGCGACGGCGCTGGGACTGAGCGTCGGCCAGCCGCTCGCCAATGCGCGCGCGATGCTGCCGGTCCTGAAAGCGGTAACGGCGAACGAACCCGCCGATGTGAAGCTCCTCGGCCGCATCGCCGATTGGTGCGAACGCTTTACGCCTTTCGTCTCGCCCGATCCGCCGCGCGGATTGTTGCTCGACGTCACCGGCGCCACGCATCTCTTCGGCGGCGAACAGGCGATGCTGGACCGTTTGCGCGCCGGCCTTGCCGCACAAGGCTTTGCCGTGCGCGGCGCGCTGGCGGGAACGGTGCTAGCCGCGCGGGCCCTCGCACGCTTTCGCGATGGCACCGTGGTCCCACCCGGCGAAGAAGAAAAAGCGATTCAGTCGCTGCCCATCGACGCGCTCAATCTCGATCCGGTGACGACGCATGCCTTCCGCCGCGCCGGTTTGAAAACAATCGGACAGGCCGCAGGCCGCAAGCGCAGCGAACTCAACGCGCGCTTTGGTGCGCGATTGGTCTATATGATCGACACTGCGCTCGCCCGCGCCGAAAGCCCGATCTCGCCGCGACGCCCGCTCCCCGATTACCGCGCCGAACGCAACTTCCCTGAGCCGGTGGCGACAGAAGAATTGATCCGTTCCACACTCACATCGCTCGCGGCATCGCTTGGGGAAGTTCTGGAGAAGCGCGGCGAGGGCGCGCGGCATCTCGAAGCCGAATTCTACCGCGCCGACGGCCAGGTGCGCCGCATCGCGGTCGAGACCGGCTCTCCCATCCGCGATCCCAGGATCGTCGAACGCCTGTTTCGCGAAAAGCTCGATGCGCTGATCGATCCGCTCGATCCCGGCTTCGGCTTCGATCTCATCCGCTTGAGTGCCACCCGCACCGAACGCGCGGAAATGGCCGACGCCGATTTCGATGCCGACCTGAATGCCAAGCGCGAGATCCGTTTCCTCATAGACCGTCTCGCTTCCCGTTTCGGCGCGCAACGCATCCTCGCCTTCCAGCCGGGAGACACCCACATCCCCGAATGCGCCTTCGCCGCCGTTCCCGCGCAATACGCCGAAGACACCAAAACCGAATGGCAGAAAATCCGCCGCGCGAAAGAAGCGCCGCGACGGCCGTTGCGTCTGCTCGAAAAGCCCGAGCCCATGAGTCTTTTGCGCGCCGTCCCCGGCAGCAAGGCCGCGCATGTGCGCTGGCGCAGTGCGCAACGGGTTCTGACGCAATCCGAAGGCCCCGAACGCATCGCCATGGAATGGTGGCGCCATTCGGAATCGCCGCCGGCCCGCGACTATCACCGCATCGAAGACGCCGACGGCCGCCGCTTCTGGATTTTTCGCGACACCGTCACCGCGCAGTGGCGTGTGCATGGGGCCTTCGCGTGAAAAATCGCAAAACGAATACGCAATTTTATTGCCATGACCGCCTTTGCTGAGATCGGGGTCACGACAAATTTTTCGTTCCTGCGCGGCGCATCGCACCCCAGAGAGATGGTCGCACAGGCAGCCATGCACGGTTACGCCGCCATCGGCATTGCCGACCGCAATACGCTCGCCGGTGTGGTGCGCGCGCTCGACGGCCATGAGCAGGTCAAGGAGCAAACCGATGTCGCGCCGAAGCTGCTCGTCGGCGCGCGGCTGGTGTTTGTCGACGGCACGCCGGATATCCTCGCCTATCCAAAGGACCGCGACGCCTACGGTCGCCTTTGCCGTCTCTTAAGTGACGGCAAGCTGCGCGCGCCAAAGGGCGAGTGCCTGCTCGCGCTGGCCGACCTTCTGAAATGGCAGGAAGGGTTGCTGCTCGTGGTGATGCCGCCGCATCCGCGCCGCGATCAAACGACAATCGGTCTGCAGGAAAAGGCCTGGAACGATGGCCTGGCAGACCGCAACCATGGCCCTGGCTCGATCCCGGCGGATCAATTCAAATCGCGTATCCGCGCTACCCCGCACGAGATCGAAGCACTGCTCAAACAAATTGCTTCTGTTGCTCCGGATCGTGTCTGGCTCGGGGTATCGCGGCATCTGCAGGGCGATGATGCGCGGCGGCTACAGAAATGGCGCATTGTGGCTGCTCGTGCAGAGGTGCCGCTGCTTGCGACCAATGACGCGCTCTATCACGAAGCGGCACGTCGTGAGCTGCAGGATGTCGTCACCTGCATCCGCGAAGGCGTAACGCTGAACGAAGCCGGACGCCGCCTCGAAGCCAATGCAGAGCGGCATTTGAAGCATCCGCAAGCGATGGCGGAGCTCTTCGCCGACACGCCGGACGCGATCGCAGAGACGGTACGCTTTGCCGACCGCATCGGCTTTTCTCTCTACGATCTCAGCTACAATTATCCCGATGAGCCGGTGCCGCCGGGCAAGAATCCGCAGACCCATCTTGAAGATCTCGTGTGGCAGGGCGCGATGTGGCGCTATCCGGGCATCCTTCCTGAAAAAGTGCGCACGATTCTGGAAAAGGAACTGGCGCTGATCGCGAAGATGGACATCGCGCAGTATTTTCTCACTGTCCACGATATCGTGAAATACGCACGGCATGAGGCGGAGCCGCCGATCCTGTGCCAGGGCCGGGGCTCCGCCGCGAACTCCGCCGTTTGCTACATGCTCGGCATCACATCCATCGATCCGGTGCAGATGGATCTTCTGTTCGAGCGCTTTGTCAGCGAGGAGCGCAAGGAGCCGCCCGACATCGATGTCGATTTCGAGCACGAGCGGCGCGAAGAAGTCATCCAATACATCTACAGACGTTACGGTCATCACCGTGCCGCGCTGGCCGCAACCGTCATCCACTATCGTCCGCGCAGTGCGATCCGCGAAGTCGCGAAAGTGTTTGGTCTCACCGACGATATCGGCGCCGATCTGGCGAGCGGTGTGTGGGGAAGCTGGGGGAGCCGTCTGAGCGAACAGCAGGTGCGGCAGGGCAAGCTCGATCCCTTCAACCAGACGATCTTCCGTACGGTGCGTCTCGCAAACGAACTGATCGGTTTTCCACGCCACCTCTCACAGCACGTGGGTGGTTTTGTGCTCACCAACGACCGGCTGGACGAGTTCGTGCCTGTCAGTCCCGCGACGATGGAGAACCGCCATTTCATCGAATGGGACAAGGATGACATCGACCGGGTGCGCATGATGAAGGTCGATGTGCTTGGCCTCGGCATGCTCACCTGCGTGCGCAAGGCGTTCGATCTGATGCGTGTGCATGAAGGCAAAATCTACGATCTCGCGACCTTGCCGAAGGAAGATCCCAAGGTCTACGACATGCTGTGCAAAGCAGATGCCATCGGCGTGTTTCAGGTCGAGAGCCGTGCGCAGATGAGCATGCTGCCGCGCATGAAACCGGAGAAATTCTACGATCTCGTGATCGAAGTCGCGATTGTGCGGCCCGGACCAATTCAGGGCGGCATGGTGCATCCCTACATGCGCCGCCGCGCGAAGATAGAAGAGGTCGTTTTTCCTGCGCCGTCTCCCGAGCACGGCCCCCCGGATGAATTGGAGGGTGTGCTCGGCAAAACGATGGGTGTTCCACTGTTTCAGGAACAGGCGATGAAACTTGCGATCGTGGCGGCCAAATTCACGCCATCGGAAGCGAACGGTCTGCGCCGTGCAATGGCGACGTTCCGCAATCTCGGCACCATCGATACCTTCAAGGACAAGTTCATCGGCGGCATGACCAAGCGCGGTTATGCGCTCGATTTCGCAGAACGTTGTTTCAAGCAGATCGAGGGTTTCGGATCGTATGGCTTTCCCGAAAGCCATGCGGCGAGTTTTTCGCTTCTCGTTTATGTGTCGGCCTACATCAAGAAGTATCATCCGGCGGCATTCGCCTGTGCACTGCTGAACTCACAGCCCATGGGCTTCTATGCGCCGGCAGAGATCGTCCGTGATGCGATTGAACACGACGTGGAAGTGCGTCCTGTCGATGTGAATGTCAGTGCCTGGGACAACATGCTGGAGCAGGATGGTCGCGGCGGGCTCGCACTCCGTCTCGGTTTCCGCCAGGTCGATGGGTTTCAGGAAAAATGGGCCAACGCGGTTATGCAATGCCGCAACAATCGCTATGGCTCGGTCGGCGACGTGGCGCGCCATGCCAAGCTGCCGAAGCGCGCACTCATCATTCTCGCGGAAGCAGATTGCTTTCAGTCGCTGAACAAAGACCGCCGCGAGATTCTCTGGGATGTGCGGCGTCTCGCCGATGACGATGCACTACCGTTGTTTGCCTCGCAATTCGTCGAGGAGCAGCCGGAGGAGGAGATCGCGCCGCTGCCCACGATGCCGGAGAGCGAGCATGTGCTTGCCGATTACCAGATGCTTCGGCTGTCGCTGCGCGCGCATCTGATGAAATTCCTGCGCGATCTGTTTCGCGGCGAAGGTGTGCGAAGCTGTCTGGAGGTCACGGGCGACAAGATCGCCGATGTGCTGCCTGCGTGTCAGGACGGCGACTCCGTGGCCTGTGCCGGGATCGTGCTCACGCGCCAGATGCCGGGCGATGCCGGCGTCGTGTTCATCACCTTGAGCGACGAGACCGGCATCACCAATGTCGTCGTCTGGCCACGGCTCGTGGAACCGTTCCGGCGGGAGATCATGGGCGCACGGTTGCTGCTGGTCGAAGGCAAGGTCCAGCGCAGCGTCGACGGCGTCATCCACCTTGTCGCCGAGCGGATCTTCGACCGGACCGAGGAACTGGACCGGCTGTCGGAGGACCACCACGACGCGCCCTCGTTCCGCTCCCAGGGGGCGGCGCGGCATCATCACCCCCGTAATGTGCGCGTGGTCCCCAAATCACGGGATTTTCACTAGGCGCGCCTTGGAAAGCATGGCACGGGGGGCTTAAATGCCGCCCGTCCTTCACCCGCCGTTCTTCCTCAAGAGGCCATTTCCGTGAAATTCGTCCTGTCCGCGGCCATCGCCGCCGCTGCCCTTTGTGCCGCCACCACAGCCCTCGCCGACGAAGGCATGTGGACCTTCGACAACTTCCCGTCCGAGATGGTGAAGACGAAATACGGCGTCACCATCGACAAGGCGTGGCTCGACAATGTGCAGGGCGCCTCGGTGCGCCTGTCGACGGGATGTTCGGCGTCGGTGGTGACGAAGGACGGTCTGGTCCTCACCAACCATCACTGCGTGCGCGGCTGCGCGCAGAACCTTTCGACCTCGACCGTCGATTACGTGAAAGAGGGCTTCACCTCCGCCACGCGCGAGGACGAAAAGCTCTGCCCCGGCATGCAGGCGGAAATCCTCAGCACGATCACCGACGCAACCCAGCGCGTCACCGACGCGAGCGCAGGCAAGACCGGTCAGGATTTCGTGAAAGCACGCGACGCAGCAATCGCGGCGGTCGAGAAAGAAGGCTGCGCCGGCCGCGAGGCCCAGTTCCGCTGCCAGGTGATCACGCTCTATCAGGGCGGGCAGTACAAGCTCTACACCTATCGCAAATATTCCGATGTGCGCCTGGTCTTCGCGCCGGAGCAGCAGATGGCGTTCTTCGGAGGCGATCCGGACAATTTCAACTTCCCGCGCTACGACCTCGATTGCTCCTTCGTGCGTCTGTATGAAAACGGCAAGCCGGTCGAGACGCCGGCGCACCTGAAGTGGAGCGTCAACGCGCCGAAGGATGGCGAGCCGGTCTTCATCTCCGGCAATCCGGGTTCGACGCAGCGCCTGCTCACGGCCGAACAGCTGGAGACGATCCGCGATGTAACGCTTCCCGATACGCTGCTTCTTCTCTCGGAACTGCGTGGCCGCCTGATCCGCTTTGGTGAGGAAAGTGCCGAACACGCGCGTATCTCGAACGAAGATCTGTTCGGCGTCGAGAACAGCTTCAAGGCATTGCACGGCCAGGAGCTCGCGCTGGTCGATCCCGCCCTGATCGTCGCCAAGCGCAAATTCGATACCGATCTGCGCGCGAAGGTCATGGCCGATCCGAAGTTGTCTACTGAGATCGGTGATCCCTGGACCGACACGGCGAAGGTGCAAGCCGACCGCAAGGCGCTCTATCAGTCGTACACGTATATGGAAGCCCGCGCGGGCGTGTTCTCCGATCTGTTCGGCTATGCGCGTTCCATCGTGCGCGCCGCGCAGGAGAAGACGAAACCCAACAGCGAACGCCTGCCGGAATACACCGACAGCCGTCTGGCGCTGCTTGAGAAGCGCGTGCTCGACAAGGAGCCGGTTTATCCCGATCTCGAAGCCGCCGTGCTCGAGTTCTGGCTGACCAAGCTGCGTGAGCATCTGA
The DNA here is from genome assembly GCA_035502175.1 of Rhizomicrobium sp. Taxonomy (GTDB): domain Bacteria; phylum Pseudomonadota; class Alphaproteobacteria; order Micropepsales; family Micropepsaceae; genus Rhizomicrobium. The sequence continues at coordinate 38,549 of DATJUS010000049.1, forward strand.
CGGCCGACAATCCCGGCACGCGCACTTTCCTTGGGAAAGATTCACCGGAGACGATTGCCGCGCGTCTGTCTCAGTCGAAACTCACCGATGCCGATTACCGCAAGCAATTGTGGGATGGCGGTCTTGCGGCGGTGCAGGCCTCGAACGATCCGATGATCAAGTTCGTGCTCGCGACCGATGCGGCCAGCCGCGCGATCCGCAAGGAGTATGAGACGCGCGTGACCGGCCCGTCCGATCGCGCGGCGGAGAAGATCGCCAAGGCGCGCTTTGCGGTTTACGGCACGGGGACCTATCCCGACGCGACATTCTCGGCGCGTCTCAGCTATGGCAAGGTCGAAGGCTGGGACGAGAACGGCGTGCCGGTGAAGCCGTTCACCTACTTCGCCGGTCTCTATGATCGCGCGACCGGCCAGGATCCGTTCGCGCTCGCGCCGCGGTGGGTGGCAGCACAGAAGAGCCTGAACCCGAAGACGGTGTTCGACTTCTCCACCGACAACGACATCATCGGCGGCAATTCCGGTTCGCCGGCGATCGATGCGAGCGGCCGCGTGATCGGCGCGGTGTTCGACGGCAACATCCACAGCCTCGGCGGCAATTTCGGCTTCGACGACACGCAGAACCGCGGCGTCGTGGTTTCGACCGCTGCGATCACGGAAGCCTTGGACAAGGTCTATGGCCAGAAGGCGCTCGTCGCGAATCTGACGGCGCCATAAGGAAAGAAGAATACGGATGAATTTGCCGCGTTGGATGCGTCCGCTGCGCCTGATCGGCGCGGCGGCCGCCGCGTTTGTGTTGTTCGCCGGCGTCAGCGATGCGCGCGCACCGGCGCCGGAACAGAATGTCCTGCGCGCGACACTGCCAAACGGCCTGCGCGTCGTCATCATCCGCAACACGCTGGCGCCGGTGGTGGCGACGGCGGTGAATTATCTCGCCGGCGGCGATGAAACCCCGAAGGGCTTCCCCGGCACCGCGCACGCCATGGAGCACATGATGTTCCGCGGCAGTCCCGGCCTCACCGCCGACCAGCTCGCCAATATCGGCAGCGTGATGGGCGGCAGCTTCAACGCCAACACACGCGAAAGCCTGACGCAATATCTCTACACCGTGCCCTCGGAAGACCTCGAGATCGCGCTGCATATCGAGGCCCTGCGCATGCAGGCCGTGCTCGCGACGCAGGAAGATTGGGAAAAGGAACGCGGCGCGATCGAACAGGAGGTCGCTCAGGACCTCTCCAATCCCGCTTATCTCCTGTACGAAAAACTGCGCGGCGCGTTGTATGCCGGCACGCCCTATGAGCATGCCGCGCTGGGGACGCGGCCGAGCTTCGAGGTGACGAAGGCTGCCGATCTCAAGCGGTTTCACGATGCATGGTACGCGCCGAACAATGCCATTCTGGTGATCGCCGGCGACGTCGAGCCCAATGCGACGCTTGCGAAGGTGAAAGCCCTGTTCGGCGGGATCAAGGCGAAGAAGCTTCCGAAACGCCCCACGTTCAAATTCGCTGCGCCAAAGGCCACCTCGTTCACCGTCGACACCGACAAGCCCAATGCCACGGCCATTGTCGCGATGCGCATGCCCGGTCTGGACAGTCCGGATTTCGCCGCGCTGGAAGTGTTGACCGACGTGCTCGCGAACCATCGTTTCAAGCTCTATGACCTCGTGACCTCCGGCAACGCGCTGGATACGGATTTTTCCCTCGATAGTTTGCCGCACGCGTCCATCGGATATGCAGAGCTGACCTATCCTGAAGGCGGTGATGCCAGGGAAGCGGAGGCACAACTCCGCCGCATTCTCGGCGATGTCATCAAGCACGGGGTTCCGGCCGAGCTCGTCGAAGCCGCGAAGATTCAGGAGCGCCGCGCGACCGAGTTCCAGAAGAACGGGATCGAAGATCTCGCGTCCGTGTGGTCGGATGCGGTTGCGCTCTATGGCCTGCATTCTCCGGAAGAGGATCTCCGCCGCATCGAGAAGGTGACGGTCGCGGATGTGAACCGCGTCGCGCGCAAATATCTCGATCTCGACCACGCGGTGACGGCGGTGATGACGCCGCAGCATTCCGGCGCGCCGACCGCGTCGAACGCGACCTTCGGCGGCAAGGAAGCGATCACCCTCGGTGAAGCGCCGGATACGCAGTTGCCCGACTGGGCGCGGAGCGCGCTCGGCCATCTCGCCGTGCCGCCGTCGACGATCAATCCGACGGTCGGCACCTTGCCCAACGGCATCACGTTGATCGTGCAGCCCGAAGATGTGAGCGACACGGTCAGCCTCTACGGCCATGTCCGCAACCGGCCCGAGACGGAAACGCCGCCGGGCAAGGATGGCGTGGCGACGCTTCTGGAACAGCTATACGCCTATGGCAGTGAAAGCCTCGACCGCCTCGCCTTCGAGAAAGCCCTGGACGAAATCGGTGCCAGCGAGCGCGCGGGTGCGGATTTCCAGGTCCATACGCTTAGCACCGATTTCGATCGCGGCGTGGCGCTGCTCGCCGACAACGAGCTGCATCCCGCGCTGCCCGAACAGCAGATGCATATCATCCAGGGCCAACTCGCGCGCGTGCTGACGGCACGGGAGAAGAGCCCCGCGTTCCTGACATCGCGTTCGCTGCGCACCGCGCTGTTCCCGAAAGACGATCCGTCCTTGCGCGACGCGACGCCGGAGACGGTGAGCGGCCTTACCCGTGCCGATGTGATCGCTTATCGCGATCTGGTGCTGCGCCCGGACATGACGACCATCGTCGTCATCGGCAAGATCACGCCCGAGGCTGCGCGCGCTGTTGTCGAGAAATATTTCGGCGGCTGGACCGCGACGGGCGCGAAGCCAAATGTCGATCTGCCGGTCGTGGCCGCGAACGCACCGGGCGCCATCGCGGTGCCCGATGCGAGCCGGGTGCAGGACAGCGTCATCCTCGCACACACGCTGGCGATCAACCGCGCCGACCCGGATTACTACGCGCTGCAACTGGGCAATTCGGTACTGGGCGGTGGATTCTATTCGGCGCGGCTGAGCATCGACCTGCGCAAGAATGCGGGGCTCGTCTACAGCGTCGGTTCGTCCTTCACCATCGGGCGCACGCGCGGCACCTATGCGGTGCAGTATGCGAGTGATCCGGACAAGGTGATCCAGGCGGCAACGCTCGCGGTCAACGACATCAAGGCGATGCAGTCCACCCCCGTGTCGGAGGCCGAGCTGTCACGCTCCAAGATGCTGCTCCTGCGCCAGATTCCGCTCGGCGAAGACAGCATCGCCGATATCGCGCGGGGGATTCTGGCGCGGCGCGAACTCGATCTGCCGATGGACGAGCCGCAACGCGCAGCGCAGAAGTTCATCGATCTGACACCGGCGGAGGTTCAGGCGGCGTTCAAGAAGTGGTTGCGTCCCGACGATCTGGTGCGTGTGACGCAGGGGCCCGCGCCGCAATAGTCATTCGATATGCGCGGCAGGACCGTCGCTGAGCACGACGGTCTTGCAGAACGGGACGATGAGAAGCGCGGCGAAGAACATCATCGCCATAAGAAAATAGACGTCTTCGAACGCCATTGTAAGCGAGGCGCGCGTCACGAATTGCGTGATCTCGCCGATAACGACCTGTTGCGTATGCGCGGCGTCGGCGCCGAATTGCGCCAGGCGGGCGCTTGCCTGCGCCAGCGCATGCGTGCCCGCCGCCGTCATGCCTTCGCCAAAGCGCGAACCGTGGATGCGGCCGAAATCCTGCAACCACGTCGTCACCGTCGCGATTCCGATGGCGCCGCCGAGATTGCGCATCAGATTGAACAGGCCCGAGGCGTAGCGCAGCTCCGATGGCGGCACGCCGTTCAGCGCCATGCCGACTGCCGGCACAATGCAGAGCAGCATCGCAAACCCGCGCACCGCCTGCGGTAGGAACAACTGCCAGAAACCCCAATTGTCGGTGATCCCGGACATCAGCCAGCACGACAGCGCGAACAGCGAGAATCCGAACGCGATCACTATGCGCTGATCGATCAGCGTCGTCAGCCGCGCGGCCAGGGGTGCGCCGAAGCTCATGAATATGCCCGCAACGAACACCGTGGTTCCGATATCAAGACTTGAGAAGCCGCGCACGCGGCCAAGGAAGATCGGCGTCAGATACGTCGACGAATAAAGCCCGAACCCGATCACCAGATTGAGCACGCAGGCCAGCGCAAACACCGGCCGCTTGAACGGCGAAAGTTTCAGCACTGGCATCGAGGAGAAAAACGAGCGCTCGAAGAACACAATCATCGCGACGAAAGACACCCACGCCACGGTCTGGATCGTCTGGTCCTCGAACCACTGATTGCGCGGGCCTTCTTCCAGCACATATTGCAGGCAGCCCAGGAACATCGCGAGCGATGCGACGTGGAGCCAGTCGATCTTTTTCAGCATGCCCGGCTGTGCGGTATCGACCTTGCCGAGCAGCGGCAACGCAATCGCGATGAAGGCGCCGGGCACGATGTTGACGAAGAACAGCCAGCGCCACGTCGATACATCGGTGATCCATCCGCCGATGGTCGGGCCAAGCGTCGGCGCCAGCGTCGACACCATGCCGAGGATCGCGGGGATCATCGCGCGGCGCTTGCCGTCGAACATCGCAAAGCCGGTCGCAAACACGGTCGGCACCATCGCGCCGCCGACGAAACCCTGCACCGCGCGGAACACGGTCATCGATTCGATGCTCCACGCCATGCCGCACATCAGGCTCGAAATCGTGAACAGCACCGCCGACGCCGTGAACAGCCAGCAGGTCGACAGCGCTATGGAGAGATACGCAGCGAGCGGGATCATCACGATCTCCGCCATGAGATACGCCGTCTGCACCCAGGCGATCTCGTCCGGGCCCGCGGAAAGCCCGGCCTGAATGGAATTCAAAGACGCCGCCACGATCTGGGTATCGAGCAGGGCCATAAACTGGCCGAACGCCATAATCCCGAAAATAAGCAATTTCCGCCCGTGGCTTAACCCGGCTGCGGTCGGCGGCGGGGCGGCGGAAATCGGGGCTGTCGTTTCGCTCATCGGGGGCCTTGACGGATTATATGACGAGTATCATATAAATCAGCACCGGAGGCAAACAAGATGCGCTACAGCGAATCCCACAAGGCCGAGACCCACCAGAAGATCCTGAAAATCACGAGCCGCGCGCTGCGCGAGAAGGGCCCCGACGGCCTCGCCGTGGCCGAGGTGATGAAGGAAGCGGGCCTCACCCATGGCGGCTTCTACGCGCATTTCAAATCGAAGGACGCGTTGCTCGGCGAAGCGCTGACCTCGGTCTTCGCGCGCGCCAGCCGCAACATCGACAAGATGACCGAAGGCCTGCCGCCGCGCCACGCGCTCGCGACCTATGTCGACTTCTATGTCTCGCCGCGCCATCGCGACAATCCGTCGACCGGCTGTCCGATCACTGCGCTCAATTCCGATATGCCGCGGCAATCGAAAAATTTTCGCGATACGTTCGACTGGGGCGTGAAGGTCCTTGTCGGCCGCATCGCCGGCTGGCTCGCCGCCAGCGGTCAACCAGACCCAGAAGCACTCGCCGCGTCCGTTCTCTCCGCGATGGCGGGTGCCGTCGCCGTGTCGCGCGCCGTCTCCGACAAGTCTCTCTCCGACGAAATGTTGGAGGCGGCGCGCGCCGGCATCAAGGCACGGCTCGGCGTGAGCGACGTCGAATTGGCAAGGAGCGTGAACTGATGGATGCGATGGTCGAAGCGAGAGGCCCGTCCGGTCTCGAACAGGTGAACGCGATCTTCGATGGCAGCGCCGGTTACAACGGCATCGTGCATCTGATGAAGCTCAATCCGGTTTCGGCGGAAGAGGGTTTTGTCGTGTTCGAAGGCCAACCCGATCGCAGCGTCTACAATCCTATCGGCACGGTGCATGGCGGTTATGCGGCCACATTGCTCGATACGGTGATGGGCTGCGCGGTGCATACGCGGCTCAAATCCGATCAGGGTTACACGACGCTTGACCTGAAGGTCGCCTATCACCGCGCGCTGACCGACAAGAGCGGTCCGGTGCGCGCGGAAGGCAAAGTGACTTCGCTCGGACGCCGCGCGGCGTTTGCCGAAGGCCATCTCTACGACAAGGACGGCAAGCTTTGCGCGTCCGCAACCACAACCTGTCTGGTGTTCGCAAAATGACAACCGCGTTTGTGACCGACGTCCCTGTCTCTCGCCCTTCGTTCTCCACACGCTTGAAGGCCCTGCCGTTGCGACCGTTGCTGATCGCGGGCGCAGCCGTCGTCGCGATGGCGTTGGGTGGCGCGTGGATTGCGTGGCCGGCGTCGTATGTGTCGACCGACGACGCTTATGTGAAGGCCGACAGCACGATCGTCGCGCCGAAAGTGAACGGGCTGGTCGCGCAGGTGCTTGTGCGCGACAACCAGCATGTCGTTGCCGGCCAGCCGCTGATCCGCATCGATCCGGAAGATTATCAGCAGGCTGTTGCCGCGTCCGAGGCGGATGTGGCGGCGGCCGAGGCGGCGCTGACACAGCAGGGCTCCCAGCTCGCGCTCGCGTCCGCGAATGCGCGCGCGGCCAGCGCCGATATTCGCTCCGCCGATGCGCAGGCTGTTCGGGCGTCTGCCGATCGCAAGCGCTTCGATACGCTGGCGGCGAGCGGCGATGTATCGAAGAGCCAGGCGGAAACGGCGCGTGCCACCGCAGCCAGCATGTCCGCCGATGCCGAGAAGAGCCGTGCGGCGTTTGCGGCGAGCCAGCAGCAAGTCGCCGTGATCAATCAGTCGCGTGGGCAATTGCTCGCGGCATTGGCAAAGGCCAGGGCCGCGCTGTCATTGGCGAAACAGAATCTCGATCATTCGGTGATCCGCGCGCCGGTGTCTGGTGTTATCGGTGATCGCCAGGTGCAGATCGGCGAATATGTACAGCCCGGCACGCAGCTGATGACCATCGTGCCGATGGACACGATCTATGTGCTGGCGAACTACAAGGAAACGCAGACGGCGCGGATGCTAGTCGGCCAGAAAGCACGCGTGACGTTCGATGCGCTGCCGGGAAAACATTTCGATGGTGAGGTGGAAAGCTTCGCGCCCGGTTCGGGCTCGGAGTTCTCGCTGCTGCCCTATGAACCCGCGACCGGCAATTTCACCCGCATCGTGCAGCGCGTGCCGGTGCGCATTCATCTTTATCCGGGACAGGACGGAAGCACGCGCCTCCGTCCCGGTCTCTCCGCGGATGTCGATGTGACGTTGAAAGATTAGCCCGCGAGCTTCTTCGCAGTCTCTGCGATCTTGCGGCCCTGATAACGCGCACCTTGCAGCTCGTTCTCGCTCGGCTGCCGCGCGCCATTGCCGCCGGTGATGGTGGTCGCGCCATAGGGCGAGCCGCCGGTGATCTCGTCCAGCGTCATCTGACCTGCGTGACCATAGTCGAGGCCGACAACCACCATGCCGAAATGCAGCAGGTTGGTGATGATCGTGAACAGGGTCGTTTCCTGTCCGCCGTGCTGTGTGGCCGTCGAGGTGAACGCGCCACCGACCTTGCCATGCAGCGCGCCCTTCGCCCAAAGGCCGCCCGCCTGATCCAGGAAGTTGGCCATCTGCGACGACATGCGGCCGAAGCGCGTGCCGGTGCCGACAACAATGGCGTCGTAATTCGCGAGATCGTCGATGGTCGCGATCGGCGCCTTCTGATCCATCTTGTAATAGGACGCTTTGGCGACCGCTTCCGGCACAAGCTCCGGGACGCGCTTGATGTCGACGGTCGCACCAGCTTCGCGCGCACCCTCGGCGACCGCTTCCGCCATCTTCTCGATATGGCCGTAAGCCGAATAGTAGAGAACAAGAACCTTTGCCATGACACACCTCTGAGGTTGGGAGTTGCAAAAAAGGGGCGGGCACGATCCAAGAGGGGCTTGAGGATCGTGCCCGCGCGCTGATGGCTGCTACGCCGCGTCCACCAGCACGAGTTCGGAATCTTCGAGCGCGGTGACTTTCACCGTCTCGACATCGGTGATCGCGGCGCCGTCGCGCGCATTCACGCGCACGCCGTTCACCTCGACCGCGCCGGTCGCCGGCACGAGATAGAGATGGCGCTTTCCGCCGCCGGGATATTCGGTCGTCTCGCCGGCCTTCAGCGTCGCGCCGAGCACGCGGGCGTCCGTGCGGATCGGCAATGCGTCCTTGTCATCTTCGAATCCGCTTGCCAGCGTCACGAACTGGCCGGAGCGATCGCCTTTCGGGAAGGGCTTCGCGCCCCAACCCGGCTGACCGCCCGTGCGCGTCGGCAGGATCCAGATCTGGAACAGTGTCGTGGTTTCGGGTTCGAGATTGTATTCGGCGTGACGGATGCCCGAGCCCGCGCTCATCACCTGCACGTCGCCCGCTTCGGTGCGGCCTTCGTTGCCGAGGCTGTCCTTGTGCGTGATCGCGCCTTTGCGAACGTATGTGACGATCTCCATGTTCGCGTGCGGGTGCGGCGGGAAGCCGGTGTTCGGCGCGATTTCGTCGTCGTTCCAGACGCGGAGATTGCCCCACTGCGTGCGCTTGGCATCGTGATAGTCGGCGAAGGAGAAATGGTGCTTGGCCTTCAGCCAGCCGTGGTCCGCGCCGCCGAGGGAATTGAAGGGTCTGACGTCAATCATTGTGTGCTCCTTGGGCGAGGGTTCGCCCGTTTTCTGGCACCAGAGATATCGACAGCGGCTTCGAATAAAAATAGAAACAACCGAAACTCATTGTTTCCAGTATTGCTATGTCGAAACTCCCCGATTTCGAGGCGCTGGCGATCTTCGCAAAGGTCGCCGAAACCCGCTCCTTCGCCGGCGCCGCGGCCGAGCTAAGTCTCTCAAAAGCAACGGTTTCCAAGGCCGTGAGCCGGCTGGAGACGCGGCTGGGCGCCCGCCTGTTCAACCGCACCTCCCGCCGCCTGGCGCTCACGGACGCCGGCCGGCAGCTCTCTGTGCGGGCCGCTGCGATCCTGGCCGAGGGGGAGGCGGCGGAAAGCGAGGCGCTGGCCCAGTCGGTCAATCCGCGCGGGTTGATCCGTCTCGCGGTGCCGATGTCGTTCGGCGTTCAGCATGTCGCCCCGATCCTGCCGGAGTTTCTGAAACGCTATCCCGATGTACAAATCGATTTGCATCTGAGCGACGCGACCGTCGATCTGATTGGCGAGGGCTTTGATGCCGCGCTGCGTATCGCGCAGCTTCCGGACTCGTCACTCATCGCGCGCCGATTGTGCAGCGTGACGCCGTATCTCGTGGCGGCGCCATCCTATCTCGCAGTTCACGGGACGCCGAAACATCCCCTGCAGCTCGCGGAGCATTCGTGTCTTGGATACGCCTATCAGCGGACACCGGACACATGGCGCTTCACGCACAAGAGCGGCGAGGTCGCGAGCGTACGCACCGCCGGTCCGCTGCGCGTGAACAACGGTGACGCGATGCTGCCCGCGCTGATTGCAGGGCTTGGCCTCGGCATGCTGCCGGATTTCATTCTGCGCGAGGCGCTGAGAGACGGATCGCTTAAGACCGTTCTACCGGAATGGTCGTTCGGCACATCAGGCCTGCATTGGGTCACGCCGCCGGGCGGGCCCAAGCCCGCGCGTGTGGAGCTCCTCGCCGAGTTTCTCGCCAAGGAGCTCGCGCGCCGCGCGCCGAAGAAGCACAAGGCTTAAATCGACGCTTCATCCGTCGCGTGATGCTTCACACGGCCCTGCATCTGCTGATTTTCATCGTCGAGCTGACGCAGCGCACGTTTGAACGCGGCATTCACCGCCGCCGTCAGATCGGTGAGGCGGTCGTCTCCCGGCGTGTGATTGACGATGATGTCTTTCTTCGTGGGCAGCGCAAGACGGATCGAGACTTCGAACGGTTCGCCGCTCTGGTGATGCGCGTTCGGCGCGCGCACGACGACGCGGCACGCGGTTGCGCGGCCGAAACGTTTCTCGATTTTTGCCAGATTGCTTTCGATCAACTCATTCAGATAGTCCGACGATTTCACGCCGTCGAGTTCGATCTGCAGGGGAGTTTCCATGGATAACACCTCGTGTTCTATGCAGGTGGACATCAATAGATGTGGGAATTGGAGTACCTTTAGGCAATGGCCGCAAGCGGGATTCGTTCCCGCGAAATCCTCAATTTATTCCGGGGATTAAGAGGTCTTAGCCATTACTGATAAGGCATGATTGAATGCCGCGGCGATCACGATTCTGACGAAATTTCGATGTGGGATTTGCTTCTTACCGACTGCCACGCGGCGACGATGGCCGGCGACGGCTATGGCGCGATCCGCGACGCGGCGATTGCGATCGCCGATGGACGTATCGCGTGGATCGGCACCACGAAAGATCGCCGAAAAACCGACGCGCGCGAAACGCATTCGCTGAACGGCGCGTGGGTCACACCGGGTCTCGTCGATTGCCACACCCATCTTGTCTTTGCCGGCAACCGCGCGCCGGAGTGGGAGATGCGTGCGAAAGGTGCGACCTATGAGGAGATTGCGCGCGCCGGTGGCGGCATTCTTTCTACGGTGCGCGGAACACGTGCCGCGACCGAAGATGAGTTGGTTGCGCAATCGCTGCCGCGCGCACAGGCGATGGCGCGGCAGGGTGTGACGACGGTCGAGATCAAATCCGGCTACGGCCTCGATGCCGACAGCGAACTGAAAATGCTGCGCGCTGCGGCGAGGGTTGGTGCGCAGGCGAACGTGAACGTGTCGCCGACGTTTCTTGGCGCACACACCTTGCCGCCGGAATACAAAGAGAACCGCGCCGCCTATGTCGATCTGATCTGCAACGCGATCATCCCGGTGATTGCGCGCGACAGATTGGCAGAAGCGGTCGATGCCTTCTGCGAAACCATCGCTTTCACGCTGGAAGAGACGGAGCGTGTCTTTGCTGCTGCGAAAGCGCACGGGTTGCGTGTGAAGCTCCATGCCGAGCAGATGTCCAATTCGCGCGGCGCGATCCTCGCAGCAAAGTACAACGCGCTCTCCGCGGACCATCTCGAACATCTCTGCGATGAAGGCGTGGCCACGATGGCGAAAGCCGGCATGGCAGCAGTGCTGCTGCCGACGGCGTTCTACTTCCTGCGCGAAACGAAGAAGCCGCCCATCGATGTGCTGCGCCGCGCCGGCGTGCCGCTCGCCATCGCGACGGATTGCAATCCTGGCACGTCGCCGGTGGCATCGCCGCTGATTGCGCTCAACATGGCGTGTACGCTGTACGGTCTGGCGCCCGACGAAGCGCTGGCCGGCATGACGCGCAACGGCGCGAAGGCGCTGGGCCGCGACGATATCGGCACGCTGGAGACCGGAAAATCCGCTGATCTCGCGGTGTGGCGGGTTTCCGATCCGTCCGAGCTTTGCTACTGGATCGGCACCGATCTGCTCCTCGACCGCTATGTGCGAGGGCGCTCCGACAAAGAGACGAACACATGAGCGATTTGAAAAATACGCGCGTCATTCGCGCGCCCCGCGGGCCGGAGATCACCTGCAAGAACTGGTATTCCGAAGCCGCGATGCGGATGCTGATGAACAATCTCGATCCAGAGGTTGCGGAGCGGCCGCAGGACCTCGTCGTCTATGGTGGCATCGGCAAGGCGGCGCGCAACTGGCCTGCGTTCGACCGCATTGTCGAAACGCTGAAGACGCTCGAAGCGAACGAGACTTTGCTCGTGCAATCGGGAAAGCCCGTCGGTGTGTTCCGTACCCATGAGGGTGCGCCGCGCGTGTTGATCGCGAATTCCAATCTTGTTCCGCATTGGGCCGACTGGGAGCATTTCAACGAGCTCGATAAGAAAGGTCTGATGATGTACGGCCAGATGACGGCCGGATCGTGGATCTATATCGGCTCTCAGGGCATCGTTCAGGGCACCTACGAGACGTTCGTCGAGATGGGCCGCCAGCATTTCGGCGGCGATCTTTCCGGCAAATGGATTCTGACCGCGGGCCTCGGCGGCATGGGCGGCGCGCAGCCGCTCGCCGCGACGATGGCCGGCGCGTCGATGCTTGCAATCGAATGCCAGCCGTCGCGCATCGAGAAGCGGTTGGAGACGCGTTATCTCGATGTCGGTGTGTCTTCGCTGGACGAGGCGCTGGCGCTAATCGACAAGTCGGTGAAGGAGAAGAAGCCGATCTCCGTCGGCCTCGTCGGCAACGCGGCGGAGATTTTACCGGAGATGATCCGTCGCGGCATCAAACCTGACGCTGTCACCGATCAGACCAGCGCGCACGATCCCAACAACGGCTATCTCCCGGAAGGCTGGACGCTCGCGGAATGGGAAGCGAACCGCGTCTCCGATCCGGATGCCGTAGGCCGCGCCGCACGCAAATCCATCGCCAAGCATGTGCGCGCGATGCTCGATTTCGCGAAGCAGGGCATCCCGACGGTCGACTACGGCAACAACATCCGCCAGGTCGCGAAGGACGAGGGCGTCGCGAACGCGTTCGATTTTCCGGGCTTTGTGCCGGCCTATATCCGCCCATTGTTCTGCCGCGGCATCGGTCCCTTCCGCTGGGCCGCGCTGTCGGGCGATCCGGAAGATATCTTCAAGACCGACGCAGCGATGAAGAAACTGTTCCCGGAGAACAAGCACCTTCATCGCTGGCTCGATATGGCGAAGGAGCGCATCGCGTTCCAGGGCCTGCCGGCGCGTATCTGCTGGATCGGTCTCGGCGACCGTCACCGCGCCGGCATGATGTTCAATGACATGGTCGCAAAGGGCGAGGTGAAAGCGCCCATCGTCATCGGCCGCGATCATCTGGATTCCGGATCGGTGGCGAGCCCCAACCGCGAAACGGAATCGATGCGCGACGGATCGGACGCGGTGTCCGACTGGCCGCTGCTCAACGCGCTTCTCAACACCGCGTCGGGCGCGACCTGGGTGTCGATCCATCACGGCGGTGGCGTCGGCATGGGCTTCTCGCAGCATGCAGGCGTGGTGATCGTCGCCGACGGCACCGAAGACGCGCGCACGAAACTGGAGCGCGTGCTGTGGAACGATCCGGCGACCGGCGTCATGCGCCATGCCGATGCGGGCTACGAGATCGCGATCGAAGCCGCGCACGAAAATCACCTCAATCTGCCGTCCATCGCATGAGCGTGAGCTTGAACATCGGCGGCGACATGCCGCTCGCGGCGCTGCGCAATGCTTATGAGCAGAGCGTGCGGATGGAGTTCTCAGCCGCGACGCTCGCCGCCATCGACAAGGGCGCGAAGACGATTGCGGACATCGTCGCCCGCGGCGATACGGTCTATGGGGTGAACACCGGCTTCGGTCTTCTTGCTAATACCTCCATCGCGAAGAACGACCTCGAGGAATTGCAGCGCAATCTCGTGCTCAGCCACGCCTGCGGCGTCGGGCCGTTGCTGAGCGATGAGGTCGTTCGTTTGATCTTGGTTTTGAAAGCCGCATCGCTGTCGCGCGGCGCATCGGGTGTGAAGCGCGAGACGGTGCTGGCACTGCAGAAGCTTGTGGAAGCCGAAGTCTATCCGTGCATCCCGTCGAAAGGGTCCGTCGGTGCGTCTGGCGACCTCGCGCCGCTCGCGCATATGGCTGCGCTGTTGATCGGCGTTGGCGAGGCGCGCGTGAAGGGCGAGATCGTTCCAGCAGCCAAGGCGCTGGAAATAGCCGGTTTGAAGCCGTTGGTGCTCGGGCCGAAAGAAGGTCTCGCCTTGCTAAACGGCACGCAGGTTTCGACCGCGCTGGCGCTCAGTGGGTTGTTCGAGATCGAAAAGGTCTTCGCTGCCGCCATCGTCGCGGGCGCGATGTCGACGGATGCGCTGAAAGGCTCCGACACGCCGTTCGATGCGCGCATTCATCAACTACGCGGTCAGCAGGGCCAGATCGATGTCGCTGCCGCGTTGCGCGGGTTGATCGCGGGGAGCGCAATCCGCGAGTCCCATCGCGCGCCAAGTGCCGATGACAAGGTGCAGGACCCGTACTCGTTTCGCTGCCAGCCGCAGGTGATGGGCGCGCTGCTCGACCAGATGCGCATGGCGGCGCGTACCCTTCTGACAGAAGCGCATGGCGTCACCGACAATCCGCTGGTCTTGAGCGAAACCGAGATCGTGTCGGGCGGAAACTTCCACGCTGAGCCGGTGGCGTTCGCCGCCGATCAGCTCGCGATGGCGCTGTGTGAGATCGGCAACATCTCCGAGCGACGCACGGCCATTCTCGTCGATCCGAAGATGAGCGGGTTGCCGGCGTTCCTGGTGAAAGAGTCCGGTCTTAATTCCGGCTTTATGATCGCACAGGTGACAGCGGCGGCGCTGGTGGCAGAGAACCGGATGCTCGCGCACCCGGCCTCCATCGACACGGTGCCGACCAGCGCGAACCAGGAAGATCATGTCTCCATGGCGACGCATGGCGCGCGGCGCCTGCACGATATGGCGGAGAATGCGGCGGCCGTTGTGGCTATCGAGTTGCTGGCAGCGACGCAGGGTCTCGATTTCCGCCATCCGCTCAAGAGCTCCGAACCGCTGGAAGCGGCGGCGCACGAAGTTCGCGCGCTGGTCGGCAGCTATGAGCGCGACCGCTACTTCGCGCCGGACATTGCCGCGATCACCGCGCATGTGCGCTCGGGTGCGTTGCGCAAATATGTGTCGGCCCTGTTGCCCTGACATGTTATAGGACGCCATGGACAACAACCCGACGCCGGAAAAGAAGAAACCCCATTGGGCATGGCCGCATGTGATCGCGGTCGCGATCGCCATGATCGCCTACATCCTCATCTTCCGATACACGGGCGATGCGGACCTGTTCATCGCCATTGCCGGCGCGGTGGCGATGGGCGGCGTGTCATGGCTCGCCGCCTGGCATTACTTCTTCCGCGACAGATAACCGAAGCGTTTCGCGTAGTCCTTGGTGGCGGTCAGCACTTTCTTTTGTTGTGCGGCTGACAGCACGCCTTCGAACTTTCCGATCTTGCCGTCGCCGACATGGCCCGGATGCCATTGGGTTTCTGTGTCGAAGCTGTTGGCGTTTGGCTTCTTCCCAAACTTGCCGGCCTTTTTGAACTTCCCGATAGTCTGCCGCACGGAATCGCGCGTCAGCGAACGATAGACGCGCTCACGTGCCGCTTTGCTTATCTTGACGTTCAGCACATCGGCGATTTCGCCGATGGTTTTGAAACGGTCGAAAAAGCCATCTTCATAGCGATAGGTCGTCATTGCCTCGGTGCGATCGAGTTCGGCGATGCGCTGCGACTGGCGCCCGGTTTCATCCAGCGCGCCTTCGAATGCATGTCCGAAGCGTTGCATCAAGGACGCGATGGCATCGCGCGGCTCGCGCAGCGTGAGAAACATCTGCCCGCGCGTCAGGCGCGCGAGATAGACCAATCCCTGGGACGGTTCGTGCGCCTTGATCACCATCACGTGCGCGCCCTCCGTGTCAGGCGGGAACATGGCGAAGTCATCGGCGTAGAACGAGATTACGCCGGTGCGGTATTTTTCCTTCAGAAGCTGGATGACCACATTGTAGAGCCAGGTCGATCCGCTGCTCTTCAGGCCAACGCACAGGATGACCTTGGGCATGGGTCCCGCAGGTGTCGAACGTTTCGCCGCCTTCTTTGCCATGTCGTCTGAACTGCCTTTCCGCGTCGCCGTTGTAAAGACTTCCCAAGGGCCGTTGCGTTCCTTACAACGCCGCGATGGCCGCGCAGGAAGAACAATTTGGCGCCGAACCGGATGCGGCGGCGAAGCAATTCGTCCGCCGGTACGATGCCGACAGCGCGGCCGCACTGGCGCAGTTCCGCCAGATGCTCGCGCAGAAGGCCGTGGCCGGAAAGCTGCTCACGCAACTGAACAAGCTCGACCGGCAGGACGTCGTTCTGGCCGCCACCGATGCCGCACCGCTGGACGCCAAAACCGGCGAACTCGTGATCGTCGAACGTGCGCGTGCGCTTGTGCAGACGGGTTCGACGCCGGCCGCCGAGCAGCTGCTCGAGAAAATGTCGGCAACGCGCCGCGGCGACTACGCTTTCAACTACAATGCCGGTCGTGTGATGGCCGAGGCGCGACTGCTTCCGCAAGCGCTCGCCCATTACAACGCGGCCTTCCAGGCGAAGCCAACGGCCCTTGCCGCCGAGCGCGTATTCCTCACCCTGCTGGCGCTGGAGCGTTACGACGACGCCGCAGCCGCGGTTGGCCGCATCATCCGGATCGGCTCCTTCCGCGAGGAGCTGGCCGAGGATTTCTCGTTTCTGCTTCGCCGCATCGCGCCAGGCAAACTCGATTCCGAGCTCGCGTTTGCGCTCGCCGCGTTGCCGGAGAAAGACGAAGAAGAAGTGGCCCCCGCACTTCTTCCGCATCTCATTGCGTCCGACCTGCTCGACAGCGTGCTGGCGGCCGTGGACCGCGGGGTCGCAGGATTTGTGAGCTGGGATGACGAGTCGCTTCTCACACTCATCCCTTATCTCGAACGCCGCGGCCAGACAGACCATCTGCTACGTGTCTATGAGCAGTCCGGCGGCGTATCGGCGCCCGTGCGCGCAGAGTTCGCACGGCTGTTCGCGGCGATGCCGACCGAGCGTGTGACAGCACTCTCGATCCCCGACACAAACGGCTTTGTCGACGGCGCGTCGGCTGCGGCGAACGTGTATCGCGCGTTTGCGGACAAATTCCATCACACCGCCGAAGCCGAAGCGGCGCTCGGTATGATTCAGTTACTGCCTTCTCTGGTTCCTGCTGCGCAAACAGAAGCATTTTATGCACGCGAGAAACGCAAACTTGGTCGGCTCGCAGCGCTTGTTGCGGAAAAGCTTGGACAACGTCCCGATGTGATCGAGGCGCTGACCACCTACGTCGCGCATTGGGCAAAGCCGCGTTACGCGCCGTTCTTCTGCGAAGGTGCGGTCGATCTCGGCGCTGCTATTGCCAACGCCATGCGGACGGACGCCGCGCCGCGTGACAGCAAGGCCGGACTTTTCCGTGAAGAGTATTTCCGCTTTCATCTCGACCGGCGGTTTCTCAATCTCGATACCCTGACGAACGATTTCGAGCTCTGTAACATCGCGCAGGGGTATTTCCGTTTTGCGTCCGACTGGCGGCCTGCGGTCGAAACGCCGGTCGGCGAAGATTTGGCGGCACGGCTTGGCAAGACCGCGATGTCGCTCGGTGGCGGCAAACCGCTCGACGTGATGACGTCGTTTGCGATGATGCAGGACCGTCCGAAATTCTCGCTGGTCCAGTCGCCGGATTTCGACGAGTTCTGCTGGTGGTATGTGACCAAGCTTCCCGGCACGCGCCGCGTGCCGCCCGCATGCCAGCGTCCTGAGATCGTCGCCTATCTCAACGAGGTGATCTCGAGCGATAATCTTTCCGGCGCACCGATCACGCGATTCCTGAAAATGGTGTGGTCGAAGTCGAGCGAATACCGCCGAACCTTCGACCTCGGCAATTTCATCGACCGCATATTCTTCATCTTCGACCGGCTGCAGAATTTCCTGCCGAAAAGCTCGGAGCATCTGCCGTATTTCGCGCCGTTTCTGACCAATGACGGCATTCTTCCACGTGTCGTCGCAGCCTTGAGCTCCACGCCGTCGCTCGTGGACGCTATGAAGAGCGAACTGCCGCGCTATGCCGCGTCCGTGGCCGAAGCGCAGCAGGATGTCCTTTTGATCGGTCATGCCGGAAGGGACACGGGGCTTGGCCGGAACTATGGAATGCTGAAAGCCGGCCTTGAAACGGCGGGCATGAAGGTGACCGGGCTCGATTTCGACACCCATGCGAACACTGTCAGCGACCAGATCGTGCGCTGGCGTGAAGCCTGCCGCTCCGAACCGGTCGCGGTGCTCGCGGTCAATGCCAACGACGCACCGGATTTCTTCCTGAAAGACCGCCGCGGTATTCTCCTCGATACCTATACCTGCGGCTTTTTCCTGTGGGAGGTCTCGACCGCGCCGACCGTGCAGCAGCTCGGCATCGCTCTGGTCGATGAGATCTGGGCGCCGACGCGTTATGTCGCCGACATCTATGCTCCGCTCAAACCCACATATGTCGTGGGCAAAGGCCTGTTCAATGGCGACGAAGAATTTCTGAAGCGTGAGCGACCGGAGAAGAAGCATTCGCCCTTCACCTTCGTGACGACGTTCGATTTCGACTCCTCGATCGAGCGTAAGAACCCCCTGGCCGTCGTGATGGCGTTCCAGGACGCCTTCCGTGTCGATGAGAATGTCGAACTGGTGGTGAAGACCTCCAATGTCAATCCGCAGCATTGGAGCAATGCGTGGAAACAGTGGGAGCATACGCTCGGCGCGAGCGCAGGCGACAAGCGCGTCCGGATCGTCAACCAGCGCCTCACCAATGAGGAGATGACCGCGCTCGTCCGCGACGCCGATTGCGTGGTGTCGCTGCATCGCTCGGAGGGCTTTGGCTATCTGATGTCCGACGCGATGGCATTCGGCACACCGGTGATCGCGACGGGCTATTCGGGCAATGCGGATTTTGCGACCGAGGAGACATCCTATCCCGTGTCTTACAAGCTCATCCCGGTTCCTTCGGGTGGGGCCCGCTGGGAATGCGAAAATGCGGTGTGGGCCGACGCCGATGTCGCCGATGCTGCACGGCAAATGCGCGCCGTGTTCGATGACTACGATGCTGCGCGCGCCAAAGCGTCACGGGCACGTGAGGATATCGTCGCTAGATATTCGCGCGATGCATTCGGCAAAACATTGAAGACGCGCATGGAGGCGATCCGCAAAACGCTGGCGTAACGAGGCGTTGTCGCGCTCCCCTATTTCAGGTTAGAGATGCCCACATGCTGCTCAGCCTGTCGCATAAGTTCATCTTTGTCGCGAATCTCAAAACCGCGTCCACGGCAATCGAGGCCGCCATCGGCTATTCCGCCGAGATCAAGATATCTGCGACAAAGTTCGGCAAGCATGACGGGCTCTCGGCAATCTCGAACAAGTTCTCCTGGATCAAGCGTCATATTCCGTACGAAGAGTTCTTCGTGTTCGGCGTCCTCCGCGATCCGGTCGACTTCCTGCTCAGCCTTTACAATTCGCATCAAAAGCCGGCCTTCGATGGCAAGCAGCAATCCACAAAAGGCATGTCTTTCGAGGAATTTCTCGGGCCGTGGTGCGAACGCAGCTGGCAGGCCCGACCGCAATGCAAGCGCTTCGAGGACGAGCACGGCCGGTTGCGCGTCAGCTACCTCGTCGATCTCGCGACATTGGCCGAGGAATTTCCGAAGATCTGCGCGCGGCTGGAACTGGGCGACGTCGATCTCGGCCACAAAAATGAAAGCCCCGAGATCCTGAAACGCAACGATCTGACGGCCGCCCAGATCGACAAGGTCAGGAAGGCCTATAGCGCCGATTATGCGTTAATCCGCGACCGGCCCCGGTTCCTCTGATTTCGCATCGTTAATTCGTGCGAAGTGTGTTGCACCGGCGCACATTTTCCGGAATTAATGCGCCCGAAAATGGCAAACGACCTCATCGCACTCGCAGCCGGCCCCGTCCGCGCCTTTCGCAGCGGCCGCTTCTGGCTGTCTCCCGTCATCGCCAAGCTGTCGCCGCGTTCCGCGGCGATCATGGGCGCGTATCGTCTCGAAGAAGAAGGCAGGTTCCCCGAAGCCTTCGAGGCGTGGAAAAAAATCGAAGGGCCGAAGATCGGTTCGGGATCGATGTCGCGCTCGCTGCGCCTGGGGCGTCTGGCATTGCGCGCGGGCGACTACGCGGAGTCGGTGAAGCGATTCGATGCGCTGCTCGTGCGCCACCCGGGTGACGCGCGCGTGCTGCGCGGTCTTGAGAATGCGGCGTTGCGCGGCGCGCGCGATGCGCAGGGCAAGGGACAATGGCTCGAGGCCTGCCGCATGTGGGCCGCGTATCACCGCGCCGGCGGTGACATGGAGAAGAGTGTCCGCAATCTCGGCGATTGCGCCCGCTATGTTGCCCAGAGCGCGGACAGCGTCGAGAAACTCGGCGGCGCGCTCGAGGCCTGGGGACTTCTCAAATCGGTCGATCCCTATTCCGACGAAGCGCAGCAGGGCATGGAGTGGTGCCGTCTCAGTCTCGCGCGCGCGTCCGAACGGGCCGGCGATATGGCGGCGGCGCGTTTGCACTGGAATGCGCTGCTTGAGCTTTCCCCCGGCGATCAACGTGCGCAGGACGGTCTCAGACGGTTGAGCGCCGCCGGCGCGTAATGCCGCGAACGGCTTCAGAATCCTGAATGTCAGACGATCAAAGCGATTTCACGAACAAGACGCGGCGTTCGAAGGTTGTCGAGCCTGAAGGCGCCGATGCCTCGGTTCCAAAAAAGCCTCGCAAGAAAAAGGCCGCGCGCAAAGCTGAAAAGGCGAAGCGAGGACGTTCTGCGTCCGTAGGGCAAAGCGCTGCGACGCACAGCGCGAAACCCGCGAGCGACGAAGAGCGAGCGAAAGCCAAGGCGGAACGCAAAGCCGAAAAAAAAGCGAGCAAGGCCGACCGCAAGGCCAAGAAGGCCGAGAAGAAGGCGAGCCGCGCGGAACATGCCGTCGAAAGCACGGAACCTGTCGCGGCGTTGAGCAGCGAAGATCGGGCCAAGGCCAAAGCGGAGCGCAAAACGCAGAAGGCCGCCAACAAGGCAAAGCGCAGAGAAGGCGATGCCGCCGCCAGCAAAGCTGTCGCGGGCGACGAAGACCGTGCAAAGGCCAAAGAGGGGCGGCGCGCCGAAAAAGCCGCGAACAAAGCCAACCGCACGGGAGACGCGGTTGCCGTAGCTGCGGTGGGCGATACGGAAAAGGCGAAAGCCAAGGCGGAGCGCAAAGCCGGCAAGATTGCAAAGAAAGAGAAGCGCAAGGCCAAGAAAGCCGTGAACAAGGACAGTGCGTCGGCGGACGGCACGTCTGCGGCCGCACTCGGTCCGGAAGAGAAAGCCAAAGCCAAGGCCGAGCGGAAGGCGGCAAAAGCCGCAAAGAAGGCGGCGCGAAAAAGCGGCAAAGGTGATGATGGCGAAGAAGAAGGTGCGGAGACCGGACGGCGCGCGCGGCGCAAAGCCCGGAAAGCCGATGGCGAGGGTGGCGGTTCAGGCAACATCCGCATCGCGCTGCGTGGCCTGAATCAAAGCGCCGACGCCAAAATCCGGACGCACATCGAAAAGGCGCTCGCAAACGCGGGCGGCGCGCCCCTATGGGAGGCGGGCGATGGGAAAACCGATCTCGCGATCTATGCGTTTGACGATCCGCCCTTGAGTCCGGAAGAGATCGGCGCCAGCATCAACGCCATCGCGAAAGATCGCACGAAGTTTCACATTTTTGTCGGGCGCTCCGCGATGCCCGCGCCGGACGGCTCTGACACTCTTGCCGCAGAAAATCACGCGATCGCGATGCTCGCCTGCGCGCTGGACGGCGCCTTTGTCGATACCGCTTCGCTGTTCCGCCGCCATGGTGCGGACAGGGCTCTGAAGGGCGCGGCGTTGACGGATTTCGGCGCCGAGCTGCTTGCGTCCGCAATTCTGGCCATCGCTGCCGGCGGGCGGGTGCAGTTGAACGTGTCGCGGCCGCAATGGCCTGTGGCTCCCGATCTCGACGCCGCTCGCGCTCTGAGTGCATCCGATCTTCTCGCGCAACTCTCGTGGAGCAGCCCAAAGGCGCCGAAATTGCTCTGGACGCACGCATCGACAGACTCCATGCAGGCGTTTCTGGATCGCAAGGTCGCCATCGCGGACGATCAGACGCTGAGCATCGAACTGCCGGTCGCTTGGCCTGCCGAGCTTCCGAACCGCGCGGCCGAAACGCAGGTTCTCGGCTTGGAGTTCCTCGCCGGACCTCTGAACTATTGGTACAGCAAGGCCGGAAACAGCAGCTCGGACAGGAACGTCGAAATCGATGCGCTCATCAAGGAGCGCGGCGTGGGCGCAGGCGAAATTCTCGCGCGCGCCGGAAAGATCATCGTCGATTTTGCCGACAGGCATCCCGTCGCGAATTCAAAGGCGTGGGAAGAGAATGCTGTCTCGCGCCGTGCGCGGGTGCTCGCGCTCTTCGTGTTGTGCTGCCGGATGGCCGTGAAACGAAATGTGAAATTCGACGAAGCCATTCTGCTTCGGGTTTTTCACGAGCTGCTGAACATGATCGAGGTCCTGCGCGCGGCGGACTTTTATGCCGTGGGCTCGTTCGACGGCATCCAGCAGGATTCACTCGTTGCCGGTCTGGCGCTGGCTCTGCGCAAGACCGCCTATGCCGAGCAGCTGCTGGCCGAAAGCATGGATCGGCTGAAGACGCTGCAATTGAACGTTGGCCTGACCGCGGACGGCGTCTGGCGCAATGGCACGTTCTCCGATCACTGCACCCTTCTGGCGCAGTTCAAGACGATGCTCGGCGACTTCAACACCATCGATGTCGCACTGAAAGAGCCGGTCGCGGCTGCGGCAAAAAAAATGACGGTGTTCGCGGAGGCCCTGCTCAAGAGCGACGGCGCCCCGCCTGTCTTCGACAACAGCCAGCAGAAATCCTATCTGAAAAAGCTTGCCGGCACCCGGCGTGCGCTCGCGGGCGCGGGGTTCAGCAAGAATGCCCCGCCAAAGGGAAAGCCGATGCCGCGCATCACCGACACGTACGTGTTCCGCGACGCGCAATATTTCGCGAGTCATACGTCGCAAAGCCCATCGGCAGATTCATCGCTCGTCATCCTGCATCGTGAGCGGGCTTCCGTGCCGCGCAACAATCCCGGCGGCATCTCGCTGGTGTTCGCGCACGGCGAGAACGATCTCCTCGTCGGCGCCGATCCGCAGGAAGGCACGAAGAAGCGCGACAAGGAGGCGTATTTCGATGCCGCCTTGCGCAACGGCTATCGCATCAATGGCAGCGGCTACGTTCCGGAACAGGACATCACGCCGGGTCAGGCGCGTCTGGTGAAGTCATGGCGCGGCGAAGGCTGGGCTGCCGCGAAGGGTATCGACAGGTCCAATCCTGCTGGCTCGGTGATCCGGACGGCAATCCATCTCAAAAGCCAGCATGCGCTGATCGTTGTGGACGCACTTGAATCGACGGATGGACGTGAGACGTCGTTCGAACAGTTTTGGCATATCGCGCCCGGCTTCACGCCGTCGGATCCTGCCGGAGCCTCTTTGTGCTTCGCGGGCGAGGGCGGGAACCTGATGGCGACCTTCGACACGCGCGCGGCAACGGCCTCCGAACCGGAAGGCGAAGGTGGGACATGCATCCGCTGCACGCTGCACATGACAAAGGGTGTGGTCGCAACCCTGTTCCAGTGGTCCGATGCGCCGGCCCCTTCCGCGCTCAAGGTTTTGAGCGCCACTGGAGGCGGCTGGTCTCTGGAGGTGTCGGGTGCGGCTTTCGAGGGGCGCTTCGAGCTTGCAGGTGAAGATCTGCGCTACGCGCCAAAAACGGCGGCCTAGTTGCGCGGCCCGCCATTTTCGCGTTCACTCTAATAGTCTGATCTGAGTGGTTAAAATGGTAGCCAATCCGCTGCCAGGGGGATCATGTCGGGTGACTATCGCGGCGTCCTGAAGATTGCCGGCTCCTCGCTTCGGGGCTGGCTGATGGATGCAACACGCCCCGACCGCCGCGTGCGGTTCAACCTTGTGATCGATGGCCAGGAGCGCGGAACCTTTGCCGCGAACAAGCGGCGTCGTTTTCTTATCCGCCGCGACGGGCCGGGAGAGGACACGCACGGCTTTTCGATCGCCATCCGCAAGCCGTGGATCACCGGCGAACTGCAATCGATCCGGCTGGAGGATCCCGGCGATCCGACGCTCAGGCTTTCGTTGCTGGCGCGCCTGGGTCCCGCGGTGCATACGCATTTCGACGAGCACATTGTAAGCGGACAGGCGTCTCTTGGCGAAAGTGCCCCCGTCGCACACGCGCCGCGCGCGAAGCGTGCGATGGACGACGAGGCCGAACGCGATGCCAAGGCTGCCGGACCGAACAAGGCACTCCTCAGGCAGATCGGCAATCTGTCGGATACCGAGCTTGCCAATCTGATGCTCGCGATCGATCGCGACATCGTGGTCGACCGGCTGGCGCGTCACGAAAAGTCAGGGGATTGGGACAGCGCGTTCGTTTACCGCCGCGCCTTCACCAGCGCCGCCGCAGAGCAAAGGCTCACCACACTGGGACGCGGCGCCATCAAGGCGCACAATCATGCGCTCGCCGGCCGCGTTACGGCAGCGGCCGCAGCGCTGCATCCGCAGTCCTTCGAAGCGAATTATCTCGCGGGCGCCGCGAAATCCCTGCAAGGCGAATTCGAAGACGCTATGCGTTATCTGCGCATCGCCGATCGCCTCGAGGACGGCACCGTGCGCGCGCGCCGCGAAATGGTCATCGTTCTGGCAAAACAGATGCGCGGCGAGATGACGCCGGATCGCCGCCAGGATCTGCGCGGCGAGCGCCTGTCGCTGTTGCGCGGATTGAGCGTGTCGTCCGATCCGCAGGTGCAGATGCGCTATCGCGTGCCCTACGCCGACGCGCTATTCACGGCAGGCCGTTACGACGAGGCGATCGTTGCCGCAGACCTCGCCCTAGCCGCCGCGCCGAACGACACGAGAGCGTTGATGATCAAGGCGCGTGCGCTCGTTGCGCGCAATCAGATCGACGAAGCGCAGGCGGTGTACACCCATATTCTGGAGGTCGATCCCGTCCATCGCGGTGCGCGGACGAACCTTCGCCTGTTGACGGCGCTTGCGGAAGACGAAGCCGGCTCTGGTGCCGCGGCCGGAAGCTCTGTGACGCATCTAGCCGCCTTCGACTGGTCGGGTGTCGCGACGGCGAGTGGCAATGTCCGCCAGCCGCTGACATTCCTGCTGGCGTCGGTCTCGCAAAACTGGATCTGTACGACTCCGGGTTACACAGACGAAGTCATCGCACCGGACGTTCTTGCGCTCCTGGACGCAAGTTCGGCGCGGCGCTCCGGTTATGCCGAGATCGGTCTGACGGACGGACGCAGGCTGGAATTCTGGCGGCGTGACGCGCTCTCGGGACTGGCGGAGAGTGGCTTGCTCTCGTCGCTCGACGACACCATCGCGCTTGCGCGCTGGAAGCCGTTCTATGGCGCGCGCGGCACGGTCGAGACCGCCTCTCTTGCCTCGCGTGCGAAGCGTGGCATCGCTGTTCTGATCTCGCGCAACGGTGCCGATCTCTATGGCGGGGGAGAGCATTTCCTGGAGAACGCAGCAGAGCATCATCTGCGCCAGGGTTTCGAGCCCGTGATCGTTGCCACGCGCGGCGATCTGCGCGGCGACGAACGCGAGGTCAATGGAAGGCGCTGCGCCTTTATCGGCGACCGGACGGCGGATTTGCGGAAATTCGTGCTCGAGAACGACGTGTCGCTGGTGCATGCGATATCCGGCGTCGGCTTCGCCGTCGCCGATGCCCTCAACTACACCAACATCCCGTTCCTGTACGGGGTGCATTTCTGGAACGAACTGCTCGGCGATCCAGAGCAGACCGGCTATTTCGACGATGTCACGGGGGCAAGCCGGTTCAGGCGTGAATTCCCACTCATTCTTTCGCGCGCGACTGCCATCTACGCCAATTCCCAGTTCACCCAGAAGATCATCGAGGAGGGTTTCGGTGTGCGCTGCCCGATCGTTTTCGCAGTCCCGCGCGAGCTGCCATAGATCGTCCTTCGGCGTTTAATATATTGAATATATAGAAAATTCCGTGCTAGGAGCGGCTGGCTCTCGCCGCCAAAAGCAGGCATCCCATCGCTTGGCGCGACTGCAGGGTTTTGCACAAGGTCCAGGAGCCGCACGCAGTGCTTGCCGATCTCAGAACGCAATTCCGCGTCATCAGCGCTCTGACCATTCACGAGCTGCAGGGACTGATGAAAGGCTACAATTACGGATTCGCGTGGGCGCTGCTCGAGCCCATGATGTTCATCGGCGTGATGCGCATTGCGCGCTCCGCGTTCAAGTCCCTGACGCCGCCCGACATGCCCCCGACCACCTTCCTGATCGTCGGTATCGTGCCGTTCTACATGTTCATGAATGCGATGAGTTCGGTCGGCAAATCGGTATCGGGGACCGACAGCATGCTGAAATTTCCGCGTGTGACCCCGGTAGACGTTGCGATCGCATCGGCACTGAGCGATTTCTGCATTTATTTCACGCTGTTCTGTACGCTGCTTCTTCCCATTTCCTTTTATGACGGCGTTTTCCCGCCCGACAACGGAATGGAAGTTTTCTCGGCCATGATCGCGCTGTGGGTGCTCGGCGTGTCTGTCGGATTCGTAACCGGCACGGCGATGCGCGTGTTTCCGCCGATCAAGCAGTTCGTGGGCTACACCAATCTCATCAATCGCATGGCCGGCGGAATGCTGTTCGTCGTCACCATGTTCCCATCCGAGTATTGGCCGTACTTCACCTGGAATCCGGTGTTGCATTGTGAAGAGATGCTGCGCGAGGGTTGGTTCACGACCTACACCTCGCCGGTCGCAAGCCCCGGCTTCGTCATGGAGTGCATACTCGGCACGTTGCTTCTGGGCCTGTCCCTGGAGCGTTACCAGCGTAGAATCCCTTACATATGATCGAATTCCGCAATGTGATGAAGAAGGTCCGGCTCGGCGCGGTGCGCGTCACCTATGAGGATCTCAATATCCGCATCGAAGAAAATACGCGCGTCGCGTTTCTCGGTCACCAGGGCGCGGGGCTGGAGGGAATTATCGATCTGATCTGCGCTGCCGACGCGCCCGATAGCGGCATCGTCACGCGTTCGCATTCGATCTCGTGGGCCATTCCCGGAAATGCGTTCCTTCACCGCCACCATGCGCTTGCGTCGAATGCGCGGTTCATCGCGCGACTCTACGAGGTCGACAGCGAAGAGTTCGTCGCCAAGGTGACCGAGATGGCGAACCTCGGGGAGTTCCTGCATACGCCCGCCGACCGTTGCCCGAGAGAGATTCTCTCGCGCTTTGCCTTCAGCGTAGGGATGTGCCTGCCGTTCGATCATTACATCCTGACGTCCGTGTCGGCCGGTGGAAAATCCGACAAGCCGCGTTTTGCAGAGGTCGTTGCAGACGCCGGACAACGTGCCGGCATCCTGCTGGCGACCAAGGATCTCAAAGCCGCGCAGCAATTCTGCGATCAGGCTTATGTGTTCGCGGACGGCCGCGCGACCTATTTCGACAACATGGAAGCGGCCGCGGAGTTCTTCGGAAGCCTCGAGGGCGACAGCGACGACACGAACTTCTTCGAAGCCGAGGAAGAACTCGAAGACCTGGTAAACATGGACTTCGTGCCATGAGTTGTTTATTTGGCCGCCACGACGCATATTGCAGCGCTGGGCTGCCGGATCGCGGCCGATCCCTGACGGGCCAATGAAATGTCCAATACCGACACCACCGCGCGCGTAGAACCGAAGCAGGGCCTTGCCGGGGTCTGGGGCGTTGGGAAAGCCTTCGGGGCGTCGCTGGGAGATACGGCAAGACGGCTCAGCCTTCGTATTTCCTTCTGGTCGGTTGTCGGTGCAGTGGCGCTCCTGTCGTCCATCTATTACTTCGTCTTCGCCGAATCCCTGTATGACTCGCAGGCGATCATCAGTGTACAGAACAAGGGCACGGTTGCGAGCGGCGTCAGCTCGATCCTCAGCAGCACGATCGGCGGCGGTGCATCGGCGAGCGAACTCACCGAAACGACGTCGTACATCTACTCCATGGAAATGCTGCGCATCCTCGACAAGAAGTTTCATCTGCGCGATTCCTACTCGTCATCGGAGCGCAATCCGTTCTGGCGCCTGTGGTGGCCTTCGGTCGATGAGGATTTCCTCTGGTTCTATCAGTTCATGGTCGAGATGGATCCTCAGACCGATGTCGGCATCGTGACGATCGATGTCCTCGACTACGACCGCCATCGCGCGCAGCAGATAAACCAGACGATCGTGTCCGAGTCCGAAAAGTTCATGAACGACATGAACGCGACCATGCAGGCGCAAACGATGAAGTTCGCGCGCAGCGAGCTCGAAAACGCCGTCAAAGCGGTCAAGACCGCGAAGGATCCTCAGGAGCTGTCGGTCGCCGAGATGCGTCTCAGCGCGGCGCAGCAGGCGCTCGCGGCCGCCGAAGGCGCCGCGAACCAGCAATCCGTGTTCATCGTTCCGATTTCGGCGCCGTCGCTGCCGACCGAGACAACCAAACCGGAACGTCTCTTCGACGTGCTGTCGATCACGTTCATCACGGCGCTGGTCTATGCCGTCGGCTTCCTGATGTGGAGCAACGTTCGCGACCACCGCAAGGCGTAAGGCCCGGAGTTCAGCGCAACGCGGTTCGCAATATGCCGAGGATTTCCGCGGCCGCGTTGCCGTCGCCATATTCCGCGATCTCGCGGCGCGGCTGGTAATCCGCGCCGTTCCACAACCGGTTCCAGCCGTTCTCGACCGTCTCGGTCCACTCGGTCTCGTCGCGCAGGGTCACGCAGGGAACGCGGTGGAAATAGGCTTCCTTCTGCACACCGCCGGAATCGGTCAGGACGATCGCGGCGTGGTGCAGCAATTTGCACATGTCGAGATAACCGACCGGCGCAATGACACGGATGCCCTCGCGGTTCGGATCGAGGCCGGCGCGCTTCATCGCCGCCACGGTGCGCGGGTGCACGGGAAATACGATTGGCCTCGTCCTGGCCTGCGCCGCGACGAATTCCAGTACGCTGCCAAGCGCTTTTGAATCGTCGGTGTTGCCCGCGCGATGGATGGTGGCAACGCCATATCCGCCGGGCACCAGATTGTAGGCCTCCAGAATCGTCGAGCCACGTTCCGCGATGGGCGTCGCGATCAACGTGGCGTCGTGCATCAGATCGCCTACGCGGTGAACCCCGTTTGTGATTCCCTCACGCTGCAGGTTCGCGACAGCCGTGCGCGTGGGACAGAACAAGAGGTCGCTGACATGATCCGCAACGACGCGATTGATCTCCTCGGGCATCGCGCGATTGAAGGAGCGCAATCCCGCCTCGATATGGACGACGGGGATCTGCAACTTCGACGCGGCGAGAGCGCCTGCCAACGTCGAATTGGTGTCACCATAAACGATTGCGGCGTCGGGCTGCTCTTTCAGCAGAACGCTTTCGATCGCCTTCAGCATCTGCCCGGTCACCGCGCCCTGCGCGCCGGCCTCGACCGAAAAGTGATACCGCGGCGGCGGAATCTCCAGCTCGGAGAAGAACACTGCCGACATGTTGTCGTCGAAATGCTGGCCGGTGTGGACGAGGACTTCCTCGAAATCCGAGTCATTCTTGAGCGCGCGCGACAGCGCGAAGGCTTTGATGAATTGCGGCCGCGCGCCGACGATGGTGACGATCTTCTTGCGCATGGCCGGACATAATCACGGTGGCCTCAGCCTGCGCAACCTGCCGCGTCTGAATCGGTGAAGAAATGCAAATCGCCCATCGGCTGGAAACGGGCGGCCGGAAGATTCTCGTCGCCTTTTCGGACGCGCGCGAGGATTTCGCGCTTGGACGTGCCGCTGACCAGGAACGCGGCATTCGCGCAGCTTTCGAGCGCCGGATAGGTGAGCGTGATCCGCGTCTGTCCGCCTTTGTCCGTCGCGGCTGTCCAGCGGTTGCGCTCCTCCAGGACAGGCGAACCCGGGAACAGCGACGCCGTGTGGCCGTCCTCGCCAAGACCGAGCAGGACGATGTCGAACAGGTTGTGCGTGGGATTGAGAAAGTCCGCGCCGTAGAACGCGCGAAGTTCGCTCTGATAGGTATCTGCGGCTTCTTCGGCTGTGATGCCGACGGTGGGAATGGGATGAATTTGCGCGTGCAGCACGGGCACAAGCGAAAGCATGGCTTCGGCGGTCATGCGATAGTTGCTGTCGGGATCGCTGTGCGCAACGAAACGCTCATCGCCCCAGAACCAATGCACGCGCTGCCACGGAAAGCGGTCGAGATAGGGCTCCGCGGCGAGCGTTTGATAGAGCAGGCGCGGCGTCGATCCGCCGGAAAGCGCAATCGCGAAACGATCCTGCCTGGCGCACGCCAGGTCCGTCATCCACGACGCCACGCGGCGCGCAAGAGCGGCGGGTGTTGGGAGCGTCTCGTTGATCGTGTTCGTCACGTTGGCTTCTTCGGCTCGAGATGGCCGCCGAAGCCGTGACGCATGGCGGAAAGCATCTTGTCGGCGAAGCTGTCCTTCTCCCGGGAGCGGAAGCGGGCATACAGCGCGGTCGACAGCACGTCGGCCGGCACCGCTTCCTCGATCGCCGCCATGATCGTCCATCGGCCCTCGCCGGAATCTTCGACGTAACCCGAATATTCGGAAAGGTCGTGGTTCTGTGCGAGCGCGGCCGCCGTCAGGTCGAGCAGCCATGACTGGATCACGCTCCCGCGCCGCCACACTTCCGCAATGTCGGGGAGATTGAGCTTGAAGCGTTGCTCCTCCGGTAACGTGCCGTCGCCTGCATGGCACAGAATGTTGAAGCCCTCGGCATAAGCCTGCATCATTCCATATTCGATGCCGTTGTGGATCATCTTGACGAAATGACCCGCACCGTTCGGACCAGCATGGATATAGCCTTTCGACGCGTGATCGCCTTCTGGCCGGCCGGGCGTGGGCGCAACTTTGCCTTCACCCGGTGCCAGGGTCGCAAAGATTGGATCGAGACGCTCGATGATCTCCTGCTCGCCACCGATCATCATGCAATAGCCGCGCTCCAGCCCCCACACGCCGCCGCTGGTGCCGCAATCGACATAGTGCAGGTTCTTCGTCTTCAGCCGTGCGGCGCGGCGGATGTCGTCTTTGTAAAAGGAATTGCCGCCATCGATCACGACATCGCCTGCTTCCAGAAGCATGCTGAGCTGTTCGACGGTTTGCTCGGTGGGTGCACCGGCGGGCAGCATCACCCACACCGCGCGCGGCTTTTCGAGCTGCTTCACGAAATCCGCGAGGTCCTTGGCGGGCGAGGCGCCTTCTTTCGCAAGTTCCGCGCCGGGGGCCGGGTTCTGGTCGAACACGACGCATTTGTGCCCCCCGCGCATCAACCGGCGCACGATATTGCCGCCCATTCGTCCTAGCCCGATCATGCCAAGCTGCATCGTGTCGCTCCGGTGAAGATATGTTGACCGTGAACCTAGCATAACGTGCGGCGGTGCGTTTCGGTGCCCGTGCGGATATCATGGCGGCAAGATGAGCAAACCGTTGAACATCCTCTTCATCACGGCCGACCAGTGGCGCGGCGAATGCCTGTCGGCACTCGGCCATATGGTCCGCACACCGAACCTCGATGCCCTGGCGCGGGAAGGCGTTCTGTTCCGCAATCATTACGCCAATGCCGTGCCGTGCGGCCCGTCACGGGCGTCGCTGCATACCGGCATGTATCTGCAGAATCACCGCTCCGGCACCAACGGGACGCCGCTTGACGCGCGGCACACCAACTGGGCGAAGGAGGCACGCGCCGCGGGGTATGATCCGGTGTTGTTTGGCTACACGGACACCAGCATCGATCCGCGCGGTGTCGATGCCGACGATCCGTGGTTGCGCACCTACGAAGGCCCGCTGCCGGGTATCCGGCCGATCGTGATGATGGGTGACCGCCCGAAAGCATGGGTCGATTGGCTGAAGGCGCAAAACATCCCGGTGCCGGACGATATCCGCCACGCTTACGCGCATCGCGGATCGGGACCGGACTACGAAGACGGCGCAGCGGTGCCGAAGCCGCTGGCGTATGCCGCGGACAAGGACGACACCGCGTTCCTGACCGACCGCTGTATCGAATACATCCGCGCTGCGAACGATCCCTTTGTGATGCATCTGTCGATCCTTCGTCCGCATCCGCCGTTCATGGCGCCCGAGCCGTACAACGCGATGTACGCGCCACCGGACGTGCCCGGCTTCTCGCGGCTGAAAACGCCCGAAGAAGAATCGACGCAGCATCCCTGGCTTTCGCATCAGCTGACGCGCCGCATGTTTCGCGCTCCGGCCGACGAGAAGAAGCTGCGGCGATTGAAGGCCGTCTATTACGGCCTGATGAGCGAGGTGGATGCTGCACTGGGCCGCGTGTTCGCGACGTTGAAAGAGAAGGGCGTCTGGGATTCGACCCTGATCGTGTTTACGTCGGATCACGGCGAGCAGATGGGAGATCACTGGCTGCTCGGCAAATGCGGCTATTTCGATGCATCGTATCACATCCCGCTGATCGTGCGCGATCCGCGCGCGGTAGCGGATGCATCGCGCGGCGCGGTCATCGGGCGCTTCACCGAAAACGTCGACATCATGCCGACGATGCTCGAAGCGCTGGACCTCGAAATCCCCGTGCAATGCGACGGCCGTTCGCTCTATCCGTTCCTGCGCGGCGATTCCGATCCGCCACGCTGGCGCAGCGAGGCGCATTGGGAATTCGACTTCCGCGATCCGGCGGACGATCGCGCGGAGAAACGACTCGATCTCACCCTGCACCAGTGCACGATGAACATCGTGCGCAGCGCGCGCTACAAATATGTCCACTTCGCCAAATTGCCGCCGCTGTTCTTCGATCTGGAGCGCGACCCCGGCGAATTCGTCGATCGGTCCTGCGATCCGGACTATCTGCCACTGGTGCTCGAATACGCGCAGAAGCTGCTTTCGTGGCGCATGAATCACGACGAGCAGACGCTCACCCACATCGCATTGACGGACGACGGGCCGGTGGAACGGCGCGCGCCGCGGGTTTGAACCTTTCCAAGTCCTGACCCGCCCGTTATGTGTCTGTTCCGTGACGCGGGGAGTGGCATGACGGGATATCTGCGGACCCACGGGGAAACGGTCGCCATCGCGCTTGCCGCGCTGGTAATGGCGTTGCCGCTGTGGTGCGTGACTGCGCCGCCGATGCCCGACTATCCCGCGCATCTCGCGAGCTATTACCTGATCGCGACAGATGCGAAGGCGGCCGCGGTTTCGAGCTTCTATTCGATCCACTGGGCGTGGATCCCCAATCTCGCCGGCGAGATCCTGATCCCGCCGATGTCGCATCTCATCGGTCTGGAGACCGCGACGAAGCTGTTCATCACGGCAGGCGTCGCGATGTGGGTGATCGGGCCGGCGCTGATTCACCGTGCGCTGTACGGGCGCGTGGGCATCGCGCCGCTGTTCGCGGCGTTGTTCGCCTACAACGCCAACTTTACCTGGGGCTTTCTCAACTACTATTTTGCGATGGGCGCCGCGTTCCTCGTGTTTGCCGCCTGGATCGCGACGGACAGGCGGCGAACATTCTCGCAGATGGCGGGGTTCATCCTCGCCGTCACGGCGCTTTATTTCGCGCACCTGTTTGCGATGGCGGTGCTGCTTCTGTTCATTGCCTGTTTCGAATTGGATGGGCTGGCCGGCAATTTCTCGATGAGGGCGACGCTGCGCCGCGCACTGACGGTCGCGATCCCGTTCGTTCCTGCGGCATTCGCCTTTGTGTTTCTGAAACCGCGGGGCGGCGCAGGCGGTGTCGCTTTCAATACTCTCGACAGGCTGCTGGACCGGCTCGAAGCAGCGCTGCAACTGACCTACGACAACGCATCCTTCGTGTTGTTGGCATTGCTGACAATCCTGTTGGTCGCCGGGCTTTGGCGCGGCTGGATCGGTGTGCATCGCCGGATGCTGTTCGTGCTGCCGGTCCTTGCGATCGTTACCGTGTTCGCGCCGGAATGGGCGATGGGTGGATGGGGCGTCGATCTGCGGTTGCCGGCGGTACTCGGCGCATTGGTGTTCGCGTCGCTGGAATTCCGTCTGGAGCGCGGCGCCGCGCTCACGCTTGCGGCGGCTGCGTGTGCTGCCATCCTCGTCAATGCGGCGGTGCTGGCGCAGGACTGGCGCACGCATGACGGCGAATTCAATGAGTTCCGCACAGCCGCACGAACGCTCAAACCCGGCACGAAGCTTCTCACCGTTCTCGACGGCGACGCCATCGGCTTCCGCTCGGATCAGCCCTATTGGCACATGGCGGAATACGCGATCGTCGATCCCGGCGTGTTCACGCCGCTGCTGTTCACGACCCGCGACCAGCACGTCGTGCGCTTGAACCCCGAATACCAGTCCATTGCCGCCGCCTCGGCACAACAAGGATCGCCGCCGGACATCGATGAACTCGAAGACCTCGCCGCGGGTCGGGCCGACCAGGATGAGGATATCAAGAACGTCTTTCCCTATCTGATGCGCTTTCAGTGCCATTACGACGTCGCCATCGTGATCCATTTGAACGGACCGCGTAGCGCGATCCCCCCGATGCTGAAGCTGCGTCATGCGGGAAGCTTCTACGATCTCTACGACATCGTTCCAGACGACGCCTGCACCGGGAAATGAGCAACAGGCTGCCCCTTCGTATTTGCATCGGTGCGCTCGCACTGTTCTGCGTTGTCGGCGTGCTGCGGAGCGCGGCGATCGCCGGTCTGCATGTGCCGCTCGATCCGAACGAAGGCTGGAACGCCTACCATGCACTGCAGGCGATGACAGGCGGAGCGCTTTACCCGCCACGGGACAGCTTCCTGTTCAACAACTATCCGCCGCTATCGTTCTATGTCGTCGGTGCACTTGGCTCGTTGATCGGAGACAACATCGTCGCCGCGCGCATTCTGTCGTTGCTGGCAACGCTCGCTATCGCCGCAGGGATTTATCTCGCCGCGCGACGAATGAAGAGCAGCGTTGCGCCCGCTGTGTTCGCTGCGCTGGCGTTCGTTGCCGGGTTGCTGATCTTTACGGACTACGTCGGCATGGACGATCCGCAGCTGCTCGGCCATGCGGTCGCAATGGGAGGATTGCTGCTGCTGGTGGACGAGCGGCGTACACCGGCGAGGCTCGTCACGGCGGCGCTCCTGATGTCACTCGCCTTCTTCATCAAGCACAATCTGGTGGCGTTGCCGCTTGCGCTGACGCTCTGGCTTGCAGTGTCCGATCGTCGCAGCGCCGTGTGGTTTGCGGGCGCGGGGATCGTCTTCGGACTGGCAGGTCTCGTGTTGTTCCGGATCGCGTATCACATTGATCTGTTCGGCGTGCTGAATTCCCCGCGAACCTATTCCTTCGCTCTGTTGTCGAACGCTGTGCGCAATTGGCTTCTCTGGGCTGACGTTTCTTTGTTTGGCCTTGCCGTGTTGCTCTATCTGCGCCGCCGCGACAGCGGCGTTGTCCTTTGTGCGATCTATGCCGCCGTGGCGATCGCGGTTGGCATTGGCTTCGCAGGTGGTGCCGGGGTGGATATGAACATCTGGTTCGATGCGATGATAGCGCTCGGGCTTGCGACGGCTCTCGTGCTGGATCGCCTCGCGCCAAGCGAAGCGATGCGCGGTCTTGTTGCTGCGGCCTATATGCTGCCGCTCATCGTCGGGATCGTGCTCAATTGGGACAGCGCGTGGCTTGAGCGCGACTTCTGGCTGCATCCGATGCGGGAGGAAACAGCGACCGGCCGATCCGATATTGCGTTCCTTGAGGCGCAGAAAGGGCCGGCGCTGTGCGAGACGCTCGCGCTCTGTTACTGGGCGGGAAAGCGCGAAGAAGTGGACGTCTTCAATATTGGCCAGGCCTATGCCACGCACAGGCAATCCGACGATACGCTTGTCCATAACATTGCGGTCAGGCGTTACGGCGCCGTCGCGTTCGATTCCCTTGACGACTTCGCGCTGACGCAACGGATCAAGCAGACCATCCTGAAATTCTATCGCATCGACCACGCAAACGACGAAGGGGTTTTCCTCGTGCCGCGCTAATGCGCTTCGGCTTTCACCGTGCCGGCGCGCTCGAGCTTGCCCCAGCCGACGGACGGGCCGCGCAGCGCCGCAAAGATCGAGCGGACAACCACGTAATACATCAACTGGCGATAGCCGAAGCGCTGCAGCATGAGCCACCACAGAAGGCTCCACTGCTCGCGCTTCTCCATGATGAATCCGACGCCGGCGGCAAGCAGATCGACCACCATGAAGATGCAGTAGTAGATGCCGATCTTTTGCACGTTGGCCGGGTTGAATTCGGCGCCATGCTGAAGGTAGTTCAGCAGCGCCGTAATCACCTGCCACAGGAACATGAAATCGACGAGTGGTGCGAGCGCCGAGAGTGCGATCTGGAACAGCCACACTTGCGGCAGTGCGATCAGGCCCAGCGCGCCGTAACGCGGATTGAACGTGACGTCGCGATACTTCCACAGGCATTGCAGGGTGCCGTAAGCCCAGCGGAAACGCTGGCGTGCGAGGCCGCGGAAGGTCGCCGGGGCTTCCGTGCGCGCAATGGCGGTCGCGTCGAACAGCACGCGATGGCCCGCACGCTGCACGGCAATGGTCAGATCCTGATCTTCGGCGAGCGTGTCGAGCGGAAAGCCGCCGAGGCTGAGCAGTACGGACCGCCGCCAGGCGCCGACCGCGCCGGGCACCACGGTGAGCGTGTCCATCGCCGCGAGCGCGCGGCGTTCGAGGTTCTGTGCCACGATGTATTCGAGCGCCTGCCAGCGGGTGATCATGTTGATGCGGTTGCCGACTTTGGCGTTGCCGGCCACGGCGCCGACAGCCGGATCGGCGAACCAGCGTGCGAGACGGGAGATCGCGTCGCGATTGAAGAGCGTGTCGGCGTCGAGGGCGACGACGATCTCGCCTTTGGCGCGCGCAAGACCTGTGTTGAGCGCCGTCGCCTTTCCGGAATTCTCCTGGCTGAGGATCGTCACGCGCGGATCGGTGCCGAAGCGGGCATTGAGCACCTCCACGGTGCGGTCCTTCGAGCCGTCGTCGACGACGATGACTTCAAGCCCCGGATAGTCGCTGGCGAGAATGCGCTCCACGGTGGTTGCGATGACGACTTCTTCGTTGAAGCTCGGGATCAGAACAGTCACTGGCAGCGCAGCCGCGTCTGGTGCCGGCGGCACGATCTTCGAATTCTTGTAGCGGTTCCAGAAGGCGAGGCCGCACAGGACGATCAGGCGCGAGATGCCCAGTGCGATCGCAATCATGAAGCAGATCGTGAACGCCTGTCCGAGCCAGCTGAGCGACAGGAACACGACGCGGTCGGTCAGAAGCGCGATGGTCGGCGACAGCGGCGGCATCGCCTGATCGCGCGTGAGTCCGGCCAGTTCGGAGACCGGCACAAGCTTGAAACCCTTCGCACGCAGCGTGTCGATCAGCGGACCGAGAACCTGAACCGTGCGCGAGCGGTCGCCGCCGGAATCGTGCAGCAGGATGATGTTGCCGCGGAATTCCGGGTTGGGGTTGGTGACTTCCGCCATCGCGGTGCGGATCATCGTTTCCGGCGGCGGGAGCTGCCAATCCTCGGTGTCGGCGTGTTCGCCGACAGTGATGTAGCCGAGGTTCTGGGCGATCTCGACGGGCGCGATTTCATCGGCCGATGCCGGCTCCGCGTCGCCGAGATAAGGCGGCCGGAACAGACGCATGGAACGTCCGGTCAGCGCCTCGACAAGACGCTGTGTCGCATTCAGCTCCAGCGACACGCCGGCATCCGGCGTGTCCGACAGGTTCGGATGCGTGAAGGTGTGATTTCCGATCTCGTGGCCTTCGCGCAGGATGCGCTCGACAAGACCGGGATTGGCCTCGGCGTTCTCGCCGATAACGAAGAAGGTCGCCTTGACGTTCTTCTCACGCAGGATGTTGAGGATCGGCGGCGTCCATTCGGGGTCGGGGCCGTCGTCGAAGGTCAGCGCGATCTTGCCCGGCACCTGGCCGATGGTATGGATCACATAGCTGGTCGGGATCGTCGTGTAGCTTTCGTCGGTGATCGCGCCGGTCTGCTTGTCGAGTTCGATGCTGCGGGCGCCAGGCGTCGGATGGGACTCGACGCGCAGGATTTCGCCCGCGCCTTCGAAGTCGACGTCCTGGCTCACGGGAATGTGGCGGATGCTGTCCGGCGCGGGCTGGTTGTAGCGCTGCCCCATCACCGGCCAGACCGACGGGTCTTCGCTGCCGATCTTCCACAGGCCATAGCCGGCGGGGCGGTAATTGTCCGCGGAATGAATCTCGTTGAACGCGGTGACGGCGTCGAGGAACCAGACCTCATGCCGCGACTTGTCGTTTTCGATGTAAGAGAAATGGGCGTTGCCGGTGTCATCGTCGAAGTCGATATCGGCGTCGCTGTCGCGCGCGGCCAGAACCGCATCCTGGAAGTTCAAGCTGTCGGCATAGGCGTTGCCGTGCCAGTCGTAGCCATAGTTGCCGATGCCGATGATGGTGGATTGCGGATCGAGAACGCGCATGCGCTTGGCGAGATTTTCTTCGAACCAGCTCTGGCTTGCGATCGCACCCGGTTCGTCGCCATCGTCGTGCTCGTCATAGGCCATCAGCATCGTGTAATCGACGATGTTGGCGTAATCCTCATAGGGCCAGGTGTCGTCGTCGAACGGCACCGCCTGCACGATGATCCAGTCATGCGGCGCGAAAGCCGCCGACATGTCCGAGAGGAATTTCTGAAGGTCCTTGTGCGCCGTCTTCGGCACATTCTCGAAATCGATGGCGATGCCGGGGAGGTGGTGCGCCGACAGGAACGCGACGATGTCGCTCAGCAGTCTCGCACTGCGCGCGGGATCGGCAAGCAGTTTCGCGAGCGCGTCGCCGTCCCAGTTGCCGTGATCGATGTTCTGCAACATCGGAATGATCGCGGTGCCGGGCTTGGCCGAACGCACCAGCGTGATGACGCGGCGGTCGACGGCGGGCTTCAGCGTCATGCCGGGGCCCTGCAGACTGAGCCAGTTCGGCACCACCCAGTCGAGGTGGGGCAGCGCACGCTTCAGCGCGGGATAGCTCGCTTCCTCGAAGGTCTCATAGAAGCCGATCGAGAGTGAGCGGTTGGCCTGCGGCTTGAGGATTCCGGGAAGCACACGCGCCGAGTTGCGAATCAGTTTCTGATGCCGGAGCCGCGCGCGCTCCTCGCGGCGTTCGCGCGCTTCGGCGGCGAGGCGGCCCGCGGATTTCAGAAGACCGGGATCGGTCGCCTTCTTGACCAGTTCCGGAAGATGGATGGCGGTCAGGCGGGTGGTGAAGCTGACGCTCTCCATCGGCGACGTCACCACAAGGCTCGCAATGAAGGCGATGCCCAGCACGGTGCTCAACACGGCCGCCGTCCATCCGGCGATGGACAGACGGGCCGCGCGCCGGCCGGTGGCGTCGAAGAAGATGGGCTTTTTGCTCATGCGTCACGCGTTGAAAGCGCGAGCATTATAGGGGAACCGCGCCGAAATATAGGCGGATAACGGACCTAACCGATTGGACAGGTCGGGCCGCTCAGGCTTCCGGCACCATACGGGCTTCGAGCGCACCGATCCGGTCGATCTCGACCCGCACCACATCGCCGCTTTTGAGGAAATTCGGCGGCTTGGCTGCGAAGCCGACGCCGCCGGGCGTGCCGGTGAAGATCACGTCGCCGGGTTCCAAAGTCATGGCTTCCGTCAGGAGCGCGATCTGGTCGAAGACATTGAAGACCAGATTGCGGGTGTTGGAGTCCTGGCGCTTCTCGCCATTCACGAAGCAGCGGATGCCAAGCGCGTGCGGGTCTCCGATCTC